>DASYYO010000357.1:0-10086 GCA_035933805.1 Acidobacteriaceae bacterium | reverse complement strand
CGGCCGGGTATCACTTCAAGGAAATGGACATTGAGCTCTACGACCCATTTGAGGTCTTTCGCATGGCAGGAGACGATCCACGGACCCAGCTTGGAAAAGCATTCGTTGATGTAGGCGGTGTTCTGGTAAAAGCGCCGGGGTGAATTGATCCCATTGCAGACATCGAGATGAACCCCGAAGGCCTTGCGGTCGACGGCGCGAATCAGTTCCAGGTAAGAATCCGGCCCGTCGGGAATGCTCCAGCCCATCATCTCAATGGTGAAGCGGGTCCGGGTCGGCTTGACCGCATCGATCACATGGCGGCAGTTGGCTACCGTGGCCTCAAAGAACTCCCTGGAAAGATTCTTCGGATTCGGACCATACCAGGAATCGGGATTGTAGGTTCCCGCAATGTCCACGCAGCAGCGGGCGCCGACGGCTTCAGCCAGGGCGCAGCGTTCCACCACGTATGCGAGATTTTCCCGGCGCTTCCCGGCGTCGGGATCGAGCATGTTTTTCCAGGCTCCAACCTCGGCAATGCAAACGTTCTCCGCCGCATACGCTTTACGGATCGCCCGGAGCAGATCGGGGTCCTTCAGCGTGGCGATCTTTGGACAATAAGCCGCACTGTAACCCAGACGGCGATGCTCGCGCGCCAAGGCAGCAGGATCGTCGGACTCCAGAAAGATGGGTCCGCCCAGAAGGATAGGAGTTCCGCGGGTCCCGGACGCTGAAGCGCCTGCCGCCGCGGCGGCTGTCATGGCGATGAAGGATCGTCGCGTGGTAAGCATTCGACTGCCGAGTGTACCACCAACGAATGCGCCCCAAGTCCTGGGGTCGAGCGGCCTCTCCCCGGGCGACGATGGACAATTCGGGCCCCGTTCGTCCAGAAGATAAGCACCTTTAAGCAGAACATTCACGTGCCAGGCACCTTCTTCGAGCATTCTTCTGGAATGAGGCCGAGACGCGGCTTGCCGCCTTCATCCTGGGCGGCCTCGTCTTCAGCGGTTATGAATAGCTTGGAGGGCGCTCAGCCCGAAATAGAAATCCGGATAACCACGAAGAAATTCAGAGGGGAGATTGCAGCACTCCGCGCCCCTGCCTTTGCAACTTTGCGAACTTCCTCCTCAGCGCTCCCGGGGAGGCTCAACGCTCCCACGCCCCGTAAGCTGATGAATCAGATAAACCTCTTGCTGGCGGTACGGCTCGCCGTCGGGGTGGAAGATGTCGTGAAACCATATGGCCGGCTGAGACAGCACGTAGGGGCGCTCCCAGGAATCCCAAGGCAAATAGGTCTGTGTCTTGCCCGCGACGAATCCCCAGTTGATCATTCCTACGCTGTACTTTTTTCCGATCGGCAGGATGGTGTCGAAGGTGCTTCCGGCGCCTCGCGCCATGTACTCGGTGCAGAGGATAGGCCGGTGGTACGCCTGGAGTTGTTTGATTCTGGCTTCAAACTCCTCCGGCCAGCCGTAATTGTGAAAGCTGATCACGTCGGACTCGGCAAGCTGAATCTTCGTGATCGCAGTCTCTTTCTCCGGATGCACCCAGTCTCCCATCCATAAACCGCTGGTCAAGGGCTGCACAGGATGCGCAGCGCGCGCCCAGGCGAAGGCCTGCGGCAAAAGAGCAGCGACGAGTGCGGTTTTGTTTGCGGGATCGCCCTTCTCCCTGTCCCCGTTGTCGGGCTCATTCCAGATATCCCAGCCAAGGATGCGTTCATCGCGCGCGAACGCGCCGACCACTCCCTCCACGTATTGCTTCAACCGCGGATATGTCGAAGGATCGGTCAGCGATTTTGCGCCTGGACTTTGCACCCATCCTGAATTGTGCACGCCGGGTATCGGCGGATGCTGGGGCCCTAGCACCGGGTTGGGGTCCCAGCACGAATCGAAGAGGACAAACAGGGGGCGGATGTGGTGCCTGGCTGCAATGGCCAGAAAAGCGTCGATCCGCCTGGTAAATCCAGCGGGATCCTGAGCCCACAGTTGATCCTGCAGAAAGACGCGCATGGTATTCATGCCGATCTGTTCCGCCCAGCCCAGCTCCCGGTCGATCTCCTTCGGATCGAAGGTGACTGCCTGCCACATTTCCAGCTGGTTGATCGCGTTGGAAGGGATGAAATTGCTGCCAACGAGCCAAGGCTCCTTCGCATACCACGCGGCTGCCTCCTGCTCCGTCCACCTTTGGGGAGGCTGTTGGCTTCTCGCCGCCGGCAGATTTGTAACTGCCAGAAGCGCGATCAAGATCATCCTGGTTACGCTCACATACGCTCCTCGCGCAGGAAATGCCACCCTTGCCATATGGACGAAAATCATACCGCAGACTGGTTCATGATATCTCGCGCCCGCAGATCGTGATGCTCTTCTCCCAGAACCCTCCGCCAGCGTCCGGATACGAGAAACCGGAGTGACCCTCGTCACATTCCTGGAACGACGCTTCGACTAGGTTGAGAAGGAACGAACCCTCGGTGAAAACCGCTTCGATCCGCTTCTGGAGGGGATATGAAAACCAAACTTGGACTTGCCGCCTTTGCGATCGCCATCGCATTCTTCCTGATCGGTCACATCGCCGCCCAACAGGAAAAGAAATTGAACGAGAAGACCGCACAGAATCTATCGACTGCGATGCATGGCGAGGCCTTCGCCTATGCAAAGTACCTGCTTTTTGCAGAGAAGGCCCGCCGCGACGGAAACCCGGAACTCGCGGACCTGCTGGAAAAGACAGCCAAAACCGAGCGCTTCGAGCACTTTGCGGAAGAAGCGAAACTGGCCGGGCTGGTGGGCTCCGATGCAGCGAACTTGAAGGATGCCATCCAAGGTGAATCCTACGAGTCCTCGACCATGTATCGTGAGTTCGCCCAGCAGGCGCAGCAGGCTGGAGACCATGAAGCCGCCCAGCGTTTCGAAGAGATCCGGCAAGATGAGATGAAGCATCGCGATGCCTTCACGGCGGCGCTCAACAAGCTGGAAAAGGGCCATCCCGGAGGCTACTGAATGGAAGCCGGCTCCAATGCCGGAGGATGAGAAATCGAAGTGGTTACTCCTGGAGTCGTCATGCGATCCGAACTCAAACTCCATCGTGTTGTCTCTGGGATCCTGGTGCTTTTGCTCGCTGCCTTTGTTCTCCTCCTGCTGCGCCTGCATCCCAGCCTGGTCGATGAACGGCTGGAAACAATCGCCTCGCTGGTGCTTGTCGTCGCGGCAGCCGCTGCCCTGGTGACAATGGGGATGGTAGAGGAGACCATCGCGTTTCAGTTCGGACGGAGGCACAAGCGGGAACTGTTGAGCTATCTCGTCCTCGGCTTGATTTCGATCGCGTCCGGACTGTATCTTGCGATCTCCCAGACGGCATCGCTGCAGACCGTCGGATTCTTCACCGCTCCCTTCGCTTTGCTCTTTGGCCTGGCGGAGCTGCGCATCGCCAGTCACCTGCGGCACCACCCGGGGTACAGACGAGCCATCCTCTCCGGAGGTCTGGTTGAACTGGGAATGGGCGTAGCCCTCCTCTTTGGCTCCAGGCTCTCGAACGAATCCACGGCCATCCTGCTTGGATACCTGGCGGTCCTTTCAATTCTCCAACTGCTTCCCTTCGTTTTTTTCTGGCGCCGGAGCACGCCGCACGGAGGAATCGGGAGGGATCCAAACCGGGCCGAGAGGGAGGCGCCATGAACAAGAGAGTCGGCATCTTTTTCCTGACGAAGTACGGCCAGACGGGCAAGATCGCGAATTACCTTGGAACCCGTCTGCGCGAGCGCGGCCTGGAGGTCGTCTTCCGGGATCTAGCTGATCCCGGAGTGACGGGAGCGCAGGTTGAGCACTTCGATGGCGTGCTGGTGGGGGCGCCCATCTATCGGGAGGACTACCCGCGGCCGCTGCATCGCTTTCTTGAGACCAACCGCCGCCACCTGGCTGCGGTTTCGTGGAGCGGCTTCTTCTCTGTCTGTCTTGCGGTGAGTCCCGGGACCCCCGATGCTTACCTGGAATCTCTCGGACCTGTACGAAAGCTCCTGGACGATGCCGCATGGACACCGCAATGGATCGCCAGCTTTGCCGGGGCTTTGAACTACCGGGAGTACAGCCCTCCGCTCCGCTTTCTCATGAAAAGGATCTCATCGAAGTCAGGCGGCCCCACCGATACGAGCAGGGACCACGAACTCACTCGCTGGGACGAGGTCTCGCGATTTGTCGAGGACTTCGCGAGCGGAGCCGAGCAAAGCCCCTTTCGCGCTCAGTCCGTGCCGCTGGCGACTCGCACCCTGAATCGCCTGATGCCCGAGTACGAACACCGCCTGGTTCAACAGTTCGGCATGCGAGCAACCCCGGACGAGGTTGGCGCCGCTTTGAAGTCGCTGGATCGGGCGGATGTGCCCTTGGCGGAGTTGCTGGCGCGCATCCGCAACTTTGGCCGGAGCTCACCGGCGAAAGAACCATCGAGCTTCCTCCAGGCTGCGGCAGTTTTTGGCGCTTTGCCGATTGCGGAGAGCCAGCGGCACGAATTCGCCGGAGCTCTTGTCGGTCAGTTCTGGAAGCGGGGTTTCGGAATCCGCCGGCTGCAAAATCTCGATGGATTTCTGTCGTTTCGGGAGGCGGGCTACACCAAGGTCCTGACAAATTTCTGGTTTGATGAGTCCCGCAAGGGCAAAACCACAGTTCGAACCGAGACCCGCATTCATTCGCTCGACCCCGCGGCAGAGCGAAGATTCAACTTCTATTGGTTCTTCGCCGGACTCGGGATTCGCCTGTATATGCTGAGCATTCTGCGCGGAATTCGCAAGGTCGCCAGCCGCACGTCCCTCCCGGGAAAGACCTTGCCTGTATGACCCCGGAGCGGCGCTTCCGCGGCCAGCGCGAGAACCGGCATACGCCGATACTGCGCCTCGATCGCGAAGCACCGCCTGTGACCACCGTCACTGAAAATGGAGTCCTGCTCCATCAATCTGTTCTGGGTTGCAGAGAGCGGAGCCAGCCGGAGGATACCCGGGCGACGCGCCCGGCAAGGCAGACTCGCTCTCGCGCTGTGGACGGGCATGATTGCTTCTCCGAACAACAACGAGGCCGCACCAGTCTCTGATGTTGTCTTCTTCGCCCATTCCGTTTCCAAGGTATATAGGACCGGCGAAATTGAGATCGTTGCGCTTCGTTCGGTCGAATTGGAATTGAGAGCCGGAGAATTTGTCGTCTTCCTCGGCCCCTCCGGCAGCGGAAAATCCACGCTGCTGAACATTCTCGGCGGCCTCGATACGCCCAGCTCCGGCGATGTCCGTTTTCGCGATCACTGGCTCTCCCAGGCCGACGATGCCGGCCTGACGCGCTTTCGCCGGGAACATGTCGGCTTCGTCTTCCAGTTCTACAATCTGATCCCCAGTCTGACGGCTCTCGAGAATGTGGTTCTGGTCACCGAGATCGCACAAAATCCGATGGACCCGCGCGAGGCTCTGCGGCTGGTCGGCCTGGAAGAGAGGCTGAACCATTTTCCATCGCAGCTTTCCGGGGGCGAGCAGCAGAGGGTGGCGATTGCGCGTGCGATCGCCAAGAGGCCGGATATTCTGCTGTGCGATGAACCCACAGGGGCGCTGGACTTCCCGACAGCCAAGCTTGTCCTGGACGTTCTTGCGAAGATCAACCAGGAACTGAACACTCTGGTCGCCGTCATCACTCACAACTCGGCCATCGCGGGCATGGCCGACCGGGTGATCCGCCTGAGGAGCGGTGAAATCCTCGAGATAACCCGGAATGCCAGAAAAGTGCGCCCCGAGGAACTGGTCTGGTGAGCCATGACGACACTGCATAGAAAGCTCTTCCGGGATCTCCTTCACATGCGAGGACAGGCGTTTGCCATCGCTCTGGTCATCGCGTGCGGCGTGGCGGCCTTCGTGTCGATGCGGGCCATGTATCGCTCGCTTCTGCGCTCCCAGACGGATTATTACGCGCACTACCACTTCGCCGACCTGTTTTGCGAACTGAAGCGCGCTCCGGACTGGGAGGCGGAACGGATCAGCCGGATACCGGGCGTGGCTCAGGCTGGGCCGCGGGTGGTGATGGACGTAACCCTCGATCTTCCCGGGATGGATGAGCCTGCGATCGGCCGTCTGATCTCCGTACCCCGCGTCGAGACGCGCGGCCTGAATGCCATTGTTCTGCGGCGCGGCCGCTACCTGTCTCCAGACGCGGATAACGAGGTGATCGCCAGCGAGGCGTTCGCCAGGGCCACCCGGCTCGAGCCAGGGAGCGAACTGTATGCCGTGATCAACGGACGCTGGCAGAAGCTGATGATTGCCGGGATCGCGCTCTCGCCGGAGTACATCTACGAGATTCGCGGAGGTGGCTCGCTCTTTCCCGACAATCAGCACTTCGGCGTGCTTTGGATGTCCGCGGACGCTCTCGCGCCGGCGCTCAACATGAAAGGCGCGTTCAACTCCATCACCGTCTCTCTGCTGCCGGGGGCCAATGAAAACGATGTGATCGCACAGATGGATCGCGAGCTCGACCGTTATGGTTCGCTGGGCGCCTACGGACGGGCCGACCAGATCTCCCACCGCTTCATCTCCGATGAGATCTCCCAGAACAAGATCAGCGCGACCGTCATTCCCGCCATCTTTCTCGCCGTGGCGGCTTTGATGGTGCATCTCTCGTTAACGCGCATGGTGGGCGTGCAACGGGGGGATATCGCGGTGATGAAGGCGTTTGGCTACACGAACTGGCAGGTCGGGCTGCACTACGTGGAATCCAGCCTGCTGATTGCGGCGGCCGGCTATCTGCTGGGCTGCGCTCTCGGTTGGTACTTCGGCATCCGGCTGGCGTCGCTGTACGCGGAGTTCTACCGTTTTCCGATCCTGGTTTACCGGCCGGAACTCAACATCTTCCTCGTCGCGGGAGCAATCACGGCTCTCACCGCGGTCTCCGGAGCGATGGCGGCGATCGCCCGCGCGGTGCTGTTGCCGCCAGCGGAGGCCATGCGCCCGGAGTCTCCGGCGCAATTCCGTCCGACTCTGATCAGCAGGCTGAACCTACCCATCATTCCTCCCGCGCTGCGCATGATCTTGCGCAACCTAGAGAGGAGACCCTGGAGAACGCTCGCCTCCGCCTTCGCCATCTGTTGCTCGATCATGATCGTCGTCGTGGAGTTCGGGCTGTTCGACGCCCTCGATCGCATGATGACAATCCAGTTTGGTCAGGTACAGCGTGAAGACATCTCCGTCACCCTGAACGAAGTACGCTCGGCGGCCGCGCGATTCGAGTTCGGCCGCCTGCCCGAGGTGATTCGTTCCGAAGCCTTCCGCGTGGTGCCTGTCCGGCTGCGTTATCAGCACCGATGGAGAAAGACCAGCATTCTCGGCCTGCCGGCAAACAGTGAACTCCATCAGATTGTCGACCAGAATGGAAATCGTCGCCCGCTGCCGGCCGACGGCATCGTCATCAGCTCGATTCTTGCCAGCGTCCTCGGTGTTGTTCCCGGAGAGAGCCTCCGGCTGGAGACGCTGGAAGGAAAGCGGGTGGCGCGCAGCGTGACGGTTGCCGGAACAGTCGATGAACTACTGGGCACCAATGCCTACATGGAGATCCACTCTCTCAATCGAATGATGCAGGAAGATCATCTGATCTCGGGCGCTCTGTTGCAGGTGGACGCCGGCAAGGAACGGAGCCTCTACCGCCGGCTGAAACTGTTACCGGCGGTGGCCGGCGTATCCATCAAAGAGACGGCCGTCACCAGCTTTCGAGAGACCATCCACCGCAGCATGGCTCTCTCGATCGGGACCCTGATCGTCTTCGCCTCGATCATCGCCATCGGCATGATCTATAACGGCGCCCGGATTGCTTTGTCGGAGCGGGCAAACGAGCTGGCGACGCTTCGCATTCTCGGTTTCACCCGAGGGGAGATCACCTCGATCCTGCTCGGGGAACAGGCACTGATTACGATTGCCGCGCTGCCCTTCGGCTTCGCCGCCGGTTACGCGCTCTGCGCATTCCTGGCAGCACGCATACAGACGGAACTTTATCGCATGCCGGTGGCGGTGCGAGCCACGAGCTATGCCTGGGCGTTCCTCATTGTATTGTTCGCCGCAGCCGTCTCGGGAGTTCTGTTGAACCGGAGGATCGCGAGGCTGGACATCGTATCGGTTCTCAAGGCGCGGGAATGAAATGAAGAGACGCACGCTCATTACACTGCTCATTGCCGCTTTGCTGATTCTGGCAGGCCTGGCCGTTGTATTCAGGCCGGCCGCGATTCCCGTTCAAGCCGCATGGATCCGCCGTGGAAGCCTGCGGGAGATTGTGGAAGAAGAGGGCAAAACCAGAATGCACGACCACTTTGTTCTGGCGGCGACGGTCACGGGCAAACTCCGGAGGGTCGAATTGCACGCCGGCGACCGGGTTTATGCCGGTCAGAGGGTGGCATGGATAGATCCTGCTCCTATCGATCCAAGACAAAACGCAATTCTCCAGGCCCGGCTGCGCGTCGCGCTCGCTGCTCAGCAGGAATCCGAGGCGGTGGTGGGACGCTCGGAGGCTGAATCTCAGCAGATCAAGGCAGACCTCGCCAGAGGCCAGGCACTCTACAACGAAGGCATCATTTCAAAGCAGGCATTCGAGAAAGCCGTCATGCTCGACCAGGCGACAGAGAAGCAACTGCAGGCGGCGCGGGCGGGGGCACAGGCCGCAGCCTATCAGGTGGAAGAAGCCAGATCCGCGCTACTTGTCCATCAAGATGATCTGACCGGGCTTCCGACGGCCATCCTTTCTCCAATGGACGGCCGGGTGCTCAAGCTCCTCGAACAGAGTGAGCGAGTGGTGGGCCCGGGAACACCCGTAATGGAGATAGGCTATAGCCCGCGCCTGGAGCTGGTTGCCGATTTCCTCACCCGCGATGCCATGCGGATCAAGCCTGGGAATGCCGCCATGATTACAGATTGGGGCGGTGATACGCCGATTCCCGCACGCGTACGAATGGTCGAGCCGAGCGCCTTTACAAAAGTCTCGGCACTCGGCGTCGAAGAGCAGCGGGTCAATGTGATCTGTGACTTTACCGGCAGCTCGCACGGGCTCGAAGATGCCTATCACGTCGAAGTCCGGGTCATTACCTGGGAGAACCCGGATGTGCTCCTCGTGCCCTCGAGCGCCATCTTTCGCCTGGGCGAGGAGTGGGCGGTCTTTCTTGTGCGCAACGGGACCGCCCATCGGGTCATCGTTCGTCTCGGCCATCGAGGGGAGAATGATTGGGAGGTGTTGCAGGGACTTCATTCCGGCGATCGGGTGATCACATATCCCAGCACCGACGTAAAAGACGGCGCCAGGGTCCGGGTCTCCGGATGACTTCTCTTTAGTGGTTCAGGAATCTCTGGAGTCCCGCCCGGCTGGCATGGATTGCGATCTCCCGATTGATCTCCAGAGCAAGCGCCAGCACGTCGCGCCCGTCCTTCGCATTCACCAGGGGCGGGGTACGGGTGCGAACCGAGTTCAAGAAGCTGAGAATCTCCAGCCGCAGCGGCTCTCCGGTCTCAACCGCGGGCTTGCTGAAAGCCAGGCCGGAGCGGGCTGTGGGAATCTCCCCGGACGCGAGGCCACCCGGGACCGGGATCGTCCGGTCCACGTCGATGATCAGGAGGTCCTGCCGCGCGTAGTCGATCGAGACATACTGGTGCGGCTGGAAGAAGCGGAGCTTACGGACTTTTTCCGTGCTCACGCGGCTGGCGGTGAAATTCGCAACTGCCCCGGAGGCGAATTCCAGGCGCACATTGGCGATGTCGACCTTGGGAGACAGGATAGCCAGGCCCACCGCGCGAACCTCAAGGACGGGAGACCGTGCGAAGCTGAGCACCACGTCCAGGTCATGGACCATTAGATCGAGCACGACGTCCACATCCAGCGCCCGGGGGGTGAAAACGCTCAGCCGGTGCGCCTCGAAGAACATCGGGCCGTTCAGTCTCGGCACGACCGCGGTGACCGCAGGGTTGAAGCGCTCCAGATGCCCGATCTGCAGAATTCGCCCGGTTGCGGATGCCTCCAGCAGCAGCGCGTCGGCTTCCGGGAGAGTAGCGGCGATGGGCTTTTCCAATAGAACATCGAGGCCTTCCGCCAGAGCCTGGAGGGCGACGGCAGAATGGGCAAT
>DASYYO010000356.1:0-5251 GCA_035933805.1 Acidobacteriaceae bacterium | reverse complement strand
CCTCAATGGAAAGGCGATTTGCGTAGATATCTCCAACCAGGTTGCAGCCCTTGCGCAACTCGACTCGTCCGCTGGCCTTGATGTTGCCGCTCAGCCGGCCCAGCAAAATCACATCCCGTGCGGCGACGTTGGCGGTGACGTTGGCGTGAGGTCCGACGGTGAGACGGCTCTCCGTCAGGGTAATGGTGCCCTCGACCTGCCCGTCAACCAGAAGGTCTTCACTACCCTTCACTTCTCCGCGAATCTGAACGGACCGGCCAATTACCGCCGCAGCGCTGTCTCCAACCGTCATCTGCACTCTCCCAAATGTAAAATTCGCTGGCTTCTGCCCGAACTATACGCACGGGAAGAACGTCGCCGCAACCCACAAACGGGTGATTGGGAGAGCCTTAGCGCCGAATCAGTCAACCCCCGGAAAGGCTCTCTTCCCTGGTCGGCTCGGCATCCGTCTAAATGCCGCCTGATCGATGTAAACTGGAGGTGGCCCCGGAACCCCGAATTGGGTTGGATGGCCGCCCTGAAGCAATTTCGGTCAGGCGACGTGGCCGGTCCCTGGAGCCGGAGTCAGGCGGTCCAGGAATTCCTTTTGACGGGTTGTGCCCGGATCGCTTCCATCCGCAAATCTCCCACGGCCGGCAGGCGAAAGTATCTATGATTTTTCGTGAGGTCCGGCCGCACCTTCCATTCTGGTTCCTCGGGGTGGCTCTCTTTCTCTCTTCCGCCGATACTCCCAGGGCAGAGACCAGTCCTGTGGCTCCCAATGCGGAAAAGATCGTGCGCGACGCCTCCTGGAATGAACTCCATGCGAGCGGGCCGCCTCATCCGTTCCGATTCCGTCTCTCCAAGCAAGACGCCAAGGGCAGTAATGTCAAGTTGATCGTGGAGACGAAGGACGGCGGAGTGGCGCGTCTGATCGAGAGAGACGGAAAACCGCTCAGCCCGGAAGAAGACCAGGCCGAGCTTGCCCGTTTGAACAACCTGATGGCGCACCCGGAGATCCAGGAACACCGGCATAAAAAGGAGCAGGAAGATAGCGCCCACGGCGATGAACTGGTGAGAATGCTGCCCGACGCGTTTCTCTATACCTATGAGGGCATGGTGCAGGGGCCGAGCGGGCCATGTTACCGGCTGAGCTTCAAGCCGAACCCCGCCTTCACCCCGCCGGATCGCGACGGCGAGGTCTTCCATGGCATGATGGGCGAGCTCTGGATAGACCAGGCGCAGCTGCGTCTGGCCAAAATCGACGCTCACCTGTTCTCAGACGTCAACTTCGGCTGGGGTGTGCTTGGCAGGCTCTACAAGGGGGGCAGTATCCTTGTCGAAAACTCCGATGTGGGGCTTCACCATTGGGAGACGGATCTGATGAAGCTCCGCCTCCAGGGCAAGATCCTGATGGTGAAAAACGCTGACTTCTCCACGACGGAAAGCTCAACCGACTTTCATCCGGTACCGGCGGAGACGACCTACCAGGATGCGATCCGGATGCTTGAGAAATAGAGTCTCCCGGATCCGTCAAAGTTGCATGCTTCCCGATCCGAGCCGAACCGTCGAGGAATCGGCCTCAGGAGACAAGCTCCATCGCCCGGATTCTCTCCTTCCGGACGGTCAGCCTCTCGATCAGATCTGTACGGACCTCAAATCCACGGCCCGGGCCGGACGGCGCCTGGATCTGGCCCTGTGGCGAGACCTCTACCTCCGGTTCAATCAGATCTTCTGACCAGTATCTCCGCGAGGCGGAAACATCTCCCGGAAGGCTGAAGTTTTCCAGTGTCGAAAGAGCGATGTTATGAGCCCGACCGATGCCGGTCTCCAGCATTCCTCCGCACCATACGGGGACGCCACGCTCCTGGGTGGCGTTGTGAATGGCGATCGCCTCGCTGAAGCCGCCCACCCGGCCTAGCTTGATGTTGATGATGCGGCAGGAGCCCATCTCGATGGCAGCCAACGCATCGCGCCGGTTCCGGATCGATTCATCCAGGCAAATCGGCGTCTCCAGGCGCTTCTGCAGCATGGCGTGAAAATAGAAATCATCTGCCCAGAGAGGCTGTTCGATCATCAACAGGCCGAAGCGATCGAAGTCGATCAGGTGGTCGATATCTCTCAGACGATAGGCGGAATTTGCGTCGCAACTCAGGACAATCTGCGGATATTCTTTCCGGACCGCCTCAAAAACGTTCAGGTCCCAGCCTGGCTTGCATTTGAGCTTGATGCGCTGGTAGCCGGCCGCCACTTCGGCGCCCACCTTCTCCACTTGCTGGCTCAGCGAAGGCTGAATGCCGATGGAGACTCCGCAGTCGATCACCTTGCGCGTGCCTCCCAGCAGATCGTAAAGGGGTACCCCCTGCATTTGCGCTTCCAGATCCCAAACGGCATTTTCCAGGGCGGCTTTTGCCATACGATGGCCGCGCACCCGCCGGAAGAGTTCCGGACAGCGTCCCCCATGCTCGATGTCACTCGATGCGAGCACCGGCGCAAGCTCCTGCAGAAGGACCGACCAGGCGGTATCGGTTGTTTCTTCACTGAAATATGGGTGTTCTCCGGCGGTACATTCGCCCCACCCCGAGAGCCCTTCCGCCCTGATCTCGACCAGGAGTACGCGTCTCTCGGTCGTCTGGCCAAAGCTCGTGGTGAATGGATGGACCAGAGACATTCGAACTTCACGGAGAAAAATCGCGTCAATCTTCACGAGGCATCTACTCGATTCCGTTGGTTGGCGCGCTGCGCGCGTGTTTGCCGTGATACGTTGAGCCCCTTGGATCGAGACCCGTGATGCTGGAATCCGGCTGGCCGAAAAGCGGGCCTTAGAAGTCGAGTATCGCATGCCGCCCCTGAGGAATGTGGCCTCCGCTTAACGGCCGGGCTCTCCGGCGGAATTCGGCGGTTCTTCCCACCGGCCCAACTGAAATACTCCATTTCCTTGCGAATCGATAATAAAGCCGACGGCGGTTAGACCATTGGCAAACGCCTCTACAAATTTACGACGAATTTCGGCCTGCACGTCAAAGGCGAGCCCCTGCTCCCCGGGAGTCTGCCTCCAACGGCTGATCTCATGAGGGACGATGACGGTCTGCACAATCGGGGGCAAGGAAGGCGGCGCTCCCTCCAGGATGGACCGTATTCTCTGACTGTCCAGCCACCACTCGGCATGCAAACGATCCGTCGGCAATGCGCCCTGAAGACGAGAAGAGGATCCACCATACAAGTTGGGTGTGTAGCGGCGGACGATCACACCCAGCCTTGCAAGATTCAGAAAGGCGTTCTTGATCTCCAGCGGATCGAAGGTCCAATCCATACGAGGGATGCCCCGGCTCAGGGCCTCCTCCCGCTGAAAAAGCTTCAGACGCCGTCCGATTCCCCGGTTCCGGTACTCGGTGCGGACGGCCAGCATGTGGGAGTGCAGGTACGGATGGATGCCAGCGGGCTCGCCGGGAGCCGGTTTGGCAAAGCCGGGCAGCGCCATCGCGAAACCTATCAGGTTCCGCGCGTCCCCCTCCGCGCTGGTATGCGGCAGGCGGGTATCAAAGGCTCCAACCACCTGTCCGCCGATCTGAAGAGCGACGATGAAGGACCGGCGGGGAATGACATCGCCATCCTGCAAACCCCAGACGTCGCTCTGCAAACGGACACAGGCGTCGCATTCGTCCAGGCCGCCGCACATGCGGATCAGGATGCCGGAGTGCGGGACGGTCATTTTGTCCTTGCGGAGACATGCGTCTCGGCTGCCTTGGCCTGGTTCCAGAGCAGTTCCAGCTCCGCCGCGGACAATGTTTCCAGCGGCGCCGCGGCCACGCTCTCCATGAAAGCAAACCGGCGGCGGAACTTGGCATTCGTGCCCCGCAAGGCGAACTCCGGGTCTACCTTCAAATGACGAGCCAGATTCACCGCGGTGAAGAGCAGGTCCCCGATCTCGGCTGCGACGGCGTCTTGCGCAGCTGCGACCTCGCCGGTGGTCTCCTCCGCCATCACCGTGCGGGAACCGGCGCTGTCCCCGCCGGCTTCTCTTCGGGAGGGTCCACCCTTCCATGCCGGGTGATCCATCGCGTGCCGCAGCTCCGCAGTCTCCTCCCTCAGCTTTTCGAAGAGCCCTTCTGCATCCGGCCAGTCGAAGCCGCTCCTGGCCGCCCGCGAACCCAGCTTGCGCGCCTCGGAGAGAGCCGGCATGGCGCGAGACACGGCATCCAGGGAGGAAGCCTCCACCGGGCGATCCGTCTTCTCCGACTGCTTGATAGCCTCCCAATTGCGCAAGACCTGTGCGGAATCGGCCGCCCCGGAGAGCTGCAGACCGCTGCCGTTTCCCGCGGCCGCCGACGCCTCATCCCCAAAGACGTGGGGATGCCGCCGCACCAGCTTACGGCTGAGGGCGGCTACGACGTCCGCGATGCTAAAGTGTCCGGCTTCAGCCGCGATCTCTGAGTAGAAAAGGATCTGCAGGAGAAGGTCGCCGAGTTCCTCGCATAGATCCGTCCAGTGCCCTCGTTCAATCGCGTCGAAGACCTCGTAGACCTCTTCCAGCGTGTAAGGCTGGATGCTTTCCAGGGTCTGTTCGCGGTCCCAGGGACACCCTCCAGGGGCGCGAAGGCGCGCCATGATGGCGGCGGCTTCCGCGAAGAGCGCTCCCGAATCCTTGGCAGAATCACGCGGCGAATCCATACCTCGAATGTAACCCATGGAGTTGAGGAATGGCGGATGGCGGGGCCGTAGGAAAGAGCCGCGGAAAGGGCCGCCATCTTCCTGCTCCGGCAAGAGTGAGAGAGCCCGGCTGACGGCGCCAGTTCTGACGGCTCAAGACACACTTGATGGCGTTCCGGGAAGGATAAAGACCAGCTCCGCGTATACTTTGGCTACCCATGTCTGGTGTCCTGCGGCCATGATCGCTGCCTTTCTGTGTGCCCTGGCCGGATTGGCCTTTGGCAGCTTTCTCAATGTTTGCATTACCCGGCTGCCGCAAAAGGAGTCAGTCGTTGCTCCACGTTCCCATTGCCGCCATTGCAACCGGGAGATCGCCAATCGAGACAACATCCCGCTGCTCAGCTGGTTGTTGCTTCGAGGGAGATGCAGGTCGTGCGCTGCGCCGATCGGCTGGCGCTATCCGCTCGTAGAGCTGGCAATGTCCGCTCTCTTCGTGGCCTGCTGGTGGAAGTTTGGCGTTCGCTGGGAGGCAGGGGCTTGGGCTTTGCTCTGCTTTCTGCTTCTGGGACTGGCGGTGATCGATGCCGAAACCATGCTCCTGCCGGACGTTTTCACTCTTCCG
>DASYYO010000349.1:0-15790 GCA_035933805.1 Acidobacteriaceae bacterium | reverse complement strand
TCAGGTGGAGGACGCCGTCAACCAGATCACGCTGGAGGATGCCCGCGCCTTGGCCCCGGAGGTCGAGGTAGGTGGAGAGATCCGTTATTACAAGCCGACCGATGTGCTAGGCAGAATCGCCGCTCAGATGGCGAAACAGGTGATCTTCCAGAAGGTGCGGGAGGCTGAGCGCGACACTGTTTACAACGAGTACGCGCACCGGTTGGGTGAAGTTCTGAATGCCACGGTCAAGCGGGTCGAACTGCAGGATGTGATCTTCGATCTGGGAAAAGCAGAAGCGCGCATGCCCAAGCGTGAGCAATCGCGCCTGGAGCAGTTTGCCATTGGAGAGCGGGTGCGGGTGGTGCTGCAGCGCGTGGACCGGGCCTCGAAGGGTCCGCAGGTGATTGTCTCCCGCGCTGTTCCCGAACTGGTGCAGAGCCTGTTCCAGAGCGAGGTTCCAGAGATCTACGACAACACGGTGGTGATTCGCGCCATTGCGCGGGAGGCGGGTGAGCGCACCAAGATCGCCGTGATGTCGCGCGATAAGGATGTCGATCCGGTAGGCGCTTGCGTCGGGATGAAAGGCATGCGCGTGCAATCGATCATTCGCGAGCTGCGCGGCGAAAAGATCGACATTATCGAATACAGCGATGAAATTACCGCGTTTGCGGAGAAGGCCTTGCAGCCGGCCAAGGTCAGCAGGGTCAGTATCACGGATCTCGGAGAAAAGCAGATAGAAGTGATCGTGGACGATTCGCAGCTTTCCCTCGCGATCGGTAAGAAGGGTCAGAATGTGCGGCTGGCGGCCAAGCTTCTGGGTTGGAAGATCGATATCAAGAGCGAGGAGGAGAAGCGCCAGGAGGTCGAGCAGCAGATTGCTGCGATGAGCGGCGGACCCTCCACGCCCATTGAGCAGGTGACTGAGCTGGGTGAGCAGATTATTCAGAAGCTTGTGGTTGCCGGCATCACTACGGTGGAGGCTCTTGCGGACATGACGCCGGAGCAGTTGGAGGAGATCCCCGGCATCGGAGAAAAGACGTTGGAAAAGATCAGCGTCGCTGTGCGGCATTACTTCGGCGAGTATGAGCCTGGCGAGGAGCGCCCGGCGGTGCCGGCTGGCGAAGACACGGCGAAGCGCAGCGAGCCGTCACCGGCTGAGGCCGAAGCTCTGGAGGTGGCTCAATCCGAAGAAGAGATCGAGGCGCTGAAGCTGAACGAGGAAGGCGCCGCGGAACCCCCCGAAGCGGATACCGAGGGGACGGGGCCGATTCACGATGAGATCGCCGCGGAGCGGATGGAAGAGTTGACAGAGTCAGGGCCGGACGTCGGCGAGATTGGCGTCCTGGATGTCGCTCCGGGCCGTCAGGACACGAGTGAACGGCTGGAGAGGGGCGGGCCGGAGATGGACAGCGAGTCGAAGGTGGATGAAGGTGGCGTGTAAATGCGGAGCGACCCGACTTTCGGGTGGCGCACATTCCACGTTTTCAGAGGATAATAAGAGAGTCAGACGATTCGTCAATGCCCCGGCCGTGAGGTTGACATGAGGACCTGAAGGACGGCTGGGCAAGGTTGAATACAAAGGAACGGATGAGCAAAGTTCGGATCAACGATTTAGCGCGCGAACTGGAAGTCAAGAGCAGGGCAATTCTCGACGCTTTGACAGAGGTCGGCGTCACCGAGAAGAAGACCCATTCCAGCTCGCTCGAGCTGGATGAAGCAGAGCGCGTGCGCGCCCATTTTCAGCGCGGCAGCAGCAAGAACGGCGCCGGGGTAACGAAGGGCGAGAGCGAACCGAAGCCGAAGATCGATTGGTCGCGGGTTTCCAAGCCCGGCGATGTGCTGAAGGCGATTCAGCAGAGGAAAGATGAGGCTGCGCTCGAAGCGCAGCGCAGATCGGCGCCGGTGGTTTCGGCACAGCCCCGGCCGGCGATTCCGCAGAGCCCGGTCGCTGCGGTGCCCCCAGTCACGACGGCCCCCCAGGTTGCGCCGCAGCCGCAGGTTTCCAGCGCGCCCCCCGTAGTGAAGGCTGCGCCAATTGCTCCCGTCGTCCCCACGGCTCATCCTCCTGCTCCAGTGGCTGCTGCGCCAAGCCGGGAAGCACATGCCGAACCGCATCCTGGGGTTTCTCCGGCCCCGCCCAGCCCGAGCGCGTCCGGTCTTTCGGGCTCTCCCGCTCCGGGCCCAGGGACGCAAAACCTGAGCCAGAGCGCACGAACCCAGGGCATTGCTCCCCGCCCGCCCGCGCCGGCTCCGCGAAGGATTGTCCCTCAGCCCAGGCAAGAGCCGAGGATTGTCGTTGCGGCTCCTCCGGCAGCTCCGGCGATTGCGGCAAAGCCGCCCGCTGGTCCAGTCGTCGCCCGACCGCCAGTGCAAGGCCCGGGATCGCAGCCGAGCGCTCCAGCCGGCCAGCAGGCCGGTGTTCCTCCGACGCAGCAATCGGCACAGGTGTGGGCTCCGCCAAAGCCGCCGGCTGTTCATCCGCCGGCTGCAGCCATACCCTCCGCTCCGCCGTCGCCGCCGAGTCCCGTGGCTGCCGCGACGCCTGCCGTGGAAGTTCATGCTACGCCGCCTCCAGCATCTGAGGACCGCAGCAGCGTTCCGGCCGGAGTGCGTGTTCCTGCACCGCCCGCCCCGGCTCCGCCGGCTCGACGGGTGATCATGCCTCAGACGGGTCCGCGGCCGGTATACACGGCTCCGCCGCCCCCGCCGCCCCCTGTGGCTCCTTCTCCCAGCGCTGCTCCTCCGGGGGTTATTCAGCGCGGACGGCCGATTTTTGATCGCGGACGGCCTGGCGGAGGTCCAGCTTCGGGTGGCCCGGGCTTTGGCCAGCGCCCCTCCCCGGGCGGCCCTCCCGGCGCACGCCGTCCCATGCATCCCACTCGGACCCAGCCAGGAGGCGGGCCCTCCGGTCCAACCGGGCGACCGGGCTTTGGCGCCCGTCCGGGATTTGGCAGTCCTCGTCCTGGTGGAGGCGGAGCAGGATTGATGCCTCCTCCTGGAGAAGCGGCCCGGCCTCAGCGGCCCGCCGGTCCCCAGCAGAGGAGAGGACGCCAGCAGTATCCGAAGACCAAGGAAGGCCCGATGAAGGGATTTGCTCCGCCCCCGCGTTTTGGCGGAGCGCAGATTCCTCAAGAGCCGGTGCCGATCACCCGTTCCATCACGGTTACAGAAGGAATCAGCGTGAAGGACCTGGCGGAGAAGCTAGGCGTTCGCGGCAAGGACCTGATTGCGACCTTGTTGATGCGCGGTGTCTTTGTCACCGTCAATCAGTCGCTGGATGTGGAACTGGTCAAAGACGTCGCCGCCCAGTTCGGCGCGAGCACCCAGCTGATCTCCTTCGAGGATGAAATGGCGAATGAGGCGCTCGAAAGCCTCATGAGCCAGGAGAACGTCAGCGAGATTGAGGTCAGCCGTCCGCCGGTGGTCACCGTCATGGGCCATGTCGACCACGGCAAGACCTCGCTGCTGGACGCGATTCGGGAGACCGACGTGGCCGCAGGCGAGGCGGGCGGCATTACCCAGCACATCGGGGCTTATAAAGTCCGCATTGCCAAACCGGATTCGCCTGCCTTCGGGCGCGAGATCGTCTTTCTCGATACGCCGGGTCACGAAGCCTTTACCCGGATGCGGGCCCGCGGTGCGAAGGTGACCGACATCGTTGTTATCGTCGTCGCCGCCGATGACGGCGTTATGCCGCAGACTCTTGAGGCTGTCGATCACGCCAAGGCCGCCGGCGTGCCGATCATCGTTGCAGTCAACAAAATTGACAAACCCGATGCGCAGCCGGATCGCGTGAAGCAACAGCTCGGCGATCGCGGACTGGTGCCCGAGGCTTGGGGCGGTTCGACCGTCTTCGTCGATGTATCTGCGAAGAAGAGACTGAATCTCGATCTGCTGCTGGAGATGGTCTGCCTGGTTGCCGACCTGGGCAGCCTCAAGGCGACTCCGGACCGTCCGGCGGTAGGGACCACGATTGAAGCGAAACTCGACCGCGGACGCGGCGCCGTTGCCACCGTTCTGGTACAGAACGGCACCCTTCGCGGAGGAGACAGCTTCATTATGGGCAATACCTTCGGCAAGGTCCGCGCCATGTTCGACGATCGTGGCCGGGCAGTGCAGGAGGCGGGACCGTCCACGCCGGTGGAAATTCTTGGATTGGAGGGAATGCCGGATGCCGGCGATACCTTCCTGGTAGTTGCGGACCGCGACAAGGCCAAGGGAATCGCGCAATACCGCAAGATGAAAGAACGCGAGTCGCAGCTTGCCAAGTCGTCGCGTGTCTCTCTGGAAGGACTGGCTGAGCAGATCAAGCAGGCCGGGGTCAAGGAACTGCCGTTGATCTTGAAGGGCGATGTGACCGGCTCGGTTGAAGTGCTGGCCGATTCGCTGCAGAAGATGTCCACCGAGAAGGTCCGCATCAAGGTTCTGCATACCGGCGTGGGCGCAATCACCGAGAGCGACATTCTGTTGGCTTCCGCCTCCAACGCGATCGTGATCGGCTTCAACGTCCGCCCGGAACGCAAAGCAGCCGATCTGGCGGAGCAGGACGGGGTCCAGATCAGACTGCATTCGATCATCTACGAGCTGCAGGACGAGATCAAACGGGCCATGCTCGGTCTTCTGGAGCCAACCATCAAGGAGACTCCGCAGGGCCGCGCTCAGGTGCTCGAGGTCTTCCGCATTCCCAAAGTCGGAACGATCGCCGGCTGCCGGGTGGTGGACGGCTCGATCAAGCGCGACTCGGATGTTCGCCTGGTGCGGGACGGAGTTCCCGTCTTCAAGGGCAGGATCTCCTCCTTGAAGCGCTTCAAAGACGACGTCCGCGAGGTCACCAACGGCATGGAATGCGGCATAGGATTGGCCAACTTCAACGACGTTAAGGTCGGCGATACCATCGAAGCTTTCGTGACGGAGCGGGTGGCTGCAGAACTCACAGCGCAGTAGCTGGCAGAGAAGGCGGGGTCAACTCAAGCGAAGCACAGCGGATAACGTCTGCTTTGCCACGGTTGATTCCGCATCTCTCCAGCGCGGCTTGTATCCTTCTCTATGAATTTAGAGCATCTCCAGACGGCACTCCGCGAGCAGCAGGTGGATGGCTGGCTCTTTTACGATCATCATCACCGCGATCCCATTGCGTACCGCATTCTCGGCCTGAGCGAGACGCTGCATGTCACGCGCCGCTGGTATTACCTGATTCCGGCGGAGGGCGAGCCTCGAAAGCTGGTCCATCGCATCGAGCAGTCACGCCTCGATCCTCTCCCCGGCGCTAAATGCGTTTACTCTTCATGGCAGGAGCTGGAGAGGGAATTGGATGCCATGCTGCGTTCTTCCACCCGGCTGGCGATGCAGTATTCGCCGAGAAACGCGATCATGAGCATCTCCCTTGTCGATGCGGGGACGATCGAGTTGCTGCGCGAGTTAGGAAAGACGATCGTAAGCTCGGCTGATCTGGTGAGCCGCTTTGAAGCGGTACTAACTCCTGAGCAGATCGCAAGCCATTATGAGGCGCAGACCAGGATCGATGAGATCCTCGCCGCTGCCTGGAAGGAGATTGCCGCGCGAGTGCGCCCTCCCGGGCGGCTCCAGCCCGGCAGGGCAGTGAATGAGCATGACATTGTGGTGTGGCTGCAGGAGGCCATGCGGCGGGTAGGAATCGTCTGGGAGCACGGCCCGAACGTCTCAGTCAATTCGAACAGCTCGGATTCGCACTACGAGCCCTCGAATACGCTCGCCAAACCAATCCGCGAGGGCGATTTCCTGCTGATCGATCTCTGGGGTCGCATCCACCAACCCGAGAGCTGCTTCTACGACATCACCTGGACCGGCACGGTTGGCCGTGCGCCAACCGAACGCGAGCGTCAGGTGTTTGAGGTCGTCAGCCAGGCCCGCGACGCGGCGATCCAGTTCGTTCAGGAGTCGTTTCGTTCGAATACACCCATTTGCGGTTGGCAGGCCGATGACGCAGCACGCGGCATCGTCCGTAAAGCGGGCTTCGCCGAATACTTCACGCACCGCACCGGGCATAGTATCTCTGCGGAGCTGCACGGCAACGGCGCGCATCTCGACAATCTGGAAACGCATGATGAGCGGCGCATTCTGCCCTTTACCTGCTTCTCTGTGGAGCCGGGAGTCTACCTCCCCGAGTTCGGCCTGCGCAGTGAGGTGAATATGATGACGGCCACGGCCGATGCAGTCGTTACAGGCGAGATTCAAAGAGAGCTGGTGCGCATCTGATTCGACCGCCGCACTTTTTCTGTCCGGCAAGGCGTACCTTAACCCCGCGCTTCTGGTCTCCCGGTGCGCCCTACCTGTATATTCTTGAATAATGGCGCAACGAGCAGCAGCAATCAAGCAAGCAGCCGGGTCGAAATCGAGCGGTATGGCGTACATGGCCCCAATCGCCGGCTGGCTGATTCCGGGAGCAGGGCATCTCCTGCTCAAGCGTTGGACGAGGGGTCTGTTGATTCTGTTCTCCGTCGCTTGCATGTTTGTTTTAGGCATCGCAATGCAGGGCAAGTTATATTCCCCCAACGCCGCGGACCTGCTGGATTTACTCGGATTTCTCGGCAATCTGGGCGCAGGCTTTTTGTATTTCATCGGCCATGGCATGGGGCTGGGGCAGGCGCCGGTGCAGGTCGTGACTGCGGATTACGGAACGAAATTCATCGTCGTGGCCGGTCTTTTGAACCTGATCTCTGCTGTCGATGCTCACAACATTGCCATAGGGAGAAAGCCATGACCCTCACCCCTTCTCACTTCACGGCGGTGATAATGTTTGCCGGCTTCGCGTCCGTCGTCTTCGGCATTACCCAGCGGTCTGAGCCGAAAACGATGGTTCGTTATGGGGTGTATTGTTTCGTTCTCTTTCTCGTCTCCGTCATCGTGGCCAGTTGGCTCATGTACTTCATACGCCATTAGACCAGCCGCATCTTTTTTGCTGCGAGCCAAGCCTGTGCCAAACGGGGGCGGACTTTGCCTTCTGGGCCGTCAGGAGTCCTCGCTCCTCTTCTGCTCAAGCAAAATTCAGCAATGTCTCTATGCCGGCGATGACGGCTGGTGGTTCCAGACCATGGCGTCGAAGGTATGCCGTGTGGTGAAACCGAGCCGGTGATAGAGAGCCACTGCTTCCGTATTTTCCATCGTTACGGTAAGCGTGAGCGCCTTGAAATGGCGATTCTTCAGGCCCTGCGCGCATTCTGTGAGCAGCAGACTCCCAAGGCCCCGATGCCTGTATTCCTGCGCTACGCAGATCTGTGTGACATGGCCAACATCGTCGCGTACCCGGGAGCAGAGGAGAACTCCTGCGAGCTCATCGCGCCTGCGGTCGACGAGCACCCGGGAAGCAGCGGGATCGAAAAAGCCGCAACCGGGAAATCGAACGATGTTGTGAAGGAATCGCAGCGAGCCGGAGACCGTGCGGTACTGGTCGTTGATCAGGCTATCCAGGTGGCCCTGATAGGCGTGCGAGATTAATTGCCCGGCTGCGGCGAAGTCGTGTTCTCGCCAGGAGCGCAGCTCCAGGTCGCCGGAGCCGGGGATTGTAGAGATTCCGGCTGGCTTTTCCGACGTGAGATCCAGCTCCATGAAAAGCCTCTCATAGATTCTGAAACCCGCACGATGGAGCGGAGCGGAGTGGGTGCCATGCGGATGCAGCAACAGTTGCGATTCGATCCGATCGATGCCTGGAGAGTGCTGAAGCAGATCGATGATGTGCTCGAGCAGGCTCCGCTCCACGTCGGCAGAGGATTCAGGGTTGCTGCTCGAGGGTAGGGCGAATACATCACCGACAACAGCCTTGTTTCCCTCATAAACGCAGAAGACATAGCCGCGGATGCGTCCATTCTCCAGGGCAACGTACCCGGGAAGGACGTGCGAATCGAGATATTGAAGCAAAAGGTTGGCAGAGGCCCGGAAATCCCAACGGAGCCGCTCGCCCCAGACGCGGCTCTCTGCCTCCAGGATCGGCCTCAGGTTGCCGGCGGAGAAGTGGCGAAGATCGAGAATTTCCAGTTGGACCGCGGGCGTCATTCTACTGAGGGAAACCCCGTCTGGTCGAATGACTTGAACCAATAAGGTTTCGAGAGGAGTGTACGGCAGAACACCGCCGCATGGAAAGCGGAAGCAGCGACCGGGCCCCGGGGGCGGAGCTTCCAGAGGATCCTGGCGGCCCAGGCGAGCCGCCCCAGGGAATGTTGGCTGAAGGGTTCCGCTCACCTCTGATTGAGGACGCTCCCCTTCGCATGCTCCGATGAAGAAGCGCCGTGGAACAAGCCTGAAGTTGAGCCCTGCCTGATCCAGGACTCGTTGAAACGGACGGCTTTGATGGCAAGTCTCCGATAGGTGTAGGCCGAGATGATCCTCCCATCCGGCATCTGCAATATCGCCGGATAGCTGTACTCATCCCGGCCGGCGCCGAGCGGATAATAATCGTTTCCTGAGGATCCTTCGGTCCCGGTCTCGAGATCGCGGACCCAGCGCCAGGTCTTTCCCTCGTCCACGGAGAGCGCAACGGAAAGCGGAAAGCGTTTGGCCGTCTGCGGTTTTGTTCGGCCGGCCTGGGTGCTGCTATTGTCGAACGCCATGACAAGATGCCCGTCGCTCAATCGCGCTGCCTGGATCGAAGCGTTATTGTTGGGCAGAGCCGTTGGAACCGGCTTGGACCAGATGCACCCATCGGACGAACTGGCCTGGTAGATGAAATCCGCATACCGGCTTCGCAGGAAGACAAGATACGCGTGACGGCGCAGCTTGACGACGCTCGGCTGCACGAGACCTTCTGAGTCCGGAATACGGCATTCCCGCCAGGTTTTGCCCTGATCGTTCGATATTTTGACCACGGAATAGTTGCTTTGCGCGCCTTTCGTGATTCCCGCGCTCGGCGTGTAGTACATCGGCAGCATCCATGCGCCGTCGTCCATCAGCACCAACGGCTGGCGGGTGTAGGACCCCGCCTGAGAAAAGAGGACACTGGGCCTGGACCAGGACTCTCCATTGTCAGTAGAAAACAAGAGCAGGACTTGCGCGTCGGCTTGTCCCTGGCCCGCTGCCTGGGAGGTGTGAAAGAGCCAGACCTTGCCGCTCTGGTCCTGAAAGCCAACCGGATTTTGAAACGATCGCCCCTCCTGATGATCCAGTAAAACCGCTTTTGACCATGTATTGCCCCCGTGAGGCAGGCGCGACATCATGATTCCCACATCGGATTGGCCTTCCGCCGCGCCGGAAAACCAGAAACACAGCAGGTCGTTGTTCTTCAGCAGGAGAAGATTTGCCGCATGAGAGGCAGGAAACGGAGAGCTGAGATAAGCGTCTTCGAGGCCTTGGGCGGCAGCGGGATGAAACGTGGGACTGTTCTGCGCGTCCGGGGAGCTGCTGCCGGCGAAGAGATGGAAAGTGAAGATCGCGCTGAAAACCAAGCCTGCGAATGTCCGCATCCTGTCGCCTCGGTATGGAGTTGGATAGGTCTCAGGCCAGCTTCTGCAGCTTGCCGGAGATGGTTTTTGCAGCAGCCATGACTGCGGCTTGAATGAGCGCCTCTTTTTCCTTAGGAAGACGGGCAACCGGGGTCGATACGCTGATGGCAGCGCGCACTCTTCCATTGGCAGCGGTAATCGGAGCTCCAATGCAGATGCCGCCGAGCGTTGATTCTTCGCGGTCCACGGCAAACCCACTTTTGCGCACGCGCTCAAGTTCCAGTCGAAGCAGGGAACGGTCCGAGATGCTGAACTCGGTCCGCTTGTTGAGGCCATAGGCCTCGAGCATTCGATCGGCAAGATCTGCCGGCTGGAAGGCGACGATGGCCTTCCCCAGGGAACTGCAGTGCGGCGGCAGAATACGGCCGCACCGGTTGGTCACACGGACCGGATGAAACGTCTCCACGGTGTCGAGGATCTGAATATGGTCTTCAAAGAGATAGGCAAGGCTGGCAGTTTCGTTGAACTCGCTGGCGATCTCTTCCAAAATAGGCCGCGCCAACACGCGAAGGTGCTCGGCGCCTTCAATCAGTTTGCCGAAGAGGACTTTCCGCGACAACTGATAGGTGCCATCCGGGTGTTGCTCGAGATAGCCGCGCTTCTGGAGTGTCAGCAGAATTCGAAAGAGCGTGGATTCGGGGAGCTTTCTTATCCGGCTTATCTCCTTCAGGGAAAGCGAGGCATGGTTCGGATCGAAGGTTTCGAGCACGTCCAGAGCCCGTTCGATCGTCCGGGAGTGGTACCGTTCCTCGGAGCCGTCCACCGGCTCGGGTTTGTTTCCGCCTTCATTCGCCCAATTCGGGCGGCGTCGTCTCTGTTTCGGCGCTTTCGGCAACTGCGTCTTGCTCATCCGCATTGTCCTCAGAACTCAACCAGGCAGTGTAGGCGTACCTTATTGCGCGATCGGGTGTGCAAAGCCAAAATAGGCCATCTTACCTGAGCGATGCAATAATTTTCACAGACTGATTGTTATGAAAATAATATTGCGCCTCGCGAACGTATGGTGATGATCCCCATTGAGATCGCGCCTTCCAAAAGATCGCTTCCCCGCTGCGCTCAAGATCTGACGCCTTCCTGGATCTGCCCGATCTGCTGGAGCGCAGCGTGGGCTCCTTGTTTCAGGGCAACAATATCATTGGCGCAGAAGAGCAGGTCGATGCCGAGTTCGATCCATGGTTTGGCATCAGCAGCATTGATTGCGGTCGCCACGCGCTTTCCATGACGGTGGGCCGTTTCAACAACGTGGCGAGCCGCAGCGAGGAGCTTAGGATGAGTCACCTCTCCGGGAATGTCCAGGCTCGCCGAGAGATCCGCAGGGCCGATGACAATGTCAACCCCTTCCACCGAGCAAAGCTCATCGATTCGATCCACGGCATCCGCCGTCTCTACCTGCGCCAGGAGTGAGAGTTCCTGATTGACCTGTTGCTGCGCCCGCGGGACATTCTCCACAAGTCCATAACGTAGAGATCGGGATACGCTGAAATAGCCTCTCTCTCCGATAGGGGGAAAGCGGGCATGGCGGACAAGATCCCTGAACTCCTCGGGCGAGTTGCCCATGGGAAGGTCTATCAAATCGGGGCCGCATTCTGCAGCTTTCAAGATGCTCTCGCGTCTGGGATCCGCCACCCGAATCATTGTCAGCAGCTTATGCCCGGAGGCCATCCGGCACAGATCGGCGGCTTCGGCGAAGGTGATGAAGGCATGCTCCATTTCGATCCAAACTACATCGAAGCCCAGATAGGCGACGATCTCAAGAAAGATCGGGTTATAGAAATAAATCGACGCGCCAAGCAGAGGTTTGTGAGAGCTCTCGGCAATTGCTCGTTCCAGCTTGTTCATCATTCCTCCGTGATTCACTTGAGATCAGATCATGCATGTCAGGGATGGGGCTCGGAAACGTCAAAAGCCGTTTGCGCTCGATCCTTCGAAATATGAGACGTTGAGGGCAATGCGCGCTCAGCCTTCCGCTTGCGCAGCCAACTCCAAAGCGTCAGTTCATCGGGGACGGTTCTTCTATCGAAGAGGAGACTCATGCCATACGCCACGGTAAAGAGAGCAAGCTGACCTATTACGCCGATCAGATCCTCGTTCCAGGTGAAACGGATCCTGGAGCCTGTCAGGAAGGGGGCGGATTTCGAGCTGAGAGTCGCCCAGATCGTAAAAAGAATATTGACGAGGATGCCGGCATGAATACTCCTCCGCGGGGTTCTTGGAGAAAGAAAGGCGAGAAGAAAAATGGACGCGAGCCCCCCTGCGACAACGGAGTTGACCGCATAGTAGAGCGCCAGGGCTGCGCCTTTGCTGTGGGCCAGGAGCCACGCGAGCAGGAGCGCCGCCATGCCGCTCAAGGCGACGGTGAGACGGCCGACGCTGAGAAGCCTTTGATCGGGCGCCTGCGGATGCCAGTGACGATAGAAGTCTTCCACGGTTACAGTCGCCAGACAATTCAAATCGGAGGCAAGCATTGCCATGCCCGCGCCGAAGAGGGCGGCGAGGAATATTCCCCCGAGACCGGGCGGCAGATGGGTCGAGAGGAAGTAGGGAAGAACCTGATCTCCCTTCACGATGAAGGCTGGCAGATGTTCGCCGGTGATCCGGAAATAAGCCCAGAGAAGTGTGCCGAGGCACATGAAAAGCGCCCATACGGGCAGGCATAATGCAGCGCCGAGGAGGATTCCTCTCACCGCCTGCCGATCGGTCCTGGCGGCGAGGTAACGCTGCACTACGGTCTGATCCGCCGTGTACTTCTGCAGGTAAAAGAAAAACCCGTAGAGAAGCAGAACCGGAATGGTTGCCTGGTGAAGATTCCACTTCCAATTGCCCAGACTCAACTTGTGTGCCGCAGTTACGGTTGCAAAGATGCGGGAGGCTGGGGCCGGTATTCGATAGAAAAGGTATGCGCCGGTCAGCAGAACGCCTGTCCAGAGAAGCAGAGCCTGGAAGACGTCTGCCCAGATAATAGCTTCCAGTCCGCCTATCAGCGCATAGACGACCGTTATGCTCGTTGCGAGCAGGAGCACGGTCCCCACGCGCCAGGACGTTATGCTGTTCATCGTTAGCGCAAGCAGATAAAGAACGAAGGCCATCTTCGCCAGTTGCCCGACGCCGAACATGGCTGAGGAATAGAGTCGTACTCCGATGCCAAAGCGTCTCCCGAAGTACTCAAATGGCGTCATCTGTACGACATGGCGAAAAAACGGAACAATCACCATGCCGGCCATAAGCGGCAGTAGAAGCATCATCGTGCCCGGCGTGATGAGGGACCAGTCGCCGGAGAACGATGCTCCCGGATAGGCGATAAAGGTAACGCTGGTAATAATCGTCGCCAGCAGCGAGATGCCCGCGGCCCAGCCTGGAACCGAGCGGCTGGCCACAAAGTAGGCTTCGGTCGACTTCTGCCGCCGGGAGAAGTACAGGCCGAGCAGGAGCAGGCCCGCCATATAAATCCCAACCAGCACCGGATTGAGCCATCGAAGCATGCCGGGAATTCTCGCCTTTCCGGGATGGACTGCATTGAGAGCGGCATCTGCTGCCGTGAAGGCGATGGTCCAGGAAAGCTCTCGCCTGCTTTGGATTTACTCCGTCGTGCCAAGTTATGCTCAAGACGGTTTCGCGATCAAGCGGTCGAAAAAAAAGATCAAAATCGCTGCGGGTGCTGATCTCGCATCAGATTCTGCACGGCCCGAGCAGCGGAGCCGCGTTCTCAGAACGTGAGCCGGCCGGTGAGTTGCATGGTCCTGGCCGTCGCAGAGGTGAGTTGCCCAAAACTCGACGAACTGATGCTGGTGACCAGGCCCGTAAGATTGGTATGGTTCAACGTGTTGAAGGTATCGGCTTTGAGCTGGAAGTGGACCTTCTCTGTAAAGTCGAAGGTCTTCGACAGCCCGGCGTCCAGGAGTTCCGATCCGGGCTGCGTTATAGCATCGCGACGCAGATAGCCGCCGCGAATCTGTGCACCGCTTGCCGCAGAAATGGGCACGCGGTTGAAGGCTGCCGCATTCAGGTACCGGTGAGTCGAGTTGTAGTTACCCAGGTAGAAGCTCCCTCCGCTGGGGTCCGGCCGGTCGCTCGGATAGGAGGAGTTGGTGTCCAGGATATTGGCGGGCATTCCAGTGCTTCCTGTGAAGATGCCGGAGAGTTGCCATCCTCCCAGAAGCAATCCAGCCGCCCGGCCTGACGTGTGAGTCCATTGCAGAAGAGGAATTTCCCACAGACCGTTCGTGACAAAGTTGTTGCGTACGTCAAAGGGAGCTAATCCATATTCTGCCCGGATGTTGTTGTTGTCTTGCGGGGCATTCTGCAGCAGCAGGTTCGCCTGTCCATAGGATAGGGCCTTCGACCAGACATAGACAGTGCTGAACGAAAATCCGCGGCTGAACTGCCGCTGGAGCTGCACCTGCAAACCGTGGTAGTTGCTTGAATCTCCCCCGTAGTAGTAACGGAACTCAGAAAACGTCGGATCTAGCGGAATGCCGGTGACCCGGTCCGGAAGGTTATGCGTCTCGGTCATGTTCTCATGCAGTCCGTGATTCCCCACATAGTCCAAGGAGAAGACGACTCTGGACGGGAGTTGCTGCTCCATCCCGAAGGTCCACTGCAAGCTATAGGGATTGGGAAAGTTCGGGTTGATGGTGGCGTTCGCCAACTGCTTGGAGATGACCCCGCTGCTCTGCAGACCGGCCAGAACGTCCTGGTACTGGGTGCGGGGCAACGGATATTTGATGTCCGCGGACTGTGCCTGCTGACTATTCAGGATGACGCGAAAGGGTTGCGAAGCCGATTCCTGCACCATATCAATGGGACCGCCGAAGATTGGATGCGGGCTGGTGAGGATGCCGAACCCGCCATGGAAAACGGTGCTGGAGTGCGGAGGAGTCCACACGAAGCCCAGGCGCGGCTGGAAGTTAGTATAGTCCGCGTTGTACATCGAACCTGCCGGCCGATAAGGACCAAAGCCAGGTCCCCACTGGGGGTTAGCCGGGTCGACGCCGCGGTTGAAGACGCGGTTGTTGTCTTCCTTCGGTACAGTGAAATAGTCATACCGCACTCCCAGATTGAGCGTCAGGCTATCGGTGACCTTGTAATCATCCTGAACGAATCCGCCGAGCTGATAGATATGGAGATTGAACGGGCTGAGATCGAAGGTGATCTGTACATGGCTCGGGCTGTTGTTGAGAAATCCTGCCAGGGATGAATATTGAAGCTGTGCCGTGTTGTAGTCGGTTCGCCCCGCATCCTGACGTTGAACGATGCCGCCGAGCTGGATGGTGTGCTTGCCGCGCGTCAGCGCGAATTCCTGTTCGCCGGAGTAGAAATCCCCGCTCTTTGCGAATTGCTCGGCGCCCTGTGAGTCGATTCCGTTGAAGATCAACTCTTCGAGATCAGAGGAAAACCCGCCGTCCAGCCGCTGCAGCCGGATGCGGTTGTAGCCGAAGCGCGTCATAGAGGTCCAACTCTGTGCGGCATGCGTGTAGCCCGCATTCGCGCCGTCGGTATGTCCAGTGGTATTTCGTTGGTTGATGACTATGTCGTTGGGGGCGAGCTTGAACGGCCGGCTCCGGATATAACGGGCATAGAGAAGGTCGTTGGGAGTGATGTTATAGTCCAGCCGGACGGTGCCGTTTCCATCTGTCTGCCGCACGCTTCCCGCAGCAAAGTATTGCGTGGTAAGCGCGGTGGGATCCGCCGGTTGGGCGACCTTGGGATATACGGCGAAAACCGGGGCGTAGGTCGCTGGAGAGATGCTTTGCAGGTAGGGAGTGGGAACGGTATCGGTGACGGGCTGGGCGGCGCTCAATCTCGCGCCTTCGTAGCTGCCGAAAAAGAAGAGACTTTTCGGCAGAATGGGGCCGCCGATCGAGCCGCCATATTCGTTGAACGTAGAGCGGGGCTTTTTAGTAAGAAACTGATTGCGAGCATCATAGGCGCTCACGTCATTGATCTCATAGAGGCTGCCATGGAACTTGCTGCCGCCGCTTTTTGTCACGATATTGACGTTGCCCGACATCGTGCCGCCCACTGTGGCCGGGGCGATTCCCTTCACGACATTGACTTCCGCAATGGCGTCATTGTTGATGGTATTGATAATGTTCGGTCCTTGGTAGAAGCCAAAGGCCGGCGTCTCGGGGTCTGAGGTTGCGTTTGTGCCATCGACGGTGAGATTGAAGCCGGCAGGCGGAAGCCCATTGATGGTCAAACTCGCGCCTGCGGGGCTGTTGGATGTGGTGACAGTCGAAAGTCCGGGCCCTAACTGCAGAATGCTTGTCCAATCCTGGCGCGCCACAGGCAGTTGATTGACCGCCTGGCCACTGAGCGTCGTATCCAGGTTCGAGGTCGTC
>DASYYO010000336.1:0-20584 GCA_035933805.1 Acidobacteriaceae bacterium | reverse complement strand
CGGCCGAAGCCGGACCTCGCCGTGGATGCAGCGGCCTGATGCGCGGAGCTGGGCCGGCTCTATTGGCCCCGCGGGAGCGGGATGTAAGGGCCAACGCGTTCGCCATGCCGCCGGCGAATCAGATGAGGCGTAATGAGGATGACCAGACTGCTGACATCCATCTGCATTTGGTTATTGGTAGTGGACTGAAATCCCGGGAGCTCGCTCAGCCCGGGCACTCCGCTGACCGCCATCGATTGCTGTCGCGTCATATTGCTCATCAGCAGAGCGCTTGCGCCCTGCTTGACGACGACATCGGCCGAATAGCTCGTATTTGTAAGCACGGGCAAACCGTTGAGGCTGGAGCCCTGAAGCGCCGTCAGTTTGAAGTCCAGCTTGAGAGCCACATCCTCGCTGCGCTGAATGCTCGGAGTTACCTTCAGCGTCATTCCAAGATCCTCATACTGCACCTGAGGAATGGGAGGCGCCTGGGCGAGATTGTTCAGGTTCACGCCCAATCCGGCCAGGGTGCTGGAGAGCCCCGCACTGGTCAGTCCCGGGATATTCACGGATGAACCGGAGATGCTCGAATAACTCGAGGTCTCGATCGGATAGCGAGTGCCGCTGCGGATCGTCCCTTCTTCCTTATCCTCCAGCCGGAGCTGGATCTGGTCGAGGACTCGCGTGTCAGACGAGTTCAACGAAAGATTCGCGGTGACGCCGGGGATCGAGAGGCCGCTCGCCGTCAATCCGCCGCCAAACAGGGCGAAGGGCTGGCCGAGAATGGAGCCGCTCACCTGGCCGGAAGCAATCAGCAGCGCGGCAATTGCAGCCGAGTCTCCAGCCGTCGCCAGCCCGCTGGAGATGATCTGCTGCACCAGACTCTGGTTCTGCTGGATAACGCTGTTCAGTTCGCTGGGAACATTGAAGAGTGTGTAGGTCTGCGGGAACTGCAAGCCGACATCCTGCGTCCTGCTTCTGTCCACGGTGAACAATCGGACCTCCAGCAGGATCTCGCTTCTGCCTTCGAGCAGATCCGCCAGAGTGCGGTTCAGCGCCAGCAGCGTCGGGACCGGGGCCCGCACCACGATCGCGTTCGAGCCCGGATCCACCGTCGCTCTCTCGATGCCGATCACCGTGCGCACGATGTTGCCCATCTCGCTCAGCTCTGTGGAGGTCAATCCGGGCAGATGCAGGGTTTCTGTGCCCAGGCGCTGGAACTGGGTGCGGTTGTCCTTGGTATCTTTGGCCACGAGCGCCCGCTTCGGATCAAGCGGAACGAGAAAGGTATTGGTGGACATTCCCAGGAGATTGGCGGCGTGGGGGAAGTCGACATCGTCGGCGTCGAAGCGGATCAACTCCGACGATACCGAGCTGTCGAATATGGGATTCAGGCCATAGGCGCTCAGCACCTTGCGCACCAGGTCCTGCTCCGTCGCGTGCAGGTGAAAGCTGCGCCGGCCGGGCAAAGGCTCCAGTTCGATGGGCGGCGTGATCGTGGCCGTCGGGTTCTCGTCGGGGGGAGCTGCCGCCGACAGATCCGCCAGATCCGCGACATGCTGCGATACCTCAGGGTTTTTCGGGTCAAGAGCGAGCGCCTCGGCAAGCTTGGCCCGTGCGATCTCAGGATGGCCAAGAATGCGGGCTTTGTCCGCGCTCTGCACCAGGTCGGTGACGCTGTGCGCCCGGGCGATCTCGCGATCGACAGGATACTCGCGGTTAGATGGATCCTCCTCCGCGGCGCGGGTAAAGTCCTTTTCTGCGGCCGCGGCGTCTCCCTTATTGATGGCGCGTATGCCTTCGAGATAGAAGGTTTCGGCTCTGCTCTTATGCCGCGGCGACGTTGCCTTGCCTTGGCGAGAGGGCGGCGTGGGCGCGAAGTCAGCCTGGTTCTGCTTCGCAGCAATCGGAGCCTGGGCAGTTGCCTGGACGGCGGGCGGACCGGCGGCCGAAGCCTGCTGCGCGGACGAAGAACTCGTCGTCAGGGCCAGAGCTGCCAGCAGCGAGGCAAGAGCCGCGCTCCGCCGACGGCGCCGCTTCCATCCCTGTAGATGGGAGATCTCTTCGTGGACTCGAAAGCCGTTCGCGCGATCAACGAGAGACAGGATCCGCACTGGAGACGCTCGAAAGATGCTCTAGCCTCCTGCTGCCGTGTGCGCGAGCAGAGCGCCAAGCGTGCTCGTGCATACCTCCGGAGAGTGCCTCTGCAGCTCATCGAAGGAGTAAACTCCCGTCGCCACCGCGATGGTGGGCAGGGAATTGGCCTTCGCCGCGGCGACGTCATAGGGTGTGTCCCCTACGACGCACACCGTGGCTTTGCCGCCGGCCATCGCCCGTGCCTGATCGGCCGCCTGCCGGATCATCTCCGAGCGCACGGCGTGCCGGTCGCTGAAACCTCCGAAACTGAACCAGTCGCGAAGGCCGGCCCGCTCGATTTTGAGCCAGCCGATCTGCTCCAGGTTGCCCGTGGCGACGCCCAGCGTCTTTCCTTTGGCCCGCAGATACTGGAGCATCTCGAGGACGCCCGGGTAGAGGACAATCTTCATCAAGTGCTGCCGTTCACGCACAGTCGCGCGGATCCGCTCCAGGATCTCCTCCTGCTTCGGCTGCCAGTCCTGATCGGCGACCGAAGCGTCGCGAAAGGCGTCGCGCAGAATGCCGGTATCTGTGTTCCCGTGGACGACGATGCTGCCGAGCGAGAGCTGGTGTCCGGTGATCTCGCGGACGCTCGAGGAAAAAGCATCCATGTGAACGCCTCCCTGAGCGTGCAGGAGGGTTCCATCAATATCGAACAGATAGGCGTCGCAGGAATCCCACTCGAAGCCCGCGCGGATCTCGACACGGCCAGATCTCCGGCCACTCTGCTCCAATATTTCCTCTTCCACTAGGAGCGAACCACCTGCTTCGTGCTGAATACAGGACGCTCGGGGCGCACCGGGCGCTTGAGCCCGCTGCGAATTTGTGAGGGATCGAGTTTCAGCTCCTCGATGGTCCGTCTGAGTGTGTTGCGGTGCATACCCAGCTCCGCGGCGGCCTTGCACTGGTTTCCCCTGTGAAGCGACAGAACTTCGAGAATGAAGCGCTTTTTGAATTCCCGCACCGCCTCACTGTAAGTGATACCGCTGGCGTGCATCTGCGTCACAAGGTTGTCCAGTTCACGTTTCACACGAGCCTCTTTCTTTTATCTTTCCCGTTTCACTGCCGGTTGTCCAATTCGGTCTACGTTGTTTCCGTGCGGAGCAGCCGTACCCCTTCGCGAATCTTCTCCCCTAAATCCAACGGCGTCATATGCGACCCATCGCGAGCCGCGGCCAAAAAAAACGGCGCCAGCTTCGAGCTCTTCAGCCAATCCGCCCGAGGCAGAAACGCCGCAATCGCCATCACCGCGATGGTGATGACTGCGCAGCCCTTGAGGAAACCGAAGAGCGCGCCCAGCAGCCGATCCACAAAACCCAGGCCAATGCGCCGTATGGTCCCCCGCAGCAGGTGCCCGGCCAGACTGGCGGCTGCCATGATTCCCAAGGCAATCAGAATGAATGCTATCAAGTCCCCGGCCCGCGGATCCCGGACCCAGCGATCGATCCAGGGAGCCAACCGCCCATAGTCTGCCGCCGCGATCAAAAATCCGAGGACCACGCCCGCCAACGAAAAAAGCTCAACCAGAAAACCCTTGATGAAAGCGGAGACCACCGAGATCGCGATCACTGCAAGAATCAGCAGGTCGATCCAGGTCATTCCTTCTGCTTTCCCGAGACCATTGCGAACTCGCCAAGCTCGCGGCCGGTCAACAATTCAAAGGCTTCACAATATTTTTCCCGGGTCCGCCGCACCACGTCTTCCGGAAGCGCAGGTGCGGGCGCCTGCTTGTTCCAGTGAATGCTTTCCAGATAATCCCGTACGAACTGCTTGTCGAAAGAAGGCTGCGGACCGCCGGGCGCGTACCCGTTTCGCGGCCAGAAGCGCGATGAGTCGGGTGTGAGCACCTCATCGGCCAGAACGATCCCCCGGGAGGTCCGTCCGAACTCGAACTTCGTATCCGCCAGGATCAGGCCTCTCTCCCTGGCGTGCGCGGCTGCCCTTCGGTAGATCAGCAAACTCAATCGGCGAAGCTCCTCCGCGGTTTCGGCGCCGATGCGCGCCATCATATCGTCGAAGGAGATATTCTCGTCATGTTCGCCGGTCGCGCTCTTGCTCGCCGGAGTGAAGAGAGGCTCCGGCAACTCTTCCGACTCGCGCAGGCCGGGCGGCAAAGAGATTCCACAAATCTTACCGCTCGCCCGATAATCTTTCCAGCCGGAGCCGGAAAGATATCCGCGAACCACGCATTCCACGGGAAACATCTGCGCGCGGTTCACCAGCATCGACCGGCCGCGCAGTTGATCGAGATACGGCGCCAGCTCCGCTGGGTATTGCCGCACATCCGCCGTGATCAGGTGGTTCTCAACCACATCGCGAAGAAAATCGAACCAGAACAGAGAGATCTGCGTCAGAACCATCCCCTTGTCGGGGATACCGGAGGCCAGCACGTGGTCGAAGGCGGAGATCCGGTCGGTCGCCACCAGCAGGAGACTCTCTCCCAACGAATACAGATCACGCACCTTGCCGCGCGCATAAAGAGGCAAATTTTCAAACCTGGTTTCGATGAGCGTGGGCAAGAGTTTTTGCCTTCCGGGCGGGAAATGACTTTTTCGATTGTCCGAGGTAGAGCGGGCTTTGTCAACGCAGCGCCGGGCGGCGAAATGGATCGCCGGGAACGCCCCTCCCCGCTCGTGCATGGCTGCTGTTTTGGGGCGCGAAAGAGCGCGCAGGGTTGCGCCGCGCCCGCGCTTTTGGAGAGCCGTTGCAGATGCGCGCCGGCCGCCCGTCACCACACGGGCGGCCGATCGGAAGACAGCAGCCCTACGCGAGGGCCAGGCGTGCCTGAGGAGCGCGCTCGGCGGGCCGGTGCGTAGCCTCGTGGCCGCCCAGCCGCACCGAGATCACCTTGGATACGCCGGGCTCCTGCATCGTGACCCCGTAGATCAGATCCGCCGAACTCATCATCCGCTTGGAGTGAGTGACCAGAACGAACTGGGTCTCTCCGCTCATCCCTTTGAGCATCTCCGCCAGCCGGCCCACGTTGGTCTCGTCGAGCGGAGCATCCACTTCGTCCAGCACGCAGAAGGGACTCGGCTGGAATTCAAAGATCCCAACGAGCAGAGAGAGTGCTGTGAGCGCCTTTTCTCCGCCCGAGAGCAGCAGGACGTTCTGCAGCTTTTTGCCCGGTGGAGAGGCGACGATATCGATGCCGCTCTCCGCCGTATTCAGCTCATCGGTCAGGCGCATGAAAGCCTGGCCGCCTCCGAAGAGAGCGGTGAAGGTTTTGCTGAAGTTGGCGTTGATCTTAGCGAAGGCCTCTTCGAACTTGGTTCGCGTGATCTGATCGATCTCCTTGATGCTGGCCTGGGTGTTTCCGATGGAATCCAGAAGATCCTGGCGCTGCGTCTCCAAAAACCCGTGCCGCTCCGCCGTCTCTTTGTACTCTTCGAGGGCCATCATGTTCACCGGGCCCATCGCTTCGAGCTTCTGCTTCAGCCCGCGGCAGGCCTCATCCTCCGCGGCCAGCGCGTCGGGCTCCAAATGGACGAGGTCTTCGCGGGCGCGCAACTCCCCAGCCTCCATACTCAATTCATTCACGCAGGCGGCCTCTGTGTATTCGAGGTCGGCGGCCAGTTTGGCGGACTGCGCGCTCTTCAAGCCGCGCTTCTCGCGCAGAGCGTCAGTCTGCGCGCGCAGGGTCTTCAAGTGCTGCTCGCTCTCCTTGAGCCCCGCGCGCAGGAGATTGGCCTCTTCGGTCCATCGCGCGGCCTCTTCCGAGGCAATGCTGCGGACCTCCGCCAAACGCTCGCGCTCGACCGCCAGGGACTCATTCTCCTCGGTCCGGTGGCGCTGTTCTCCCTCTGCCGAGGCAAGCTGCTGCTCCAGTTGGGCGACCCGCCGTTCGAGGTCGCTGTTCATGCGATCGATGCGGGAGAAGGCCGCCTCTGCGCCTCGCCGGCGCTCTTCGAGGCCGGCAAGCTGCGCGGAGACAGCCGCGGCCTCCTGCTGCGCCTGCTCGCGCGCCTCGCGCAACTGCTCCACGTTCTGCTGCAAACGGGCCAGTTCGGCTTCAATCGCCGCGTGCTCGACTTCGAGCTGCTGGACCTCCTCGCGCTTCTCGTCGATCGCCGCGCTGCGAACCGAGCGCAGCTCCCGGTTGCGCTCGTTCTGCACCACCCAGTCTTCCAGGCGCCGCTCCAGGCGGGCCGCCTCCGCTTCCATCTGCCGCAGCGCCGCGCTCTGGTTGGCGGAGTCGCGGTCGGCGTTGCGCCGTTCTTCATTGGTGATGTCGATACGACGGGCCAGATCGGCGAGCACGTGAGCCAGGGAGTGGACCGTCATCTCTGCCTGCGCGACCTCCGCCTCCACCCGCGCCAGTTTCTTCTGCGTCTCGCGCAGCTCGCGCTTCAGCGCAAGCGGTCCCTCGACGCTGGGCTTTCCTCCAGTGACGGTTACGTTGTGAAAGCAGTCGCCGGAGGGCGCAAGGAAGAAGGCATTGGGATTTTCAAGCGCCAGGGACTTGGCCAGCGCCGCATCCGGAGTCACGAAGCCATCGCGCAGCTTGGGCAGGATGACTTCGAGCGAGCGTCCGAAGCCGTCCAACACCCGGATGCAGTCCTTCAGGGGAATCACGCCCTCGCGCTCGTCGCTTGCCGGCCCAGGCGGTTCTGCGGCGAAGGAGAACTTCGCCTGGGAATCATCCGGGTGGACCAGGAAGGTGGCGCGGCCGTCCACATCGCTCTTCAGCAGGCGCATGCCCTCGTCGGCTGCATCCCAGCTCTTGACCACGATATAGTTGAGCTCGTCCTTCAGGAATGCATCCACGACGGTTTCATATTGGCCGTTCACTTCGAGAAAATCGGCCAGCGTTCCTACCGGGGCCAGACCGCCTCCCAGGGAGTTCGATTTCAGCAGCTTGCGAACGGTGTCGGTAGAGTAGCTGTGCTCCTCGATGAGCTGTTCGAGGGAGTTGCGGCGGCCGAGGAGCGTGGCCATCTCCGCTCGCAGCTGGTCGCCCCGCCGCTTGGCCTCGTTCTCCTCGCCGCGCTTGGTCTCGGTCTCGGAGCGCAGCGCCTGCAGCTCATTTTCCAGCCGCTTCAACTGGTCGGTCACCGACTCGAACTTGAGTGATGCCTGGCCGCGCTCGACGCCCAGCGCTTCAAGATCGCGTCTGGCTCCATGGATCTCTCCCGCCAGACGCTCCGCATCCTGCTCGAGGGCGGTCAGCGAGACCTCGGCGTGCTGCACCTGGTTGCGGGCATTCCCCAGCCGGGTGAGAAGGTCCATGGTTCGCCGCCGCGTCGACTCCAGCCCCTGTTCGGCGCCGGCCACGGCCTGCACGGCGTTGCGTGCCAGCTCCTGCCGAAGCTGCGCCTCCTGGCGGAATGCGGCGGCCTCGGCGGCCGCTGTCTCCAGAAAATGCCGGTGCGACTCGCGCTCCGCCGAAAGGCCCTGCAACTGGTTCCGGGATTGTTCGAGCTCAGCCGTGCCCGCGGCCACCCGCGCCAGCAGTTCGGCGATGCGCTCCTGATTCGAATTCTGCCGGGTAGCGGCGCGCTCCAGCTCGACCGCCGCCTGATTGGCCCGCGCACTGGCTTCCTTGGCGCTGCCGTCAAGCTGATAGCCCCGGGCCATCCCGCTCGAGTATTCCTGCTCCAGCCGGGCCACCTGTTCGCTGCCGTCTTCAATTTCCCTGGCCAGAGCGGCGATCTCCACGCCGAGCGCCGCCTGTTCGCCATCCATCTGGGCAATGCGGCTGGCCAGAACAAGCTTTAGCCGTTCCCGCAGCTCGTCGCGCAGCGCTCCGTATCTCTCGGCCTTGGCTGCCTGGCGCTTCAACGAACCCATCTGGCGGGTGACCTCTTCAAAGATGTCGTTGACCCGTGACAGATTTTGCCTGGCCTGCTCCAGGCGCAGCTCGGCAAGCCGCTTCTTCGTCTTGAAGCGTGTGATCCCCGCTGCCTCTTCGATGATCGCCCGCCGGTCATGCGGCTTCGAGCTCAGGAGCTGCCCGATGCGCTCCTGCTCGATGATCGCGTAGGATTCCGGGCCCAGCCCGGTCCCCATGAAGATGTCCTGGATATCCCGCAGGCGGCATAGCTTGCCGTTCAGCAGGTATTCGCTCTCGCCGGTGCGGAAGAGCCGGCGGGTAATCACGATCTCACCGGCCCGCGCCGGAGTGCGCTGGAAGCGGCGGCGGCGAACCTTCAGGACCACCGCATCGGCGGGATCGGCCGCAGCCTGCGCTCCCTCCTCGGCGGAGACCGGACCGGGCAGGGAAGCAGGCTCGCCTTCGCCGGCCTCGCTCAACGGTCCCGGCTGAACCTCAGCGATGCTCTCGTCCGTCTCCGAGGCCCGCTCCAGGCGCAATTTCTCCTCGTCCCAGTCCAGGACTTCCGGGGAGTCCTCAGTGGCGCTCTCCGTGGAGTTGAGCAGCGGTCCATCGGCATAGGCTTCCGGATCAATCAGGGACAGGGAGACCTCGGCCATCCCAAGGGGCTTGCGATCCCGGGTCCCGGCAAAGATCACGTCCTCCATCTTGGTGCCCCGCAGGCTCTTGGCAGATTGCTCACCCAGGACCCAGCTCACAGCATCCAGAATGTTCGACTTGCCGCAACCGTTGGGCCCGACGACTGCTGCCAGTCCCTGGCCGGGCAGCGTGACCTCCGTGCGGTCGCAAAATGATTTAAATCCCAGAATCTGAATCTTCTTGAGCTTCAGCACGGGCATGCTCCTTCTGGCCATCTGGAGGGGGGTTCGATCCCGCGGCGCAGCCTGGCATCAGCAAAAACTCTATCGTTCGGGTAGAGGAGAATCAACATGAAGACCCCAACATTTTGTGGATAAGACGTCCCCAACCCAACAATTTGGGCTCGGAGTCCATCTGCAATGTTGGACCGGCGGACTCATCGAGCACGGGGGTACCTTCGGGTCACAGATCCGGGCTGGCGGGGTCTCGTTCGAACGCCAGCGGAGAATCTCTATTCAAGTTGAGCCTAGCCCGGCGCCAACGCGCTTACAAGTGACCTTCGGGGCACCTTGCGTGGCAGTATCCGGGAAGGTGCGGGCCGGATGGACACGCACTCCCCGGTGTATGAGGCATCTCCGGCCAACAGCGGGAGAGGCGGAGGAAGAATCCGGCGCGGCCGGCCGCTCCGCCGGGCGGTTTCAGGGCTTCATCGTCGGCCTGAGCAAGACTTCGCTGACGAACGAGTTCGGGGCTTGCGTCACCAGGCACGCGACGACCGCGGCGACGTCGGCGGGCTGCACCATCCTGGAGCGGTTCTTGCCCTGGCCGGGCGCGTGTCCTCCTCCGAAGCTGGTATCGACCGAACCCGGCGCGATGACCGATGCCCGCACGTTGAACTGCCGCAGCTCTTCTGCTACCGAGTAGGTCAATCCGTTCAACCCCCATTTGGAGGCGGCATAGGCAGCGCCGTTGGGCAGCGGATTCTTTCCCGCGAGCGAGGAGATGTTGACGATATGTCCGCTGTTGGCGGCAATCATCATCGGGGCCAGCGCCCGGATCATCAGGAAAGGAGCACGCAGGTTTGTGTCCATCACCAGGCCCCACTCCTCCGGCGTAAGCTCGACCAGCGGTTTGCCGGGTGCCCCGACACCTGCATTGTTCACCAGGATGTCGCATCGCCCGAACTCGGCGCGCACCCGCTCGCCTAAAGCGGCAATCGCCTGTGCATCCCTCAGGTCGCAGGTCATCACCACCGCGGTCCCGCCGTGCGGATCAATCTCTGCCTTGACTTTTTCGAGCGCTGCCCGATCCCGGGCCAGGAGTCCGACCTTCGCTCCCATGCCGGCCAGCGTTCCTGCCACCGCCCTGCCGATACCGCGCGCCGCGCCGGTCACGATTGCCACCTGGCCCTGAAGAGCCGTCTGCTGCTGTCTTCCAATCACCGATTCCATCCTTGTCAACCTTTCTGAACTTTCAAATTTCTTTCTACTCCGTTTGCTCATCACATATCATGGAATTCACGCGGTCGAGCGGGCCGGAATGATTGTGAATGCGTTTGCTTGTCATAGAGTGGGATCGCTTTCTATAATCCACGCACATCCGAAAGGTTAGTCCTGGGTTCGAGGCCTGCGGATTCGAGGCCTTTAGGATTCGAGGGCCCACGGCTCGGTCCGCTTTGCAGTGATACGCATGGAACTTTCAGCAGCCCGTCAGTTTGGGGTTTCGACTTTAGCCGCAAACCATCTCGTGAAGATGAGAGACTTCGGAAGACCCGGTTACCCAGAAGAATTCCGCAAGGAGCTTTGAATGAAGAAGGTCGTATTTGCCACCGTGTTGGCTCTGGCCACCACCATTTTGGGCGTAGCGCCCGCAGTGTCAGCGCAGAACCAGAGCGCCCAAGCCGGCCAGATCACCATCAAAGATCCGGCTGAGTTCAACGATTATCAGAATGCGGTTGGTCAATCCACGCCTGCGGCCAAGGCTGCGGCGATTGAAACGTTCCTGCAGAAGTATCCCAATTCCGTTGTCAAGAACGACCTGCTGGAAATGCTGATGGCGACCTATCAGGCCTCGGGCGATATGGATAAAACCCTGGCCACGGCGAAGAGGCTGCTTGAGTCCGATCCGAACAACCTTCGCGCTCTCTTCATGGCTACCTACATCAATAAGGCGAAGGGCGCCGCGGCTGCGCAGACCGGTCCGCAGGCAGCCGCGCCGCTGCTCGACGAGGCTGCGCAGACGGCCCAGAAGGGGTTGGCCGCGACCAAGCCCGCCGCCATGGCCGATGCAGACTTTCAAAAGCTCAAAGCTGCCACCACCCCGACCTTCTACAGTGCGATTGCGCTGGACGCCGAGAACAAGAAAGACTTTGCCACCGCCATCCAGAACTTCACCTCCGATCTCAAGGCGTATTCGGATCCCACGCAGACCCAGAGCGGCCTGGGCTTGAACGACACTCTTCTGCTCGGCCAGGCGTATGCCCAGTCCACTCCTCCCGATCTGAAGAATGCCGCATGGTTCCTGACTCGCGCAGCGCAGTTTGCGCCTGAGGCGGCCAAGCCCCAGATCGAAAAGGCTGCGGAGTATTTCTATAACAAGTTCCATGGCAGCATGGACGGATATCCCGCCGTCCAGGCATTGGCCAAGACGAATCTCTTCCCGCCGGCGGACTACAATCCGACTCCGGCTCCTCCTCCTCCGTCGCCCGCCGATCTGGCTGCTCAGACGGTAGCTTCGACTCCGGACTTGAAGACACTGAGCCTCTCCGACCGGGAGTTCATCCTGTTCAATGGCAAGCCGGAGGATGCGCAGAAGGTGTGGGATGTAATGAAGGGCCAGCGCGTCGGAGTTCCCGGCAAGGTGATCTCCGCGACCGGCTCCCAGGTCCAGCTCGCCGTGACGGAAGACAACCAGCAGAGTAACAAGGCCGACTTTACGATCAACATGAAGACGGCTCTGAAGACTCCGCCGGCAGTCGGCTCCAACGTCGTCTATGATGCGACCTTCGACTCCTACACTACCAACCCGCCGATGATCACCTTGAGCGATGGCGAGGCGCCGCCGAAGGCTAAGCCGGCTCCTGCCCGTCACCGCACTACCACGCACAAGTGATCAAGGCCATACCAGCAATACGAAGACCAGCAACACGAAGAAGGGCAGCTCCGGGCTGCCCTTCTTCGTATCCGCCGGTTTCACTCCCTGTGGGCCGGCTCTTCTACAGACTCCGCTATGAACCAGCGTGCGGGATGGAAGCGCAAACCTGCTCCGCTCTGGACTTCCCCCAACTCAGGACTTCCCGATGATGCGTCGAATCCTTCCTGCTCTGCTGGCCTTCCTGGCGTGCCTGCCCGTGCAGTTTTCCTTTGGCCAGAGCGGACCGCAGCTCTCGCCCGGGGAATCGGCCGCGCCGGTGATCTTCGATACCGATATCGGTGACGATATCGACGACGCCTTTGCGCTGGGGCTGCTGCTCGCCAGCCCTGAGGCTCATGTGCTCGGGGTCACGACGGCATGGGGAGATACAGAACTCCGGGCGCGCCTGGCCGCGCGCTTCCTCGCGGAGACGGGCCACGGCGCGATCCCGATTGCCGTTGGGCCGAAGACCCGGAGCCAGGCCACCTTCAGTCAGGCTCGATGGGCGGAGGCTTTTCCCCTGCCGAGAACAGCCTGGCCGGGAGCGGTGGACTTTGTTCTTGGGGAGATCCGCAGCCACCCCGGAGAGGTCACCCTCATCTCCGTCGCGCCGTTCAGCAATGTTGGTGCTTTGATCGATGCCGATCCTTCCGTCTTCCGCAAACTGAAACAGGTGGTGATCATGGGCGGCTCCATCCGGCGCGGCTACGGCGACCTCGGATACCTGCCCGACCGCGGACCAGATCCGGAATACAACATCAAGATGGATGTTCCCGCGGCGAAGAAGCTCTTCGCCTCCGGTGTTCCCATCTTCATGATGCCGCTCGACTCTACCCAGCTCAAACTGGATGAGGTCAAGAGGAATGTGCTCTTCAGCCGCGGTGCTCCGGTGACCGATGCTCTCACCCTGCTGTACCACCAGTGGACCGCTTCGACCGGAGACCCGACCCCGACGCTCTTTGATGCCATGGCGGTTGCCGCTTTTCTACGGCCGGATCTCTGTCCCACGACCCCGATGCATATCGAGGTCGATGACCGGGGATACACGCGCACAGCCTCCGGCGCGCCCAATGCGAATGTCTGCCTGAGTTCGAGCCCGGAGCGCTTCTTCAATTTCTATCTGGAGAGGATCCTGGGCCAGGGTGGCCGGCGATAGGCAGGCTTGCCAGCGGAAGCTTGCCGGAAAGGCATGGTAGAGTGAGCTTGTCGATGCGCAAGCGCCCCCGCTTCCGGCTGCTTTCCCTCACGCTCGGCGTGCTGTCCGCCGGCGGCGTGGCAGGAGGCCAGCAGACGCGAGTGCCTGCCGAGAGTCCGCTTCCCGCCGCCAAAGCGGCTGCCGGGACCGAGCCGTTTCCAGGAGTTGTTGCGACGCCGATCGGCAAAACTCCGCTGACCGGCCGGCCCTACGTTTACACGCTCAAGCACTTGACTCCGGCGGAAATGAGCGCTCCGGATGCCTCCCTGGCTGCTGCCTCCAGGCCGGAACTTGCCGCCAAAGCTGCGCAATTGAACTTCGATCTCAGCGATCCGGGCTGGGAGTATCGCCAGATCGCCTGCCCCGCCTTCCCCGACTATCTCTTTCTGGCGTACAGCCACGGACCGGAGCCCAACGGCACCTCGAAATTTGTCGCCGCCTTGGCCCGCAATCGCTCTCAGGTATGGATCATGCCCGCGGTCTCTCATGGTTTGCGGCCGTTCGACATTGTATGGAGCAAGGCCGCCGCCTACGAGATCTTCAACGGGCTGCTGCGTCAGGAAAGGGGACTGGCGCCTCTCGGCAATGCGCCCAATTGGCTGGTCATCGGGATGTGCTATGCCGAGTTCACCGGAAATCATGTTCAGGTGCTTACCAGCCAGCCCGAGGCCGGACCGACACTCGATCTGCTGCGGCTCGATGCGAGTCTGCCGCAGTTAAATATCCAGCCGGACCGGAGTGCTACCGTGACGTTCAGTGATGCCTCCAGACCGGCGGCCACCATCGGCTGGACTCTCGCCTTCGACCCCAAGGGGCAGATCACTTCGGTCGAGCAGTTAAAGGAACGCCAGCCGGCAAAGATCGCTTTGAAGCCTTAGCGCCGCTTGGGCTCATTCGCCGAGCATCAGGCGACGGATCGAGAGAGCCCTTCCCGTATCTCCTTCGCATTCGATCAGCGTCGCGCACATTCTGGGGTCGCCTTTGGCCGCCTCGAACTTGGTCGGCATGCCCGTCAGGAAGCGGGCCAGAACGAACTCCTTTTCGACCCCGATGACGCTGTCGTAGGGTCCGCTCATTCCCACATCGGTCTGGTAGGCAGTACCACCTGGGAACACTCTCTCGTCCGCAGTGGGCACATGCGTATGAGTCCCGATTACTCCGGTAACCCTCCCATCTAGGTACCAACCGAGGGCTATTTTCTCGGATGTCGCCTCCGCATGGAAGTCCACCAGAATCACTTTGGCGCGAAGATTGTGGAGTAAGGAGTCGGCGGTCCGGAAGGGATCTTCCTGGCTGGCCATGAAGACGCGCCCCTGCAGATTGACCACGGCATAGGTCTGCCCGGAGGGGAGGGTTCCCTCATAGAAGCCGTGACCGGGAGTGCCTTTGACGTAGTTGGCGGGGCGCAGGAGACGGCGCGGACGCTGGTGGCTGTCGGCCGGCACAGCCTGCATATATTCAATAATCTCGCGCTTGTCCCAGATATGGTTGCCGGTGGTGATGACGTGCGCGCCGAGATCGAATAGTTCCTCGGCGATGGCCGGGGTAATGCCAAATCCTCCGGCGGCGTTCTCTCCGTTGATGACCGTCAGGTCGATGGACTGCTCCTTGATGACGTGGGGGAGATGTTCATGCACGATCCGCCGGCCGGCAGATCCAAAGACGTCGCCCACAAACAGAATCCGCACGAAAGCCTCGATCTAAGTTCTGGAGTGATTCAAAACGATGCTAGCACGGCTACAAAACACGATGGTTACCGCTACGTATGTATGCAACCTTGGAAGTGACTAACGTTCTCACCGTGGTGCAATTGCATCCCGGTTTTCGTGTGTTAGGGTTCCGGAATGGCTGTCAACTGTAGATTTTCAACCGGGGTGCACGTGCTGGTTTTGTTAGCTGCAAAGCCTGATACGCTGCAGACTTCGACGGACATCGCCGAGAAACTGGATACCAATCCGGTGGTGGTTCGCCGCGTGCTTGCATCACTTCAGCAAGCGAAACTTATAGAGAGTCAAAAGGGTCCGACGGGCGGTTCACGATTGCTCAAATCTCCCAAGGCGATTTCCCTCGCTGACGTGTACAAAGCGGTCGAGACGGGAGCTCTGTTCCATACGCCGCACGTCCGGGCCGCGGGGCCTGTGCGGGTGAACAACGCGCTGGAGAAAGTGTTCTCATCGTCGATGGTCGCTCTGCTCGATGATTTCAGGAAGACTACCCTCAGCCAGGTCATGAAGCGGGTGGAGAAACCGGGCAAGCGATAGATTCCGGAGCGATAGATTCCGGGCCGTTGCGCGCCGTAGAGAAATGGGCCCTCGGGCCATGCCGCTCAGCTCTGGCCGCTCGAATCGTCGTGCGCCGGAAGTTGGCGCAAGAGTGGGAAAAAGATCACGTCGCGGATCGACTTGACTCCGGTCAGCACCATGGTGAGCCGGTCGATGCCGATCCCTTCTCCAGCCGTCGGCGGCAGACCGTAGGCCAAGGCCCGAACGTAGTCTTCGTCCATGGCATGGGCCTCGGCGTCTCCCCGCTCGCGCTCGGCGATCTGCTGTTGGAAGCGATGGCGCTGCTCCTCCGGATCATTCAGCTCGCTAAAGGCGTTGCCCAGCTCGAATCCCCCGATATAGAACTCGAAGCGCTCCACCCACTCGGGCTCGTCCGGCTTGTTCTTGGAGAGCGGTGAGACGGCGACGGGGAAGTCGTAGATGATGGTCGGCTGGATCAGGTGCTCTTCGGCCACTGCCTCAAAGATGCCGGCGATCGTCTTTCCCGCGGGCTCCCCGAGCTGGAACTCAAGGTTCAGCTTTGCCTCGCGCAGCCGGTCGACCATCTCCCGCACCATTTCCGGACTGGAGAAGTCCGCAAAGGCCGGCTTCGCGCCTGCGGCCGCAGGCCAGAACTCCAGGATTGCCTCGCGCATGGAATAGCGCCGCCACTTTGCCAGATCCACCTCCTGGCCGGCCACCTGCGTGAGCGTGGTTCCGTTGACCTCGAGCGCCACCTGCGGGATCAGCTCTTCTGTCAGCCGCATCAGGTCGCGGTAGTTGGAGTAGGCCTGGTAGAACTCCAGCATGGTGAACTCGGGATTGTGCTGGGTCGAAATCCCTTCGTTCCGGAAATTGCGATTGATCTCGTACACGCGATCCAGGCCGCCGACCACCAGCCGCTTGAGGTAGAGCTCCGGAGCGATCCGCAGATAAAGCGGCATGTCCAGCGCATTGTGATGCGTGCGGAACGGCCTGGCCGCAGCCCCTCCGGCGATCGGCTGCATCATCGGCGTCTCTACTTCGAGGTAACCCCGCTGGTCGAAGTAGCGGCGTATCGCTTTGAGCACGAGAGCGCGCTTGACGAAGACCTCGCGGACCTCGGCGTTCATGAACAGATCGACATAGCGCTGCCGGTAGCGCAGCTCCACGTCGGAGAGGCCATGGTACTTCTCCGGCAAGGCCAGCATCGCCTTGGTGAGGAATGTGATGGTGTCGACGTGCACGCTCAGCTCGCCGGTCCGGGTGCGGAACAGATAGCCGGAGACTCCGATGTGGTCTCCCAGATCGAGCAGCTTGTAGATCTCGAATCCCGCGTCTCCCACCGCATCCTTGCGGACATAGATCTGCAGCTTCTGGCCGCCTTGCTGCAGCTGGGCGAACCCGGCCTTGCCCTGGGCCCGGATGGCCATCACCCGTCCGGCGATCCGGACCACCGTCCGGTTGGCCTCGAGCTCATCCGTTGTGGAGGCATCGAAGGCCTTTCTCAGATCCGGGATGGTATGCGATGCCGGGAAATGATTGGGGTAGGACTGCTGGCCGAGAGCAGCAATCTGGCTGAGCTTTTCCTTGCGGAGCGCAAAAAGGCTGCGCTCAAATTCTGAATCGAACACTCCGGTGCCTCTCGCTTCCTGAAAAAGCCAGTATACCGGGGAGCAAGCGGACGGAACGCAGGCGGGCAGCCGTTCCGCTTCGGCGGAAGAGGGCATAGACCGCCGAATCAAAGGCCGTTGCGGCCGGCGATCCGCCGGGCCAGCTGCCGCGTGCGAATCGTTCTCCGGTTTTCGTGTATAACAGCGCAGAACCTATGAATGCGCCCGACAAGCCGGAATCCCAGGCTGGCCGCAGCTCTGGCGGGAAGTCCAAAGATGGCGCACTGGCCTCGCTGGTCCGGGCGGAGAGCGTGATCCAGCTCGCGCTTCTGCTGCCGGCCGCGACCGTGATCGGATGGGCCATCGGAGCGGGTCTGGACCATTGGCTCCATCAGCACTGGATGGAGATTGCCGGCCTGCTCCTGGGAGCAGCGGCGGGCTTTGTTCAGATCTTTCGCGTCATCCTGGCGCTCAACAAGGAATGAGGAACGTTCTTTTGCCGGCAGAGACGGAGTTCAGAGACGAGGATCTACGGACGGCCCTCAATCGGGCTCTGCGCACGGTGCTCCTCGGGGCGCTCGCAGGCGCTCCGCTGATCTGGTGGGCATGGCAGTGGCCTTCGATGCTGCTCTACCTGGTGGGGGCAGCCATCGCCGCGACCGGCATTCTGGAATGGCGGCAGCTCATGGCGGCGGTTCTCGTGCGCCTCGACTCGGGCAAGGCTCCGCGCCCTTTCGGCCCGGTCCTGTTCTGGTTTTTTCTTCGCCTGGCCGGCGCCGGGGTCCTGCTGTATGTTAGCCTTAAGAGTTTAGACGGCAGGATTTCTGCGCTCATCGCAGGGCTGGCTTTAGCGATGCTGGCGCTGCTCATTGAAGCAATTCGACTCTTACGCTCCTGGTCGGCATAGGTGGCCGCGCAGGTGTGTTCGGGTCTTTCGGAATCCCCGGCCAAAGCCAGACAAAGCGTATGAACGGGCAAACTACATTTACCGCATTCCTCAATCGCCACTTCGGCGCGCTGACGCTGCGCCTGCTGAACGCCTTGCATGTCGCTCCGGCGCACGCCAGGGCTCCGATCACCAACGCCTTCGCGATGGAGGTGCTGGCGTTCCTGATGCTGCTGGCGTTCTTGCTCCTGGTGCGCGTCTCGCTCAACGTGGAGCGGCCGAACGCCATCCAGCAGGTCGCCGAGATGATTCACGGCTTCGTCTCCGATCAGGCCGAGTCGATCATCGGACACGGCAGCCAGCGTTACGTCCTGTTTACGACCTGCGTACTTCTATTTATCCTGACGGGCAATCTGATGGGCCTGGTTCCGGGATGGATGGCGCCCACCTCCAAGCCCACCGTCCCGCTGGGCGTAGCGCTGCTCTGCTTCCTCTATTACAACTACCACGGTGTCCGTGAGCAGGGACCGGTGGGTCACCTCAAGCACTTCCTCGGTCCGATCTGGTGGATCTCCTGGATGATGCTTCCGATCGAGATCATCTCGCACCTGGCCCGCATCCTCTCGCTCACGGTTCGTCTTTACGCCAATATGTTCGCAGGCGAGATGGTCACCCTGGTCTTCTTTTCGCTTGTGCCGCTCGGTATCCCGGTGGTGTTCATGGGCCTGCACCTGGGCGTCGCGCTGATCCAGGCGTACATCTTCATGTTGCTCACGATGATCTACCTCGCCCAGGCAGTGGCGCACGAACACTAGGACGAATGGGGTTGCGCAGCGGAGAGCCGCCTGCCGCGGTCCCGAGCAGCGTGCAAGCGCAGTCCCGCTCCATTTTCAAAGATTTCAGGCTTCTCGTCCGGAGGGCGCTTCCCGCTCCGGAACGAGCGCCGCGAGCGTGAGGGGGCCAGCACGGTGAGCCTCAACCACCCACTGGCGGCAATCTGCTGCGGAAGCACAGGAGGAAATATGCGCAAGTTGCAATATCTATTCATGACGCTCTCCGCCATGTTCCTGGCGGTTCCGGCGTTTGCCCAAAGCAGCCCGGGCGGCACCACGACCGGCTATGGACTCACTGCCATCGCGGCCGGCTTAGGCATGGGTCTCGCCGCCGGACTCTGCGGACTCGGCCAGGGCCGCGCCACCGCCTCGGCGACTGAAGCTCTGGCTCGCAATCCCGGTGCCCGCGCCGGCATTCTGCTGCTGCTCACCCTCGGCCTCGCCTTTATGGAATCTCTCTCGCTCTTCACCCTGGTCATCATCTTCCTCAAGGTCAAGACCTAGTCTGAATGGAATGACCGCGCAGCCTTTGCCGGCTCATCGCAAGAGAATTGCGAGATCCGGCGAGGCCGGCGGCAAGATTGCCCCACGGAGATCTTGCCCTTCGCCCCACACGCAGCCGCATTCCGATGCGGGCTGGTGTGGGGCTTCCAGTTTGCCCGGCAAGATCCGCCCTGTGACAGAATCATCCATGGCGCCGCGTCTCCAGTTCGATGGCATCTCCAAGGTCTTCGGAAGACGGGCCGCGCTCGAGCCGCTGAGCCTGTCCGTCGAACCCGGGGAGATTCTTGGCTTCCTCGGTCCCAACGGAGCAGGGAAGACCACGGCCATCCATTTGGCTCTCGGCTTTCTCCGTCCCACATCCGGCACTGGATCTTTGCTGGGGAAGCCCTTCGGCGACGCGCGGGCAAGGGCGCGCCTGGGCTTCGTTCCGGACGTGCCGGTCTTCTTTGCCGAACGGGCCGCCAGCAGCGTCGAATTCGCCGCCCGGCTGAACGGGATCCGCGATCGGCGTCTCAAGGAGCGGACCCGCGAGCTGCTGGCCTCCGTCGGACTTCCTCCGGGGACCGAGGATAGCCGGAAGGATGTGCGGAAGTTCTCCCGCGGAATGCAGCAGCGCCTTGCCCTCGCCCAGGCGCTGATCAACGATCCGGAGCTGCTGATTCTCGACGAGCCGGCCTCGGCGCTCGATCCGGCAGGCGTGCTCCAGGTTCGCGAGCTGCTGCAGCAGGCACGCCAGTCCGGCAAAAGCGTCTTCTTCAGCTCGCATCAGCTCACCGAGGTGGAGCGCATCTGCGACCGCATTGCGCTGCTGCGCGAGGGCCGGTTGATGCGCTACGGCTCTCTCAGCGCGCTGCTCACGGAGTCGGGCCGCATGGAGGCGGTGGTTCGAGGGATCTCTCCTGCTGCCGCGGCGCGGCTCTTTCCTGGCCTCGTCGATGCCGAGCCGGACGGCGTCCGGAGCAGGCCCGGGGAACCGGAGCAGCCCGGATCGCTGCGCCTGATCTTCCCTCGCGGGGAGCAGCGCAGGGTTCTCGAAACTGCGTGGAACGAGGGTGGGGAGATCGTCAGAATGGCGCCGGCGGGAGGGAATCTGGAGGAGCTGTTCCTCGAATGGACGGGGCAAGGCAACGGGAGCGGAGACCGGGAGAGCGCCTTTCCGCAGGGGCCGGGTTCCGCGTGAGCCAGGCTTGGCAAATCGCGCGGCGGCTGCTCTTCCAGAACCGCTGGCTCTACCTGCTGCTCATCCTCTGGCCGCTGGGCATGGCGCTTGCCTTCGATCTGCCTGGCTTCGGCCTGGAGCAGGGAGACGTCCTGGTCCTTCTTCACCAGGAGTCTCTCTATGGGCTGGCCTTCGTCTGCTTCACCGCCAGCGTGCAGCTTGGCAACGAACAGAGGTCGCGCCGGATCGTCGGCGTGCTCTCTCGGGCTGTGAGCCGCAGCCAATATCTCTTCGCCCTGCTCTGCGCCGCCTGGCTCCCTCTGGCGCTCTACGCTGCTTCCTTTCTGCTTGGCGGCCTGCTGCTGGCCGCGCACACCCCTCTGCCTGCCTCCCAGATTGTGGCGATGACGGTCGCGCTGCTCGCCCTGGGCCTCTGGACCGCCGCCGTCAGTCTCTTGTTTGCCGCATGGCTTGTTCCGCTGCTGGCTTCGGCGG
>DASYYO010000328.1:0-31966 GCA_035933805.1 Acidobacteriaceae bacterium | reverse complement strand
GACCGACAAAGACGGGCTCATGTATATCCTCAACCGGAAAACCGGGCAGCCAATCTATGGGGTAAAAGAAGTTCCGATTAAGAACGACAACCCCGTCCCCGGCGACTCGAACTGGCCCACCGAACCCGTACCGGTGAAGCCGCCGCCGTTGGCGCGCAATTCCTTCTCTCCCGATGAGATTGCCACGGTGACTCCTCAGCATGAGCAGTATTGCAAGAATCTGTTAGCCCTGGAAGGCGGGGCGATGACGGGCGGGCCATTTGCGCAGTACGGACTGAAGCTTCGCGCGATCTTTCCGGGCTGGACAGGAGGCACCAATTGGGGGGGCGGCGCCTACGACCCGAAACTCGGCTACATCTTTATCGACAGCAAGGATCTGGGCAATTTCAATAAGCTGGTTCCAGATGGGCACGGCGGTTACGTGCGGGTCGGGCCGGACAACGCGCCTCCGCGGATGGGAGATTATTTCTGGGACGGACAAAAAGGATGGCCCTGCCAGAAGCCGCCGTGGTCGCGTATGATCGCGGTGAACGTGAACACCGGCGAATTCGCCTGGCAGGTGCCGCTCGGCTCGTTTGAGGAACTGGACAACCTGGGTGTGCCTCAGACAGGAACCCCCTTAGCCGCCGGCGGCGCCACTGCCACCGCCGGCGGGTTGGTCTTTATCGGTGCAGCCTCTGACGGAAAATTCCGCGCCTTCGATGCGCGCACCGGAAAGCAGCTTTGGGCTGTCGATCTGAGCGTCACGATCAACTCGAACCCAATTACCTGGAAGGGCAAGAATGGCAAGCAGTATGTTGCCGTGATGGCCGGAGGTACTCCGCACAATGGAGCCAAGCCCACGTTCCTCTACGTGTGGGCGCTGCCCGGCGCATAACTGAGGGAAAGATGAAAAGCCGTGGCGCTCACTTGAGCAACTCAAGCGCCACGGCTTTTATTAGATGCGCCCCGCATGAGCGCACTCCAACGGATGCAAGTCCCGTTACAAGCTGCTCGGGTGAGTGAAGGAGTGAAGCGCAACTGCACGAGGTAAGTGCTTCCTGCTGTTGACTTCTCCATCGCCCTTTCCCCTGAACCAGAGCGCGCTGGCGGGTCTGTTCCGATCGACGCAATCTTGTGCGAAGGTATCGCATCAGGTGAAATCCGCGTTGCATAGTAAGACTCTCGTCCAGCGCCTGAAGGAGTTTGAGCGGGCAAGCTGAGCATGGCATGCGAATGCCCTTCAGGCGGCCTGATTGTCGTCTTTGTCCGCGTAGGTGTTCACCCGGCTGGCGATCTGCGTCAGAATCAGGTCGGCGCTGCGCTCCTGTTCAATGCTCACATCCAGTTGCTCTGCGTCCCGTTCCTCTCCCAGGATCCGCGCCCAGTGACGCAGGGTTCCGTAAACGGCGATCTGGTGGTGCTGCACCTCTTGCGCGGCGGCAATCAGCGCGGCGTCGCGGACGTTTTCGTTCTTGGCGTCCTTGATCATCTCTTCCGCCTCCGACCTGAGCGCCGCCAGCGGCTTGGAGCTGGTCGTTGCCGTGGGATCGGGCGTCCGGGTCAGGATGTCCTCCAGCCGCACCGCCTGCCGCTTGGTCTCGGAAAGCTGCAGCCGAAAGGTCTCCTTCAGTTCTTCATCGGTTGCGGTCTCGGCCATGGTCCGCAGCATGGTGCTCAAGCTTTCTTCCATGTCCAGAGCTCTTTGCAGACTCTTGATATACAACTCTCGGAGATTCTGAAGGTTGGCGGAAAAGAATTTCATCGTGCAATGCGCTCCTGGCTGAATCGATCGGACCCGTGGAGGAGTTGCAACGCACGACGGCGCTCTGAGCGGCGGGAGCGCTCCCGCGGAAGGTCGCGGTGCGGAGCCAAAACCGCTCAGTTGGATGCAGATTCGAAGCACAGGTTTGGCCTGCGAGCTGAGCCGGCGGTCAACCCAAACCGGTGAATTTCATCCAATCGAGAAGGGAAGGGAGGTTAGAGCATGGCAATGACCATCATGTTCCTGATACTCGTGCTGCTCTTCGTGAGCGCCATTCCCAAATGGCCCTACAGCCGGCGGTGGGGCATCTATCCCTGCGCCGCCTTCGGGCTGCTTTTGTTGACCGTCGTGATCCTCACCGTCTTCAATCTCCTTTGAGCTTTTACCGTCGTTTTTGCGGCTTGCGGCAGGTTACGGCGAATTTTCCCCTGCCGGAGCAGCCCCGCCGGCGCCCGTGGAATCCAAGCTCCTTTGGAATGTTAGGCTTTCGAGTGAGGTGAGCATGCCACGGCCGTATTGGTCAGGACAACTGCAGATCTCTCTGGTCTCCTTCGGCATCAAGATCTTCCCGGCGACCAATCCGGCGAGCGAGGTTTCCTTCCATCAGATCGACCGCAAGACTGGGGAACGCATTCACCACCAGAATGTCATTGAGGGCGGAAAACCGGTTGAGCCTTCAGAGATCATAAAAGGTTACGAATATCGCAAAGGCAGCTACGTTCCGATCGAGCCGGAAGAGATCAAGAACCTGCGCATCAAGACCAAAGATGCCATTGAGATCGGCCAATTCGTCGACATCAGCGAGATTCCGTTGTCTCTCTTCGAAAAGCCGTACTTCGTAGTTCCCAAAGACAAAGCGAATTCCGCTGCCTTCGCCGTGGTCCGCAAGGCGATGGAGCAGGAGCACAAGGCCGGATTGGGAAAGGTCGCATTTGCCGGCCGCGAGCACCTCATCGCCCTCATGCCCTCGCCGGAGATGCGCGGCGGCGGAATGATGGCCTATACCTTGCGCTTTGCCGACGAGCTGCGGAACGCGGCGGATTACGAGGCAGGCATCGAGAAGCAGAGGATCGATGAGGCCCAGTTGAAGATGGCCAGGCAGCTCATCGATACCTATTCCGCGCCTTTGGATCTGAAGAAGTTCAAGGACGAGTATGAAACCGCGCTGCGCCGCCTCGTGGAGGCAAGGATCAAGAACCGGCCGCTGCCGCAGGAGCCCGCAGAGCCGCAAAAAGGGAAGGTGATCCATTTGATGGATGCTCTGCGGCAGAGCCTGGAACGCTCCACGGCCCGGCCCTCCGGAAGCACGCGGCGGACCGCTCGATCGAAGACCGGTCTCAAGCTGGTGAAGCCGAAGCATGGCTCGCGGAAGAGCGCCTGAAATGCCCCGGACCCGCAAATCCACGCCGCGGCCCGTCAGCGGCAGGAAGGCTTCCGATGCCGTGGACCGGCAGCTCGCGCGCTACCGTGAGATGCGCGACTTTGCAGTGACCGCCGAGCCTGCCGGCGGGCACAGCTCCCAAGGCTCCTCCGGCGCTCTCCCTTTCGTGATCCAGAAGCATGCGGCCACCCGCCTGCATTACGACTTTCGTCTCGGCTGGAACGGAGTGCTGAAGAGCTGGGCGGTCACCAAGGGCCCGAGCTACAACCCGGCCGACAAGCGGCTGGCTGTCGAGGTGGAAGACCACCCGATGGAGTATGGCGGATTCGAAGGCGCCATTCCGAAAGGGCAGTATGGCGGCGGCACCGTCATGGTATGGGACCACGGCACATGGGAGCCGCACGGCGACTTCGACGCCGGTCTGAAATCAGGGCGGCTGAAATTTGCACTGCATGGTGAAAAGCTGAAAGGCAATTGGACGCTCATCCGCATGGGCGGAAAGGCCGCGAGCGAGAGCAAGCCCAACTGGCTCCTCATCAAAGAACACGATTCCTTCGAGCGCGGTCCCGATGCAGCGCCGATTACCGAGGAAGCCCCCGACAGCGTGATTACCGGACGCGATCTCGACCAGATCGCCTCTGCCGAGGACCATGTCTGGAATTCGAATCGGCCGGAAAGCTCTGATGGGGGGAAAGAACAGAGCGCTTCGCAAAGGCTGCGGAGCGAGCTGAGAGCGAAGAAAAAGGCCGAGCCACCGGCACTGCCCGGGGAGGCAGCCGAGCTCCTGCGCGAGCTTCCAAAAGAGAAGTTGAAGGATTTCGTTCCGCCGCAACTGGCCGTTCAGGTCGCTGCTCCTCCCAAGGGGCCCGAGTGGTTTCATGAGCTCAAGCTCGATGGATACCGGATCCAGATCCACGTGGAACAGGCGGCAGGCGCAGGGGCCGGATCCTCCGGTATCAATGGCCGCAGCGTTCGCCTCTTTACCCGCAGCGGCCTCGACTGGACCGCGCGTATGCCCAAGATCGCGAGCGAAGCGGCCGAACTCCCGGTGAAGAGCGCTCTGCTGGACGGAGAGGTCGTCGTGTTGAGCGCCGGCGGCGCGACCAGCTTTGCAGACCTGCAGGCAGCCTTTCAGCAAGGGAAGCGCGCGCCGCTGACCTACTTTGCCTTCGACCTGCTCCATCTCGATGGGCATAACCTGAGGTCTCTGCCGCTCGAAAAGCGCAAGGAGGTTCTCCGCGATCTTCTGGCTGCGGCCGATACGGAAAGCCTTCGCTACAGCGAGCACCTCCGCGTGGACGGCCGGGAGATGCTGCGCAAGGCCTGCGAACTGGGCGCCGAGGGACTGGTCTCCAAGCTGGCCGCCGGCCAGTACATCTCGGGCCGAAGCCGGGAATGGCTGAAGATCAAGTGCATCCGCCAGCAGGAGTTCGTGATCGGGGGCTACACCCCGCCGAAGACCGGAAGCCGGGGAATCGGCGCTCTGCTGCTTGGCTACTATGACAAGGGAAAGCTCGTCTACGCGGGGCGCACAGGCACCGGCTTCCCGCAAGCCACGCAGAAGGCGATGCTGCCAATGCTGGAGAAGCTCCACCGGGAGAAGATGCCGTTTGCCGAGGTTCCCAGGGCGGCGCAGAAGGACGCGCGATGGGTTGCTCCCGATCTCGTCGGCCAGGTTGCCTTTTCCACCTGGACCCGGGACGGGATGGTTCGCCAGGCGGCCTTCAAGGGCCTGCGCGAGGATAAGCCGGCGAAAGAGGTGCGGCGCGAGGAGCCCGCCGATGACGTGCCGGAGACTTCGGCACAAAAGCCGGCGGCGTCTCCCTCCGGGGGAAAGAAGCCGAGCGATGCTTCGCCCCGATCCATTGATGCGCACAAATCACGCGACGCTTCGCACCGCTCCACTACTTCGCACAAATCGCGCGCCGCTTCGCGCCAATTGGCCGATCCTCCTCCAGATGACGACCCAATCGATATTGGCACTGTAAGACTTACAAAGCCGGAAAAGATTATGGACCAGGACTCCGGGCTCACCAAGCGGGATCTCGCTGCGTTCTACCTGGGCGTCGCCGATGCAATGCTCCCGTACGTTTCGGGCCGTCCCCTGAGCCTGCTGCGCTGCCCCGACGGCAGCGGCAAACCCTGCTTCTTCCAGAAACACATCGGCCCGGGCCTGCCCGAGGGAGTCGGTGAGGTGGAGGTTCCCAACCCGAAGACCGGCGACGCCGAACAATATGTCTCCATCTCCGGCGCGCGGGGCCTGGCCGGGCTGGCCCAGATGGGCGTGCTGGAAGTGCATCCCTGGGGCTCGCGCAATGAGGATCTGGAACACCCCGATCAGGTGATCTTCGATCTCGACCCCGACCCTGAACTGGCGTGGCCGGTGCTTGCGGCTGCGGCCTTCACCCTGCGCGATGGATTGAAGCAGATAGGGCTGGAGCCGTTCGTGAAGAGCACCGGCGGAAAGGGCCTGCACGTGGCCGCTCCCATCGAGCCGGAGCATCTCTGGGAGGAGATCAAGTCGTTTGCCCAGGCATTTGCCCGGCTGGTCGAGAGCAGCGATCCGCAGCTCTATCTCACCAGGATGACCAAGTCCGCGCGCAAGGGGAAGATTTATATCGACTATCTGCGCAACCAGCGCGGCGCAACCGCGGTCGCGCCGTACTCTCCGCGAGCGCGCAGCGGCGCGCCCGTGGCCCTGCCGCTGAGCTGGAATGAGCTCCGCGGGGAGCGGCCGGCCCAATTCCGGGCGAAGGACTTTGACTCCTGGAAGCGCCGTTTGCAGCGCGATCCCTGGGCCCGCTACGGCGCCTCCAGGCGATCGCTCGACGCCGCCGTGATGGAGTCGATCATTCAGTCGGCCAAAGGATGAACGCCAGAGCCTGAGAGGCCAGGGGACAGGCCGCGAGACAATTCGCCGTCTCTTCGCCTATAGTGCTGCTATGACGTCCGGGCGCAAACGGATATCTTCCCCAGGGGAACTCCGGGCCGAGCTGAGCCGCCGAAATCTGGAGCGGGCGGCCGGCTTCGAGCATGAGCTGACCTATGGCCGGGTGCCGAGCGTCTTGTATACGCCACAGCCACGGTGTCCTGAAGGGAAGCCGGCGCTTCACGGCAATTTCCTGGCCGCCTCCTACCGCTCGATTCTGGCGGATCCGGAGTGGGAGAAGCGGCTCCGCAAGGCGTATTCCGCAAGCCGCTACGTGGCGCGCTCCTGGGAGCGGCAGCGGCGGGAGCTGGACTGCGCCAACAGCTCTGACGCATTGTTGATGAACATCTTCTGCTATCCCGGAGCGCTGCGCCGGCCGGGCCTCTGCGCCTTGCTGGGCATCGAGCCTGGCCGGCGGCCGGTCTTCGGATTCAAGCCGGGCATTCCTCTCCTCAACGGACGAGCGGACCGGACGGAGATCGACATGAGCCTCGGCCCGCTGCTGGTCGAGGCCAAGCTGACCGAAGGCGCGCAAAGAATCTCTCTGGAAAGGCTGCTCCGCTATCGCGATCTTGAGGAGGTCTTCGAGGTCGAGGAGCTGCCGGTCACGCAAGGCGTGCTCCGCGCCGGACAACTGGTTCGCGGAGTCCTGGCGGCGCACCAGTTGGGGCGGTCGTTTCTGCTGCTCAGCGATGAACGCCGCGCAGACCTCGTAGAGAGCTGGTTCCAGGTCCTCCGCGCAGTCCGCACCTCGGACCTCCGCAGCCGCCTGGTGATCCTGAGCTGGCAGGAGCTGGCCGCCACGCTGGCCGCCCAGGTCCAGGTCTTCCTGTCGGAGAAGTACGGCATCATCGCCGCCTGAAGGGCGGAGCGCTGTCGTGCAATCCTGAGAGTTGCGGGTCAGCGGAGATCAATGAGTGCTTTGCCCGTTAGCTGGCCAAAGTATGCCCGTTCTCCAGAGTACTCGCTTGGAAGCTGCAAAGCCGATCGGCACGTTCTTCACGAGCTACGATCCCGCGTATCCTGGTGTGATCCCCGCATTCAGCTGAGCGTGTTTCAAAGCGTCCCATGGAGCTGCCGCGATTCACGGCCCCATCGTGGACTCAATTGCCGTGCGAGGCTGTAGAAATCCTGCGCTTCGCAACGGGACTACACTCGGATCAGCAAATATGATCAGGCTTGGCCATGCTGAAGAAAGAGAACCGGGCTGAAGGGTAATACAACATGCCTTTCACCCTCGCCAATCCAGTGGTTCACGACTACCTGGCTGTAAAGCGGATTGGCCGGTTATCGCCCTGTGTGCGTTCAATTGAGAGGATCTTGGAAGATTTTCAATGGTACATTTGCTCGGTTCAGCAGTAGAGACAAGCCCTACGTTTCGGCGAGCGACTGCGCCCTCTATCTTACCTCGGTATAGTGCCTCATCTCCGATTACTCTAATCGGTGTTCATCTGACGGGGGTTGCCTTGCTATTCATCTATCGTGGAGTCGGACTTTTGACAGCGCTTCTGCTTGCACCTTTAGCTGCCGTTGCCCAAGGACAAGCCGCAGTGGCGGCAGTTGTGGCAAGCAAGCATCCCGTAACGGATGAGTACCATGGCGTGAAAGTCGTCGATAACTATCGCTGGCTTGAAGACGGCAAGAGCGCAGAAACCATACAATGGGTTGCGGCGGAAAATGCCCACTCGTTGCGGTACTTCCAGCATGCAGCGGCTTGGAAGTCAATTTTGCAGGATATTAAGGCTCCCAAAGACAAAGCAAGTGCAATACAGCGCAGTCTGGACTTTAGGGCCGGAAGGTTTTTCTATCTACAGCTGGATCGCACGGTGCAACAGCAGGCGGTCCTGATGACATGTACAACTCTCGGAACACCGACTTCTTCACCGGCAGAGGCCAGAGTTTTACTTGATCCGAATAGGCTTGACCCAACGGGTCATACTTCGATCGATTGGTACAAGCCATCACTTGATGGTGGCTTGATCGCAGTCGGGCTTGCGGTTGGCGGCAGCGAACGCGCGGCTCTTACCGTCTTTGACACGGCTACAGGCAAACAGGTAGACGCAGCTTTCGCGCCGATGGGCTTCCCCGGCGGCAGACGGAGCCTGGCCTGGTTACCAGGAAACAAGGGTTTTGTCTATGCCGGCTACGACCCCGCAGTTGCTGCCGCGGCTCAGGCCACCGTGCTCAAAAACCAGAAGGTGTTCGAACACATTCTCGGTACCTCGCAGACTGAAGATCACGTCGTCCTCAACAAAGGGCTGACGGAGCTAGCACAGATCGCGCTCGATAGTGATCCGACAGGCAAATGGATCGTCGCCAGCGCCGAAGACGGCGACGGGGGCGAGTATGCGAATTTCTTGCGTTTGCCGGATGGATCCTGGCAGCAGGTCTCTACCTATAGTGACGAGGTAGTGGCGATTAATCCGGGTACCGCGGAGGAAGATGCGGTCTACCTGACCTCGCTCAAGAACGCACCTCGCGGCAAGATCCTTGAAATCTCCGCTAAGAATCCAGTGCTTGCCCAGGCAAAAACCATCATCCCAGAGGGCACAGCAAGCATAGAACACGACGACCCGGGCTCAGATTCTCACCCGGTCCTCGTGACGAAGGACCATCTGTATGTGACTACCATCGACGGTGGACCGAACCGTGTGCAGGTGTACGACCACAAAGGCCGGCCGCTCCCGGACGTGCCGCTCCCACCAATCTCAGGAGTTTCTGAAGTAACCGGACTTGGTGCTGAAACTCTGGCGATCCAGGTGAGTAGTTTCCTTACTCCGCCTGCCTACCTGACATATCAACCGGGCCCGAATGCTCAACCAGAGGCTACTGCACTTTCGCGGCCAGCGAGCGACATTCTTTCCAGTTATGTAGTCGACAGGACTTTTGGGACTTCGAAGGATGGGACCAAAATTCCAATGAACATCATCCACCGGCGCGGATCCCCCATGGATGGAACTGTTCCAACCCTCGTTAATGGTTACGGCGGGTACGGGATCAGTCAATCACCTCAATTCGTCGGCAACATCTACTGGACGACCTGGCTGCAACAGGGTTACACGCTGGTTATCACCAACATTCGTGGAGGTGCGGAGTATGGCAAGCCCTGGCATCTGGGCGGAAACCTGAACAGGAAGCAGAATGTCTTTGATGATTTCTCGGCCTGTGCGCAATATCTGATCGACAACCGTTGGAGTTCACCTGCCCACATGGCCGCCATCGGTGGATCGAATGGCGGCCTGCTCATGGGAGCCGAGATCACCCAGCACCCTGAGCAGTTCCGCGCCATTGTCTCCTACGTCGGCATCTACGACATGCTCCGGGCCGAGTTGGACCCAAATGGACAGTTCAACACCACAGAGTATGGAACGGTGAAAGACGCTGCAAACTTTCGGGCACTTTACGCCTATTCGCCCTACCACCGCGTCGTCGATGGTGTGAAGTATCCCTCGATTCTTATGGAAACGGGTGACAACGATCCGAGAGTCAATCCGGCGCAGTCTCGCAAATTTGCTGCCCGTCTCCAAGCGGCAAGTAGTTCCCAGAATCCGATCCTGCTTAGGACGTTTAGGGACGCGGGGCACGCTTCTAGTTCAAGCGCAGATTTACAACAACAGTTTGCTGATGCGTACACATTTCTCTTTCAGGAACTGGGTGTTGTCTTCGCGCCGGCGCGATGAGTAGATTGAGGGGCTGAACATTGAGGTCCGGCTTAGCATGAATCTGGCTCGCTTCCTCATCGCTGGTCTACACTGGGCCAACCATGCGCAAGCTGATTTTCTCTCTCTTTCTTCTGGCGTTATCAACTGCCCTTGTGTCCGCACAGCAGTACGATCTAGTGCTCGAAGGCGGACGCGTCATGGATCCCGAAACTGGCGTGGATGCCGTACGCAATGTCGGCATCCGCGACGGGAAGATTATCCGGATCTCGTCCGAGGCGCTTGTCGGACGCCGTGTCGTCCATGCGAGCGGAATGGTGGTCGCCCCCGGATTCATTGACCTGCACCAGCACGGCCAGAACCTCGCGAGCCAGCGCGTCAAGGCACTTGATGGTGTCACCACGGCACTGGAATTGGAAATCGGTGCGCCCGACGTCGCTCAGTTTTTGAAAGCGAAGGAAGGCCACTCGCTGATTCACTACGGCACCTCGGCCAGCCACGTGGCGGCGCGATCTCTCGCGTTCGGCGCCCCGCTGCCGGCCGGGGGCATCCTGCCTAAGAGCGGACCCGCGACCAATCAGCCTGCCACGCCCGAACAAATCGAGATCATGCGGGAGCGCCTGCGCGCGGAACTGGATGCTGGAGGCTTGGCTGTCGGTATGGGCATCCAGTACACGCCGGGAGCAACGCGGTCGGAGGTGATCGACATCTTCCGTCTCGCCGCCGAGCGGGGATTGCCGGTCTACACGCACGTGCGCAGCGGCGGTCGAGTCGAGCCAGGCTCCTCCATTGAATCGATCGGCGAAGTCATCGGAGCGGCCGCCATTACGGGTGCTTCGCTGCACATCGCGCACATCAACAGTTCTTGTGCGCGCGACTCGCTGGAGTGTCTCTCCATGGTTGAAGGAGCACGCGCCCGCGGCCTCGACATCACCACCGAGGCGTATCCCTACATCGCGGGCATGACCGCCATCAATTCAGCACTCTTCAACCCAGGTTGGCAGGAAAAGCTGGGCATCGGCTATGGCAACCTCGTGCTTCCCGACACCGGAGAGCACCTGACCATGGAGCGTTTCAATGCGCTGCATAGTTCGAGTGCGACACAGATGGTGGTGATTTTCAGCAGCACGCAGGAAGTGGTGGATAAGTTGATCTCGCACCCTCTGGTGATGATCGCCAGTGATGGCGCCGAAGGACATCCTCGTAACGCTGGAACCTATTCGCGCGTGCTGGCCCAATACGTCCGCGAAAAGGGCACTATCACGCTGATGAATGCGCTGCGAAAGATGAGCCTGATGCCGGCTGAGGTGCTTGAGCGTTCGACTCCCGCGGCACGGCAAAAAGGCAGATTGCAGGAGGGCGCGGATGCCGACATCGTTGTGTTCGATGCTGGAACTATCAGCGACCGCTCCACCTTCGAGAAGCCCATGGAGCCCAGCGTAGGTATGCGCTATTTAGTGGTAGGAGGAACTGTAGTCGTCGACGAAGGCAAGATCGTGCCGGGTGTCTTCCCGGGCCGTGCGCTGTTGGGGCCGGGAAAGCGCTTAGCAGCGCACGACTAGTGTAATGCGTCGTAAATCATAACGACTATATCCCAGATGCGTCCATACCATGGAGGACGACATAGTATGCGCATCGCTGCCGCAGTTGAGCTGAGCCCGGAACAGAGACAAGCCCTGGAGCGGATGGCGCGCGGACGTTCTCTGCCCGCCCGGGTTGTGGAGCGGGCGCGGGTCGTGCTGCTGGCCGGAGACGGACTGGAAAACAAGGAAATTGCCCGGCGGACGAACATGACGCCGGAGAAGTCGGCGCGCTGGCGGAACCGCTTTCTCGCAGGCGACATTGCGGCTCTTGAGAAGGACGCGCCGCGGCCCGGCCGCACGCCCACCATCACTGAGCAGCGGGTGAAGCGAGTGGTGGACATGACGCTGCACAAAAAGCCGGAGAACGCCACGCACTGGTCGACGCGGACCATGGCGCGTGCGGCAGGCATCAACGAGGCCAGTGTGCGCCGTATCTGGCGCGCTCACGGACTGAAGCCGCATGAGGTGCGAACCTTCAAGCTCAGCCGCGATCCGCGCTTCCAGGAAAAGCTGGAGGATATTGTCGGCCTGTATCTGAATCCGCCCGAGCACGCTGTCGTCCTGTGTGCCGATGAAGAAAGGCCGCTGCGGCACCATGACCCATGATTACAAGCTCAACGGAACGGCTACGCCGTTTGCCGCCCTCTATGCACTCGAAGGTCAGATTATCTCCATGTGCGACGACCGGCAGCGCCATCAGGAGTGGCTGAAGTTCCCGCGCGCTGTCGATGACGTCGTTCCCCCGGACAAGCATATCCATATGATCGTGAATGAAGTGCTGGGGCTACCCGCCCGCGACGCTTCTCCGATTTGCATGGACTTTGCCCGCGCAAGGTGGTATCAGTTGCGGTATTCGGGCTCAAAACTCATCAAGGAGTCACTCCCATGACTCTTTTCGTTGAAAAGCAGGAAGACTGGCAATCCATCGCAGCCATCGGCGGACCGGTCGTCGATCCCATGATTCTCCGCTGCGGAGAGGTCTTCCTTCGTGGCTCCGCCAATTCCTACGATCAGAACTCCGCCTGGGACCTGCTCAGCAAGAACATCCATGCCCTCGGCACGTTCTTTGATCGCCTCATCCTTGAAAAGCAGATCCCCGTTTTCGACTACTCCGCCACGTTCGATGTGGACATGCCGTTTGAGGGACGCACTCTCGCTGCAATCAATGAGAACGAGGAAGTGCTGGTCAACGTCAACGTCCGCTTTGAAGCCTACATGGACGTGAAAAATGCGGCTCTCGCCGAACTGACCAAGTTCTATAAGGGCGGGGTAGCCGGAGTGAGCGGCGAGCAGGCCCATGAGATCCTGAGGGATCTGGCCTCGATCGTGGGAGAACTCACCAGTTCGGGTTACGCCTGGTATCCCAGCCTCGGCGACCTCACCTTCGAAAACCCCGATGAGCAGCGCCTGGCCGCCTACATCCTAGGGGGACTGATCTTCGGCGCCTATGCTCAACTGGCTGGTACCGACCACCTGATGCAGCCCAAGCGTTCGCGCCTCTTCCTCGCGCTCACGCTCAATCAAAACACCGCCCGCGACGCCGAAGACTACTTGTTCACCAAACTCGGCGAGCTCTCAGGCAGACCCACCGCCGACATTCCCTACACGCCCACCTTCTTTCCACTCCTGCTGAGCGAGAGCAATACTCCAGCCGAACTGTTGAAGAACGCGATGAAATATCGCAAAAGCCCCGAGGTCCGCGATTATCGCGCCTGGCTAAACGAGGCACTGGACGACTTCAAGTGCAACGGACATATCGCTACAGAGCGCTTTCGCGAAGTGGAGCGAATCGCAGCCTCCATCCGCGGCAAGCTCGCAGGCATTCCCTTTCCGCAGGTCGAAATCAAAACCACCGTGGCTGATGTAGCCGGACTTAAAACCCCAGGGGTGGGGATCGATCTTACTGCGCCTGCGAAGGCCGCATGGGGCTGGATGATCTCCCAACTGCCCGGCAAGCGCCATCGCAAGCTGCTCACCCGCGCAATCATCGCGGACCGCGAATATATCGATCTCGGCGTACGCACCTCCACGGTCTGGAGCCGCAGCGGCGTTCCCGCGTGATAGGTATACATACGACGCATGGCCGCCACGCTGCCTGACCAGGTCCAGGATTTCCTGTCGGGGAAGTGCGGAATCAAGGCCGCCTGAAGGGCAGCCGGCTGCCAACACGAGCAATCCTGCGAGTTGCGGGTTTGCGGAGGTCGATGAATGCTTTGGCCTGTTGTCTACAGCGGATTGGCGAGCAACCAGGGTTGCCGAGTTCGGCAGGACTTGCCCGGAACTCATGATTTTCCTGCTCGATCTCCATACTCCCAGCCGTAGGGCACACCAGTATCTCCAAGGATGAAGTGGACCAGGCCGGCGAAGCCTGCCTCGGAACGAACGTCGTTCGACAGGATAAGAACACAACGCTGACTTCTCTCAATGCAGACCATCGTATTGGCAGTTTGGCCGTCGTGCCCGCCCTTGTAGAATCCATGGCCCTGGGGACCATCGAAGACCACAACTCCGAGTCCGGCGTAAAGATCTTCTCGCTCCTCGGTCACGGGCAAGTCCGGCTGGAAGAGAGGAAACTGAGTGCGTGTGGTGATATGGAGCGAAGGCTTTGTCAACTCGGCGCGGGAAGCGGGAGCCAAGCCGTCGCCTCGTACGAGTGCGGCGGTGAACTTCGCCATGTCAGAGATGGTGGTGTTCATCGAGCCGGCAACGCGCACCTTGCTGCGCTTGGAGTGCGGCTGGGGCTGACCCCGGTCGTTCCATCCGTCCGCCACATTGTTGTCCTGGCCTTCGCGCCACGTCAGACTGGTGCGCGTCATTCCCAGGCGCGCAAAGTCTGCGTGGGTCAGATCGCCCACATCCAGTCCGAGACCTTGTGCTTTTCGGCCGTGTTCGATCACGAACTGCAACAGGATGAAGCCTTCTCCCGAATAGCTGAAGTGCGTGCCGGGGTCGAAGTGGATGTGCAGCTTCTCGTCCGGCTCGATAAACCAGAAATTGCTGAAACCGGTCGAGTGATCGAGACACATGCGCGGCGTGATCTTCTTCCAGCGCGGATCATTGGCGAGGTCTTTGTATGGCCCGTACTTGTCGGGAAAAACCGGATCGGGTCCGTAGGTTGGGAGAGGATGGTCGAGATCGTCCGCTATCGGCGTGTCAAGATTGATCTTGCCTTGATCCACCAGCTGCATCACGGTGTAGGCGAAGACGGTTTTTGTGAAGGATGCGCCATACATGACTGTGTCAGTCGTTAGCGGGTCGCCGTTGGCATTGCGGATTCCGTAAGCGTGTACGTAGGCGACCTTGCCACGATCGATGACGGCAACTGCCATGCCATGGGCGCCCGTCTGTGCCATGATGCCTCCCACCATCGCATCGATGGCGGCTCCGGATGGGATCGTTTGTGCCACGAGAGGAATCGAGAGACAGAGAATCGAAAAAAAGTGGAAAGGAAGGCTCAGCCTCATCATAGGGATGCAAGTCGCCTCGAGATGTCGAATTCTCTCCAGCACAAAATATGCCGGAGTAGGGACGGTCTCATCATACTCATACGTGGGAGAATGGCCGGCGGAAACAGCACGCGAAGGCTTCGTTAGAATGGTTTCTTCATGCCGACACGCACCGCCAAGAACAGCGAAGCTATCCCCACCACACTGGCAAGTCCGGGCGCACTGCGATTTTGGCTGGCGGTTTGCCTGATTGGCGTCACCACGGGTTTGGCAGCCGCCGCCCTGACGCGATTGCTTGAGCTGGTTCAGCACATTGTATGGCGTGGGTCCGGCACAAACATACTTGCCGCCGCGCGTGGGGCCAGTGCGTCGAGGCACGTCACTGTTCTCCTTGCTGCAGCCATCCTGACCGGCGTGGGGCAATTTGTTCTCAAACAGCTCTCCAGCGGCAACGGCATTGATACGACTGCGGCAATCTGGTTCTACGCCGGGCGCATGCCGGCGTTGCGAACACTGGGCAGCGCGGTGTTGTCCATCTTCGCCGTCGCCATGGGCGCATCCATGGGGCGCGAGGGTGCGCCCAAACAGGCTGGAGCTGTTTTTGCGAATCTGTTCGCCGATACCGGAAGACTCTCCGATGAGCAGCGACGGCTGCTGGTCGCCTGTGGTGCTGGAGCCGGAATGGGCGCGGCATATGGCGTTCCCTTGGGCGGCGCGCTTTTCTCCTTGGAAGTAATGCGCGGGAAGCTGGCCTTACGCTTTGTCTTGCCGGCACTTCTTGCCTCGCTGATCGCGACCGGGGTTTCATGGGTGGCTCTGCCGGACGCGCCGACCTACATCATTCCCTCATTCCCGCTTTCGGCTTCAGTGCTCGTGTGGGCGGTTGTGGCAGCTCCAATCTTCGCCTTCGCTTCCATCCTTTATGTACGGCTCGTTCGTTGGGCCGATAAGGGCAAGCCGCACGGATGGCAGCGATTGATAGCCCCTGTGATCGTCCTCGGGCTGCTGGGAGTGGTCTCCGTTCGATTTCCGGAGTTACTCGGCAACGGCAAGGACCTTTCGCAGTTGCTTTTTGCAGATCAGGTTGGGCTGCGGCTGCTGGTGGCCCTGCTGCTGCTGAAACCACTGGCCACGATTTTGTGCATGCGCAGCGGCGTGCCTGGCGGCTTGTTCACGCCATCCCTCACATTTGGGGCGCTCCTCGGTGCTGCGGTGGGGCATGCCTGGATCATGCTATGGCCGGGCGTGCCCCTGGGATTTTTCGCGTTGCTCGGCGCTGGCGCTGTTCTATCCGCTACCACTCAGGGGCCCATCTCGGCTGTTGTCCTGATGGTGGAGCTTACCGGCAGGGACAGGTCATTCATTTTGCCGCTCATTCTGATCGCTGCCCTCTCGGCACTGATCGCCCGTTCTGTTGAGCCCCGTTCGATCTACGATGCGCGCCTGAGCGACGAGCAGATCGCGTCAAGACAGAATATGCGCGAGCAGGAATCAGACCAGATCGGTGTTCCACAATAGTGATCCCTGGGAAAAACCGCGAAGTCGAGCTGCTTCACCGGGTGGCCCAGATCTCCATCTGCAACCGATTCGGGAGGTGTCCCACGTTCGTCCGCCGCACGCGGCCGTACGTGAGACGATCAAGATGTGTTTCGATCCGGATGCGTTGTGAACCATGTGTAGGCTTACTTTGAGGCGCCAGAATGGCGATCGGATTGAAGCGCGATCAGCAGGCCGGCGTCAGAGATGGAGCACGAGTCACTCCGTGACCATAGGAACTCGGCGGACCTGGCAGTGAAGTTGCTACAGTTTGAGCAGAGAGCCAGCTTTCCTCGTCCTTCCCGTCGCACAGGAGGCAGCCGATGCAGATATTGCTTCAGGATCTCCGGTTTGCTTTGCGGCAAATTGTCCGCAACGCGGGCTTTTCCATCACTTCGATCCTGTCACTCACGCTGGGCATCGGCGCTACCGTGGCCGTTTACAGCATTCTGTATGACGCCGTTCTCCATCCCTGGCCCTATGCGGGCATCGAGCGGATCTGCGATGTCTGGCTTACAGATCGCACCGGACGAGATGACACCTGGGGCCTGACAGGTCCGCAGATTCGGCAATTGCGCCAGACCAACGCTGTCGAAGATGTGGTTGCCTCCAACTATACGAACCAGACAGTCACGGGCAATGACGTTCCCGACGGCGTGACTGTTATCCAGATGACGGGAACCCACTTCCAGTTTCTGGGCCTGAGCCCTCTACTGGGCCGATCCTTTATCCCCGCGGATGCGCCGGACGGAAAAGATCCGCAGCCCGTCGCTGTGCTGGGCTACAAGTTCTGGCAGCGTCATTATCGTGGCGACCCTTCCGTTGTGGGCAAAACCATCCAACTCGACCATAAGAGCTATACGATCCTGGGCGTGATGCCGGTGCGGTTTACGTGGAGAGATGGAGAGGTCTACACCCCGCTGAAGATGGCCTCGGATCAGCTCCATCGGTACAGTCCGAAGATCAAGTTGAAACCCGGGATCACCATGGCCGCCGCGGCGGACGAATTCAGGCCTCTCTACCAGCAGTTCGACCACCAGACGCCAAATGTCTTTCCTAAGCAATACAAGATCAGCGTGCGCAGCCTGGCGGTCACCTATACCCGCGATCTTAGAAAAACAATGTATCTGCTGTTCGGAGCCGTCGCGCTACTGCTCGCGATCGGTTGCGGAAATCTCTCGATCTTACTGCTTGCGCGGGGCACAGCACGCCAGCATGAGTTTGCAGTGCGCTCGGCCGTGGGAGCGAGCAGCATTCGCATCGTGCGCCAACTCCTCACCGAATCGCTCCTCCTATCCCTGGTTGGAGCCGGTCTGGGCGTCTTTCTTGCCTATCGGGCGATCGAGTTCCTCGTCCCGCGATTGCCCGCGTACTCTTATCCCTACGAAGCAGACTTCCACATCAACCTTCCTGTCCTCTCGTTCAGCGTGGCTCTGGCCGTATTAAGCGGAATCGTCTTCGGACTGTTTCCCGCGCTGCAATCGGCGCACCCGCAGATCAGCCAGGTGATGCAGAGCGGCACGCGACGCCTCAGCGGGAGTGTGAGGGGCAGGCGATTGCACACGGCGCTCATTGCCGGTCAGATTGCTCTGACTCTGTTACTCATGACCGCGGCGGGAGCCGCGATTGAGGGCTTCCTTGGCATGCTCCGCGTCCCTCTCGGATATCAGCCGCAGCATGTGATGTCGGTGGTCATTCCGATCCGCGATAACGCGCATACGACATGGGAGGATCGAGCTCGCTTCTACACCGAACTGCGCGACAAAATTGCGGTGATGCCTGGCGTTCTTTCAGCGGGCGTATCTGCGAACGCCACTCCGCCCGACAGCGGCTGGCGCCAACCCGTAGAGATTTTGGGTAAGCCGGCTGCCCAGAACCAGGAAGCGCACGTAGAATTCGTCGGCCCCGAGTACTTCGCCACTTTGCAAGTCCCGCTCCTCACCGGTCGCCTATGGGACCAGAGCGAACTCGCGCGCGGCGCCCCGCTCGTCCTGGTGAACCGGTCCTTCGTACGTCATTACCTCTCCGGAGGAAGCGAATTGGGGCATTCGGTCCGCTTGCCCCAATTCGCTACCCTTCCTCCGGTGGCCTTAGCGGCAAACGGAGCCGCTGGGTGGTTGCAGATCGTCGGCGTAGTGGGGGACTCACTGAATGACGGACTCGACAAACCCGTGGCGCCCGCTGTCTACGCTCCCTACACACTCGTCACTGTTCCGTTCACGCAAGTCCTGGTTCGCACGCAAGGTGATCCGCTCGTCATGCTGCATAGCATCAAACAGCAGATCACCTCCATCGATGCCGACCAGCAGACCGCCCCCGATATACGCGATCTCCAAGGCTGGATTCAACGCGAGCCGGAGTACGCCCGGGGGCCGCTTGTTTCGATGCTCTTCGGCGCGTTCTCTGTTCTGGCACTGGTCCTGGCGGCGGTGGGCTTATACAGTGTCGTTTCCTATACCCTGCTTCAGCGCACGAGCGAACTCGGCGTTCGCATTGCTCTCGGGGCTCAGCGCCGCGATGTGCTCTCGATTGTGGGAGTATCGGCCGGAACCGGCGTGGGGCTGGGAATTCTTTCAGGGCTCGCGCTCAGCTTTGGTCTCAACCGCGTGATCGCGCAGTGGATCGAGAACGGAACCCGCGACCCGATGGTGGTTCTGGGGGTATCGGTAGTTCTCCTCGCCGTCGCGGCGCTTGCGTCCGTGATACCTGCGAGAAGGGCGCTTGCCATCAATCCCATTGAAGCGTTGCGCTCCGAGTGAAGGTTAGTGCTAATCAAGACTGGGATTTCGGCCGCAAGACCAGCGAGAACATGACAGCCGTGTAACATCAGAGTGGGCGACAACTCTCACGCAACTCTGTCAACAAGTGCTTTGCCCTGTTACCACCAGCTACTGTTGCTGGGTACAGAAAACCGGTAAACACAAGCCGCTTCGCAGGAACCTATCCGCAGTGCGGACACGCAAGGGGTAACAAGGCATGCGAGTTGATCCCTTGAGATTGATTTCGGTAGAAGACCACTCTTCCGAAGAGCTGCCACTTTCAGTGCGACCATTCTCATTAGAATGGCAATCCACCCCGGGATAGATATACTTTAGTGATTCCGGGCCAAAAGGCAGCTTGCAGCAGGAGGATGTTTCATCGTGAGTCCATCAAAGATTTCTCGCCGCACGATGCTACGTGGCACCGCGCTAGGTGCGGCAGCGCTTGCCACCGGTACCGGCAAATTGCTGGGCGAGTCGGCCCAAGGTGCGCCCAACATCGTCTTCATCCTGGCTGATGATCTCGGTTACGCCGACATTGCATGCTATGGACGACCAGACCTTCGCACTCCGAATATCGACAGCCTTGCGTTACGGGGAATGCGCTTTCTGCAGGCTTACGCGAATTCGGCGGTCTGCTCGGCGACGCGCACCGCTCTGATCACCGGTCGCTATCAGGATAGATTGGATATTGGTCTGGACGAACCCCTTGCCGGCCGCGACACTGGCTTGCCGCGGAGCCATCCCACACTGCCCTCACTCTTGCGCAAGGCCGGCTATGGAACCACCCTTGTGGGCAAGTGGCACCTCGGCTTGCTCCCCAAATATGGCCCATTGCAAAGCGGTTACGACCACTTCTATGGTTTTCGAAAGGGCGCGGCGGATTACTTCACACACTCCAACGATCTTTGGGACGAAGACGTCAAGATCGACCAGGTTGGCTACCTGACCGATCTATTGGGCGATCACGCGGTGGACGTCATCAGCGGCTACGCCAAAGCTCAGAAGCCCTTCCTGTTGAGCCTGCACTTCAATGCGCCTCACTGGCCCTGGGAAGGGCCGGGAGACGAGCCCGAATCGCGAAGGCTTGTTGGTCATCGGATCGACGATTTTGACGGCGGCTCTCAGCGGGTGTATCAGCGCATGATCGAGGACCTTGATCTCCAGGTCGGCCGCGTACTTGAAGCGCTTCACACCGGCGGCATCGCCGACAACACGATTGTCATCTTCACCAGCGACAACGGCGGAGAGCGCTTTGCTGATACCTGGCCCTTTACGGGCCGGAAGACGGAGTTGCTGGAGGGCGGTCTGCGCATCCCTGCCATCATCTCCTGGCCGACGCGCCTTGCCATGGGTCAGACCACCAACCAGGTAGCAATCAGCATGGATTGGCTGCCAACGCTTCTCGCCGCCGCCGGCGCGCAGCCCGATTCAGCGTATCCGAGCGACGGCATGAACCTGCTGCCACTCTTAGCCGCGGGCGCTACGCCGGTGCCACGCAAGCTCTTTTGGCGCTATAAGGCGAATGCCCAACATGCCGCGCGCGACGGGGACATGAAGTATCTCAAGATCCTCGACAACACCTTCCTGTTCAATGTCGTTGACGATCCTATGGAGCGCGCCAACCTCAAGGAGCGCATGTCAGCGGTTTACAGCCGCCTGACCGCCGAATGGGCCGCCTGGAATGCCACCATGCTGCCGGAGCTTGATGCGAGTTTTACCGACAGCTTTGACGGAGCACAGCTGGCCGACCACATCGGAACGCCAGCAGCCAGCCAAAAGGCCGATAATCCGCATCCTCTCGCGGCTCCCAAATAATGAGACTGCCGTCTCTCACCAGCACGCTATCCCAAGTGCGTTCGGCATCACGCTTAAGAATGTGTTCTGTAGTCCCAATGATTTCGTTCTCAGTGACTGACTCCCCAGTTGTGGAATCTTCTCCTGGAAACCGCGCTTGGCTAGAATGATTGTTGGTTGACGGCAAATCACCAAGGCACTCGCGGAAGCCAACGAACGACTTCTCCGTGAGTGCTTCGGCCTGATAACGTCATTCGAGAATGGCTCGCCACCGATTCGTTCGGAGGTGCCGACATCTTATTGTGGACTGATTGACCGAATCTCTTCACCCCCCGAATCAACACCGCCGACATATCGCGACGCCAAGGGAACCGAGTTATCCGGATGAATCATTCTTCGCGCGAAAGCGAGCAATCCCCTCAATCAGCTTCACGGGCACCGGCGCATTCAGTGGAAAACGAATGGTTCCTCTGTCGATCTCATAGGCGGCAAGCTCGTCTTTGAATGCGGCGAGAAGTGAAGCGCCGGCCGGGTAGAGGGAATAGTGCTGCTTCCAGCCGGCGAAATGGAGCACAATCCCGCCATGCAGCTTGTAGGCAGGCATCTTGCAGGAGATCACTTCCTAGGCTTTCGGTAGTCCCTTGCGTATGGCGCTCCTGACCAGTTCGAGGGCCCGAGCCGTCGACTCGGGCTGAGCAGCGATGGAATCGTCTACGCATCTGATTTCGATCCTGGCCATGGATAGCACTCAGCTCTTCTGCGGTATCGGCCGTTGGCGCTTGGCTACAGAGTTCCAACGGCCGTCCTCCCGTGGACGATGAAATGGGGCGTACCCTGGGGCCTGGTGACACGATTGGGGCGGACGGCGTTGCGAGCGAAAATCGGGTCAGACGAGACGGAGTCTGATGGCTTTGGTGGTTCCAAAGTCGAGGACGACAACGAAGTATGACCCGATTTTCTCCGCAACCCGGAGGGACGGGGCCAATTTTCCCGATTTTCGTTGTCCCTCGTCGCTCGAAGATCCCCGATGTTCGCCGCTCCTCACCCCCAAAGATAGAAAGTTGGGAACTCGAAAAAATTGGCTCCCGTCGCCGCCGTCCCAATCGTGTTACCAGGCCCTGGCATGAAGTGATTTACCGTCAGGATTTTGGTCCCTGCATCAAAGCAAAGTTGCAGCCCTGATCATCGACGGCCTGCAGGATGCGTGAGCCTCCGGGTACGTCCATGGGAGGCAGAAGTATCTTACCGCCGGCGGCGATCACACGTTTCTGTGCTGCCTCAATGTCATCCACGGTGAAGTAGAAATTCCAGTGCGGCGGGATGCCTTCGGGAATGCCGGGAGCTTTGAGGTTCATCATCCCGCCCGTGTAGAGGGGCTTGTCGGTGCGGAAGGTCTGGTAGACGCCCATGGCGCCCATATCGTGCGCGTAGTCCTTCTGCCAGCCGTAATGCCTGGAGTAGTAATCGAAGGCCTTTGCTGCGTCATCGGTGAGCAGCTCATGCCAGCCCACGTTGCCCACTGCCATTTGATCCAGACGTGGTGGAGCATCTTGCCTGCCGGGTTCGAAGAGCAGGTATTTCACCTTTTGTGGGTCCATCACAACAGCGAAGCGGCCTACTCCGGGGATGTCCTGAGCGGGCCTTAGGATGACGCCGCCGTCGGCCGCTACAGCCTTCAGCTCTTCATCGAGCCTGGCGGTGTGGATGTGGCCCATCCACTCGGGAGGCATCTCAGGCGCGCCCGCGCCAGCCCATGTCATCATGCCGCCGACGTCTTTGCCGTCTTTGCCGAAGAGCATGTAGCGCATGCCGGGCATGCCGGAGTCCTTGATGTCCCAGCCGACTACTTTTTTGTAGAAGCCGACTGCCTTGTCCATGTCGTTCGTTACGAGCTCGTACCAGATGAATCCGTCTGCCATGCTGCACCTTCCTTTTCACGATCGTATCGCGGTAAAGTAAACGCTGTCCACATACACTACTACCATAAGTGGACTCCGTCCACAATTCTTCTCCTTCGCGGTACACTTTGATTGAACGGACCATGAAAAAAAGTACCTCAGTTCAGGGGCGCAAAACCTTTCGCCATGGCGATCTGCGCAATGCGCTGATAGCAGCAGGGTTAGAGATGGCGCGGGTTGGCGGCCCGGATGCTGTTGTTTTGAGAGAGGCGACACGGCAGGCTGTGGTTTCCCCGAACGCCGCATATAGGCATTTTGCGAACCAGGCGGCGCTGCTGGATGCTGTGCGGTCGGTGTGCCTGTCGAGACTGGCTGCGGCGATTGAAGAGGAGATGAGTAAGACCAGGCTGGGGCGCGATCCTCAGGTGTTTGCACGAAAGAGCCTGCGCGCGGTGGGGATGGGTTATCTGGGATTTGCGATGAGAGAGCCAGGGATGTTTCGCACGGCTTTCTCGGTTCCACCGACGGTTGATTCCCCTAACCCGGCGAATACGGCGTCCATGGGCCTGAATCCGTTTGAGCTGCTTTCACTGGCGTTGAATCGCATGCAGGAGAGTGGGCTGTTGACCAAGAAGGACCGCAAAGATGCGGAGTATCTTGCGTGGTCTACAGTTCACGGGCTGGCCCTTCTGGTGCTTGAGGGGCCGCTGCATAAGATGCCACATGAGAGGGTGCTAGCGCTTGGAGAGCGGCTGGTGACCATGGTGGAACGCGGTCTCAGCTAGACGTTTCGACAAAGCGTCGCGTCGTTCCGAATTTGACGACTGTGATCTCCCTGTCTAACAATAAAAGCAAAAGCCCTATGAAGGAAAAATAGAAGAATCTTGACAGCAGTGACCTGCTCATAGAAAACGCGCTTCCCGTCAGTGACGGATCGTTTCCCAATAAGACTTGTCGTTATCATTCAAGACAACGCCGGCGCTGCAGATCGGCTCACCCACGGTCCTGCGCCATCCCCGGAGCTAAGATTATGTCGACTACGACTCTCTCGAAGGAGCAACGTGAGGAGCTTCTCAAAGCATTGAAGGAACGCTTTGAGAAGAATATGAAGCGTCATGAGGGTCTTGAGTGGACCGACCTGCAAGCCAGGCTTGTACGGAAGAGCCGAGCACTTTGGTCCGTGAATGAAATGGAAAGAACTGGCGGAGAGCCGGATGTCGTAGGCAGGGACAGAGGGACGGGCGAATACGTCTTCTGTGATTGTTCGGCGGAAAGCCCCCAGGGCCGCAGAAACGTTTGCTACGACCGTGCAGGGCAGGAGAAAAGAGAGAGGGAAGGTTTGCGCCTGGCCGGCAACGTCTTGGATATGGCAGCCGCCATGGGGATTGAGCCGATAACAGAACAGCAATACCGAGAGTTACAGAAGCTGGGAAGTTTCGATACGAAGACGCAGAGCTGGTTGAAAACGCCTGCTGAAATTATCAAACTAGGCGGAGCTATCTTCGGCGAACGCCGCTTCGGCCGCGTCTTTGTGTATCACAACACCGCTCCTTGTTTTTACCGCGGCAGAGGGTTCCGTGGCTCCCTGAATATCTAGTCGAAACTTGAAAATCAGCCCTCTGTCGAAGAGTCCGCTCTTCCTGTTTCATCTAGGACGTTTCCGGCAGGTTGGGTGCCGGGAAACGGGGATTGCACCGGCCATTTCGATAGGCCTGCTGCAAGCTTACTGGATCTTTCGGGCCGGATGGTCCCCGCCCTGGTGCAGCACGAGGCCGGTCGCTTTCCCCTGGCTGTCGGTTTCAAAGGTGATCTGCGCATCAACTACCTTCAGGAAGAAGTCGCGGTCGCTCTCCGGAAACACTTCCACCTTCCCCTGTCCGGTCGCCTGCGTAAACAGGTGATCTCCCTCGCGAGTGACGGTCAGAATGAAATTGGGTGCGAGTTCGTAGGATCCGACGTAGTTGTCCAGGATCCTGGGGTCGACGGCCACCTCTTTGTGTTCCTTGGGGGGCGGCGGCCCTGTCTCGCTGCGCTTGGCCGTCTGGTCGCGACCGTTCTGATGGAGAATTAAGTCGGTCACTTTGCCTTGGCTGTCCGTTTCGAAGGTCAGCTGCGCATCCACAACCTTTAAGAAGAAGTCCTTCTCGGTTTCGGCGAACACCTCGAACTTGGGCTGTCCGGTCAATTGTGTGAAGAACTGATCGCCATCCGCCGACATGGTGATGAAGACGCCTGGGGACAATTCGTAGTATCCGGCATATTTCGCCAGAATCTCATGTGGAACCATGATTTCCTTGCGCTCCGACTGCAGCACAACTTTCTCGCCATGTACCAGAGCTGCCAGTTTCCCCGCGATGTCTCCTGGGGCTCCGCCATTCAGATTGGCGAGCACGATGACAGTGAGCTTGTCATCCGGGTAGTAGGCCATCTCAGTGTTAAACCCCTCGATCCCACCGCCGTGTTCATACCGCAAATGCCCTTTCGAGGTAGTGATCATCAGACCACCGCCGTAGTTCTCCTTATAGGGCGTGGTCATTTTCTTCAGTGACGCCGCGGAAAGAACCTTGCCGCCATACAGAGCCTGCTCCCAAAGGAGCAGATCGTGGGTGGTCGAATACAGGGCTCCCGCGGAGAACGGTATGGTCATGTCGATGTAGCCGGAGTTGACCGGACCATTCGGGCTCCGTGAGTAGCCGGTGGCGCGGTGAGGAATAACCGCCGAGTTCGAGTCGTATCCCGAGTCCTTCATCCCCAGCGGCTTGAAAATGTTCTCCGTCACGAAATCTGCGTAACTCTGTCCGCTGATCTTCTCCAGCAGATATCCGAGAAGCACATAACCAGAGTTGCTGTAGTTCCACTTCGTACCCGGCTGAAAGTCGAGCGGCTTGTCGCGAAAACGGTCCACGAGGCCCTTAGGGGTTGCCGGAGTGGCTTCGCTGTTGCGGTAGTCCGGGAAGGACGTGAAATTCGGAATGCCGGACGTGTGGGTCAACAGGTTATAGATTGTGATCTTCTCCCAGGCGGCCGGGGCGTCGGGCATGTACTTCTTCACGTAGTCATCGGTGCTGAGCTTTCCCCGTTCCTCCAGTAACAGGATCGAAGCCGCGGTAAACTGCTTAGTCATCGAGCCGATGCGGAACTTGGTCGACGAATCGTCGGGTATGTTCCATTCCAGATTCGCGTCTCCATAACTCTTTTCAAAGACGATCTTGTCCCCTTGCGCAACGAGAACCGAACCCATGAACTGATGGTTACCGGAATAGGAGTGCACGATCTGATCCATGCGGTCCACCGGCGCCTGGGCAAAGGTATAGGAGCACGCCCCGGCGCTGAGAAGAATCAGGGACGCTACCGCTACCATGATTCGGTTTCCATAAAGCCGGCGATCAACGAGGAAGCACGGCCCCATCGAAAGGATGGTTCCGTGAGCATCCAGGACAGTGGCAATCATGCCTTCGACGCTCGAATTCAATTCGAGACCTGCTTTCTGATCCTGCGGTTCAATCTTGATCGTTCAAGGATTCGATACCGCAATTGGCCGATCTTGTTTCGGAGAACCGATCTTATCCTACTCGCGAGGGGGTGGATTCATCCAAACACCATCCCGCCCGTCAATGTCCTGATTCATTCGGCGATGCCTTGGACGGATGCGGCCGGCCTGACAATCCGGCCATCCAATCCTGACCCTGCCCCATTCGCGGAGCATCGCGCCGCCGGCAGGTTCTCCGGGCGGACGGAGCTGTGAAAACCTCAAAGACCTGCCGCGCGCGAAGCTTGGCGGCCAGAATCGCCAACATCAAGAGTCAAAATGCAGAGCCTCATTCAGTCGTCCAGAGGTTATTCAGCTCGCAACGCAGAGGCCGGGTCTACCGTGGCAGCCCGCCGGGAGGGGAAATGGCAGGCGAGCCATGCGATACATACGACGCATGTGGCCGCCACGCTGGCCGCCCAGGTCCAGGATTTCCTGCCGGAGAACTACGGCTTCGTGGGCGCCTGAAGGGCGGACGCTGGCACACGAGCAATCCTGAGAGTTGCGGGTCTGCGGAGGTCAATGAGTGCTTTGCCCTGTGGGCGACAGTTGACAATTCAGAGGTGGTGATGTGGCACTACCCCGGGGGCGACTATAGTTCTCTATACGAGGACAGGGCCACGAAGGAACAGACACACAATCACGTGAGCATAAAGCCAAATGAGTCCCGCGAAGGGCCCGCGAAGCCCGCCAGCGCAGTCTCGGGCGAGTTTGTCACCGAGACTTTCAAGTACGACGGTGAGCGGCAGGTCACGGTGTATGTTCCACCGGAGATGCCCGAAGCAATCGTCTTCGCCGGTGACGGCCAAGAAATCTCGAAGTGGGGACGGTTGCTGGAGCAGGCCGACGTACCGTCCACAATGATCGTCGGTGTACATCGTCTGACAGACGAGATGCAGAGGATCCATGAGTACTCGCCAGGCTTTGAGCCGGAGCGGTTCGCGGCACACGAGCAATTCATCATGGAGGACGTTCGCCGATGGACTGAGTCGCGGTTTGGCTTGGCATTGCCCAAGGGACGTACCGCAGTGTTCGGCGTCTCGGCGGGTGGAGAGCTAGCCCTGGCCCTGGGGCTTCGCCATCCAGATGTCTACGGTGCGATCCTCTGCGCCTCACCTGGCGGCGGTTACAAGCCACATGGCGTTATGCCGAGCCCGCTTCCGCGCACATACCTCGTCGCCGGGACTCAGGAGCCGTTCTTTCTTGAGAACGCAAAGCGGTGGGCAGACGCGCTGCGCGATGCAGGGGCCGATGTCGTCATCCATGAGCGAGCTGGGTCGCACGGTGGCTCATTCTGGCGAGAAGAGTTCCCGCTGATGGTGCGGTGGGCGTTCGGACGATAAGCTCTCGGAGAAAACAGGAGCGGCCGTGCCGTTCTGCATGAGCGCATTATCGCCAAACCGCGTTTCCAGCCGCGCTGTTCTGGAAGCGCGCTTCGGCCTGGTAATGTCATTCGAGAATAGCCCGCCACCGATTCCTTTCGAGATGTCGACTTATGAGGGACCGATCGACCGAATCTCTTCACTCCCGAATCAACCCCGCCGACAGTACCGCGACGCCAAGGGCGTTTGTTTGCCATATTCGCAACTGACGAGAACCGACTTATCGGGAAGGATCCTTCTTCGCGCGAAAGCGCGCAATCCTCTCAATCAGCTTTACCGGCACCGGCGCATTCAGTGGAAAACGAATGGTTCCTCTGCCTACCTCATAGGCGGCAAGCTCGTCTTTGAATGCGGCGAGAAGTGAAGCGCCGGCCGGGTAGAGGGAATAGTGCTGCTTCCAGCCGGCGAAATAGAGCACAATCTCGCCATGCAGCTTGTAGGCTGGCATCTTGTAGGAGATCACTTCCTCGGCTTTCGGTAGTCCCTTGCGGATGGCGCTTCTGACCAGTTCCAGGGCGCGAGCCGCCGGCTCGGGTTGAGCAGCGATGTAATCGTCTACGCATTTGATTTCGATCCTGGCCATGGGTAGCACTCAATGCTTCTGTGGTGTCAGCCGTTGGGACTTGGCGACAGAGTTCCAACGGCAGCAGGTTACCTGCCGGGTTAAGATGATGTCGACTTCGACTCTCTCGAAGAAACAACGTGAGGAGTTTATCAAAGCATTAGATTGGCGAGCACGATCCGGGTGGTAGGCCATCTCGGTGTTGAACTCATGCCTCTTGCTCGCATCCCTCAAGCGAGGATGATTTCTGGTTCTCCTTCAATGCCGGAGCAAAGGCCAGGTGCTCAGAGAATCAGGCAAAAGATAGGCATGATCAGGCTCGCGCGGTACGCCGTTCGTCACTACCATGATCGAGAGAGGTGCAAAGAAGCTATGGAAACGCGAACACTTGGAAAGAACGGATTGGAAGTTTCCGCTCTCGGCCTCGGCTGCATGAGCATGAGTTCGGGTTATGGGCCGCCAGCCGACAAGAACGAGATGATTCAATTGATTCGTACCGCCCATGATCGTGGCGTGAGACTGTTCGACACGGCCGAAGCCTATGGGCCGTTCGCGAATGAAGAGTTGGTCGGCGAGGCTCTTCAGCCGATCCGCGACGAGATTGTGATTGCGACGAAGTTTGGCTTCGATATTGACCTCGATACCGGCAAGCGCGGTCCTGGGACCAACAGCCGGCCGGAGCATATCAAGGCTGTCGCCAACGCCTGCCTGAAGCGTCTGCGAACCGATCACATCGATCTCCTCTATCAACATCGCGTTGATCCTGATGTGCCGATTGAGGAAGTGGCCGGGGCGGTCAAGGAGTTGATCGCTGAGGGTAAGGTCAAACACTTCGGACTGTCAGAAGCTGGGGTTCGGACGATCCGCCGTGCCCACGCCATCCAGCCAATCACCGCTGTCCAAAGCGAATACTCACTCTTTTGGCGTGGCCCCGAGACGGAGCTCCTGCCAACCCTGGAGGAACTTGGAATCGGCTTCGTTCCGTTCAGCCCGCTCGGTGCCGGGTTCCTGACCGGCAAGATCGACGAGAACACGAAGTTCGATCCGACTGACTTCCGGAACCTCGTCCCTCGCTTCTCACCCGAGGCCCGCAAAAACAATATGGTTCTAGTCAGCATCGTGAGGGCTGCTGCGGAACGCAAAGGCGCGACCCCGGCTCAAGTCGCGCTTGCGTGGCTGTTGGCACAGAAGCCGTGGATCGTACCTATTCCAGGAACCACGAAGCTGAACCGCCTCGAAGAAAATCTTGGAGCAGTCAATGTCGAGCTTACGGAGGAAGATCTCAAGCACATCGAGGAGGCGGCTTCCAAACTCTTGCTCGAAGGTGCTCGCCTTCCTGAGGCTGCGCTCAAGATGACCGGACGCTGAAAACACGCAAGCCTGGCAAACCTCAAGGCGCTGTAGGTTGGAAGATCGGGCCGTCCGGTCCAGTCTGGGCCGATGGCTATCGGCTTCCCGGCAATATCTGATCCGCTGGAGGATTGTTTTGCGACCTTGCCCCAGCCAGAGCGGCTTCCCAGTCGTCCAGAGGTTATTCAGCTCGCAACGCAGAGGTCGGGTCTACCGTGGCAGCCCGCCGGGAGGGGAAATAGCAGGCGAGCCATGCGATAAAGATGACGCATGTAGACGTAGCGATGTAAGTCCCAGGGTCCATCGGGCTCACGTGGAACAGAAGAGAGGACATGAGGCGCATGGTCAGGAATGCGGAAGCCAGTCCGATTGCGATACCAATGCCGCTGAGCCATAGCCCCTGGCGGACGAACATCGATGTAAGCGTATGCCGTTGCGCTCCGAGGGCCATGCGAATGCCAATCTCCCGCGTGCGCTGCGAGACCGAGTACGAGATGACCCCGTAGATGCCGACGATGCCGAGCAGCAGGGCCATGCTTCCAGCCACGCAGAGCATGATCAGAGTGAAGGAAGTGCGGGCCATTGATTTCCTATACAACTCGCCGAGTGTGGTGGGATCCGCGAGCGGAAGATCGGAATCGACCGACCAGACCATCTGCTGTACTTCTTTCATGAAGGCCGCGGAGCCCGCACGCGGAGAGCGAATGACGAATGCGACATTGCGCCGGACGATTTCCTTTTGTCCTTCGAAGCGATCCTGGAATACAGGCCAATACACGCTGGAGGGTGCTGGGTTGTTGACGCCATCGTCATGGACGTCCCTGGCGACACCAATGACCTCGCGCCAATCGTCGATCGTGCTTACGCGGATCTGTTTGCCGATGGCGACGGCCGGATCTTGCCACAGCTCTCTGGCCAGATTCTCCGAGATGATCGCTACGGGTCTCTTCTGGTACGTCTCCGCCCAGGTGAGGTCGCGGCCCGCAATGATCGGGGTTCCCAGGGTGGCAAGGAAGCCCGGCGTGATGAATTTGAAGCGGCGGATGGGCGGAAGCTCGCCCTGCTTGTAGCTGTGGTCCTGCGCAAAGATCGGATCGTTCTGGTTAGCTCCCTCAAGGGGAGTGGAGGATGCGAAGGTGACTGAGGAGACGCCAGGGATGGCGGCGATCCTGTCTTCAATCTCCTGCTGCATGCGGACCACACCGTCCCGCCGGGTGTCGGGCACGCGCGACTCCGGAATGAACAGGTGGAAGACCTGCAACGTCTCCGGATCGGTGAAACCGGGAGACACATGCATCAAAGCCTGAAATGTGCGAATCATCAGACCTGAACAGATCAACAGGACAAGTGCAAGAGCTACCTGTACGACGACCAGCGCCTTGCGCGCACGGTGGCGCTCGCGGCTTTGACTGAGGGCTCGTCCTCCCTCGCGAAGTCCGCTATTCAAACCGGCTCCGGCGTACCTGATGACAGGGATCAAGCCAATGACGAAGCTGACAAAAAGCGCCAGCCCGAATGTAAAGAGCAGCACTGGTGCATCAATTCCAATTTCATTGAGACGCGGCAGGCCAGTGGGCTTCATCGCAACCAGTAGCCGCAACGCCCCGTAGGCCAGGACCAGTCCGATCAGGGTTCCTGAGAATCCCAGGATCATGCTTTCGACGAGCAGCCCGCTTGTGATGCGCCCGCGGCCGGCTCCGAGTGCTGAGCGAATGGCAAATTCCTGACGGCGGCCTTCCACCCGCACAAGCAGCAGGTTTGCCACGTTTGCGCACGCGACCATGAGAACGACTACGATGGAGCCCATCAATACCCACAGAACGTTGCCGACATCACCGATCACATCCTGTTTCAACGGACGGGGAGTTGGATTGATCTGCACTTTCTCAAAGAGACTGATGGGGAAACCATCGGGTGCGGGGAAACTGCGCACAGCGATGGGAACCAGTCGCGCCATATCCGCTCTGGCCTGTGCCAGCGTGACCCCGGGCTTCAGGCGGGCGACACCCGGAAAGCCAAAGTTCCCCAATTTTGTCTTGTTGCGGTCCCATTGCATGGGGAGGTAGAGAGCTGCGTCTTCTCTGTCGAGGAAGTGAAAATCCCTGGGCAGCACGCCGATGATTTCGCGCGTCTTCCCATCCACAAGGATCGTATGGCCAATGACTGATCTGTTGGCTCCGAACTTCCTGCGCCAGTATCCGTAGGAGAGCACGACGGTCTGCGGGGAACCCGGGCTATCGTCCCGGCGGGTGAACAGGCGGCCCACCGCAGGTTTAGCACCGAGGACGGGAAGGGCGCCGTCGGTGACATCAAGGCCCCTCACGTGTTCCGGCTCTCCCACGCCGGTTACGCTGAGTGAATCTCCCTGGTATGCGCCGATATCCTCGAAGGTGGTGCCCTGCTCGCGCTCA
>DASYYO010000320.1:0-1539 GCA_035933805.1 Acidobacteriaceae bacterium | reverse complement strand
TGCGGTACACCTACGATTTTGTCTCGCAGGATGAAGTGAAACGCGGGCGCAAGCAGCACGGCCGGCTCAAGCGGGACTGGAGTACCCCGGAGAGCGGTGTATGGGAGCAGATGGCGGACTATTATGCGGAGCATCGCTTTTCACACCAGGGAAATAAAGGGATTGCGAAGCTGCACCGCGGCATGAAGCTGCGCATTGAGGATGCGTCGTCGGCTCCGGAGTGCGAGGATGATCGACTGGTGTTTCGGGTCGAGCTTGCACCCCATGCGGAGTGGCACGTCAGCCTGTCGTGGCTTGCCTACGTTAACGGGCTGTTGCTTCCGGGACCTACCCGCTCCGACTGTAAGGAGAACGAATGGAGCCGCAGGAGGCGCGAGTTTTTCGAATCTGCTGCCGACTTTGCGTTGCCGCACAGCCAGGATTTGACCGCCACGGTGCAGCGCGTAATGCGGCAGGCAGCGGTCGATATTGGCGATCTGCGGATGTTTGACCTGGATTCGCCGGGCGGCATTACGGTCGCGGCGGGGATTCCGACGTATCTCGAACTCTTCGGACGCGACACGGAGATTTCGGCGTGGCAGGCTGCAACTCTCAGTGCAGCTTTTCTGCGCGGTTGCCTGAATGTTTTCTCAAAGCTTCCTGCACACGAAGTGAATGACTGGCGCGACGCACAACCGGGTCGTATTCCGCACCAGATACACACCGATCCACTTTCGGTGCTGAACTACCGGCCGATGAGTCTCTACTTTGGCTCGGTGTCGAGCAGCTTTCTGTACCCGATCGTGATGGCCGAGCTATGGCGGTGGACAGGCGATCTGGATGCTCTTCGTCCGTATGTGGAAACCGCGCTGGGCGCACTGCGATGGGCCGATACTTACTCGCTCGATTCTACGGGCTTCTACCGGTACAAATCGCGATCGGAACAGGGAGTGAAGAACCAGGGATGGAAGGACTCAAGCGATGCGATTGTGTATCCCGACGGCTCTCAGGTTGAGGCGCCGCTCGGCACCTGCGAGATGCAGGGGTTTGTGTATGCCGCAAAGACGCAGTTCTCCGAGATCCTGTGGCGGCTGGGTGACCGGGAGACAGCGCGACGGCTGTTCCATGAGGCTGAGGAACTGAAGAAGCGATTTAACGACAAGTTCTGGATAGAGGACGACGGCTTCTTTGGATTGGCGATCGATTCCAAGGGGGAACTGGTGCGGTCGGTAGCGTCGGATCCCGGTCAGTGCCTTTTCGGCGGAATCGTGGATGATGACAAACGAAAGCTCATCGTCGATCGACTGATGAAAGAGGACCTGTTCTCCGGTTGGGGAGTGCGCACGTTGTCGGCAAATCATCCGGCGTACAATCCGTTCTCTTACCATCGCGGGACGGTGTGGCCGGTGACTGCAGCGAATTTTGTTCTGGCATTTGGCCGGTACGGATTTCACCAGCAGATGCACCGGTTGTCGAAGAGCATGTTTGAAGCGGCTGAGCTTTTCGAGCATGGCCGTTTGCCGGAGGTTTTTGGAGGTCATCAGCGGAATGCGGAAACTC
>DASYYO010000234.1:0-1690 GCA_035933805.1 Acidobacteriaceae bacterium | reverse complement strand
CATCATCTGGATCGAGAAGATGCTCACGAAGCCCGAGGCCATCCAGATGTACAGCCACGCCGCGGTCTTCTGCTGCCCGTCGGTCTACGAGCCCTTCGGCATCATCAATCTGGAGGCGATGGCCTGCCGCGCGCCGGTCGTCGCCAGCGCCACGGGTGGCATTCTCGAGGTGGTTGTGGACGGCGAAACTGGCTGGCTGGTCCCCTTTGAGCAGGACCCGGTCACCAGCTTTCCTCTGCATCCGGAGAAGTTCTCGCGCGACCTGGCCGCGAAGATCAGCGCGCTGCTCGCCGATCCAGCGAAGGCAAAGCAGTTTGGCGAGGCGGGACGCAAACGCGTCGAGCAGACCTTCTCCTGGACGGCGATCGCCGCTCAGACTATTGACCTGTACAAAGAATTGCTGGCGAAACGCCGCGCTACAAAATGATCCGCGCGATGCTATATGAGCTTTTGCCTAGAAATCTCCATCAGGACTTTGTCCAGATACCGAAGCTTCTGCGGTGTGAAAGAACCATAAACTGACTCGAGCAGGCTTCGAACAGCGCAGTTGATTTCTATTACCGCAGTCAAGCCCGGTACCTTCTGATCCGACAAGTTCAGCACGATCCCGAGATGTCGTACCGTTCGAACAAGATGAACGTCGGGCTTACATGCCAGTCCCAAATCAGTCAGGAAGTGCAGCACTGTGATGTTTCCCCACCCCCAACCCATCTCCTGTCGCACGGTTGATACGATCGCGTCGGGATCGGCGTCAACTAGATCGGCATAGGGCCTATCGCAGCGGCTCGCCCGCTCGCGTAGCGCTCTGGCCGCGCCCTGGATCGCGAATAGTCGGTGGATCGGGATTCTCGTTGTGCGCCGAATCTCGTCTGCCTGCTCGCTCCGTCGGAAGGATTCCGGGCTAATCCCGCTTCCTACCTTCGCGATGTAGACCGCCTCACCTTGCAGCCCCCAACTCCGCCAAGCACCATCCATATGCGGGGCCAGCCGCTCGACCCAGCGTGTACCAGTCGCCACTTTCGTATTGGCGTATAACGGCTTGTTCCAGAGCCGGGCCCACACTGCGTCAGCGCTCGCCGTTTGCGGATCGGTGAGATTTTCGGCCAGAGCCTTAGCCTCCTTGCAGGCCTGCGGAAACCGATCGCAAAGGCCCCTCTCAAGTTCTTGAAATCGAATGACGATCGACTCCTCCACCGAGTTATTCTTCACGGAGCCATCGGTACGGTCCGGACCTACAGCCTTGGCCACGCTGTGTAGCCAGTTGGGGTCATCAGGCAGGGTCAACAGGACTTGATTTCCGTTGACCTCGGCGAGGCCGGCGCGCACCAAGGTCTTCAGCGCCTTCGCGACTGTTGCGTCGATCGCAGGTGGCTGGGCTGTGGATTCCTTGAGAGGCTTGGATTCTGTCATGGATCACCAAGACCGAAGACTTTTCAGAATTGCGCGGCAGTATAGCAGGTTCCGCCGACCCGGTTTGACGCCCGGCGAAACGATACCGGCCGGGCAAGCGAATCCTCAGCGGCTACTCTCTTCCCCCACCTTCAGCACGGCGAGAAACGCTTCCTGCGGAATATCCACCTTCCCGATCCGCTTCATGCGCTTCTTGCCTTCCTTCTGCTTCTCCAGCAGCTTGCGTTTTCGGGTAATGTCGCCGCCGTAGCATTTTGCCAGCACGTTTTTACGCAGCGCC
>DASYYO010000193.1:0-4799 GCA_035933805.1 Acidobacteriaceae bacterium | reverse complement strand
TCAGCGTTGACAAGGAGGTACATGAGATACGCGACCACCAATGGGGAGGCCCAAAAGGAACGCCTGTTTGGCGTGAAATCGATACTTCCATCCGGGAGTACCCTGGCCTTCCTCTGCTTGTCCGCGTGGCCGAAGGCGCATATCAGCAACGTCGCGCTCAGAACAAAGATCGACAATTCTCGAACAATCCCGATCGAGTGGTTCCAGGTCATCGGCACGATTTTAAGCCGACTGTCCGCTTTTCGGAATCACGGAGGTGTCCACTACTTTTAGTGGACACCTTCTGATGCAATTAGGAGAGTTCGGCAGCCATCTTCCAAGGTAGAAGTTCTTCGATTCGGCTGAGCGCGTGATCGGCGATGCGGCTCAGCGCCTCGCGCAGCCAGCGTTCGGGATCGACGGCGATGCCGCCGCAAACGAGCGAACTGCGTTGCAGTCGACTCCGCCGATTGTCTTGGAAGCCGGCTTCAGTCTCAGCTCGCCTTGCTGCGCGATTGTGCTTCGCGATGTTCGGCCTTGAGAGTCGATTCGCGAATCGGTTTTTCATGCAGCAGTAACTGTGTCGCTTGCAGATGGGCGTTGGCATGGAACCAGCTCTGCACGATGTTGCCGTGGAGCAGGTTCAGAATGGCAAGCAGCGACATGCCCTGGTGATGGGCCATCCACTCGCGGGCCAGTTCCGGTTTCTTGGCCGACTCCTGATAATCTGCCGCTTCGTAAAACCCGAAGGCTCCAATCCAGCCGAGCTTCGCCATGTGGTTCAGGTTGCGCAGGGCCTCCACCGGGTCGATCCCCAAGGCGAGACATGTTGAGTACGGCGACACGACGGGGCCGGCGACCGCGTCCCACTTGAGAGCGATCGATGGAATGCCGAAGGCCTGGTAGTGATAGTGGCCTTTCTCGTCCTTCTTTGACCAGCCCGATTCCGAGATGCCCCAGGGAATCTTTCGTTCCCGAGCGAAGGCGCGCTGGATATAGACGACCCCGCTGAGTGTGCGGGAGACGAGCGTGTCGGGATAGCTCCGCATCCAAAGCGAGGGCATAAGGTATTCGAACATCGTTCCAGTCCAGGAGATCAGGACCGCTCGTCCATATGCCAAGGTATGCGTGCGCCCCAGCTTGAACCAGCTCATCTGCGGGGCTTCGCCCTTCGCAACTGCGATGAAGGCCGCGATGCGAGCTTCGCTGGAAAGCATGTCATAGCACGCCTTATGGAGATGTTGAGTCTCCATCTCGTAGCCGATCGAGAGCAGCAGCCGCGAGCGGTCCAGCAGAAAAGCGAATTCCATCTCCGTGGCGTAGCGCATCGCCTCAGAAGCCAGCCTGGCGATCGAAAGCGTGAGGCTGCGAACCCGCTCTCGAGCGGGATGGAGGGTCGTACGCAGCTTTTCCACCAGCAGGACGTCGGGGGACTCTGCCGGGAGGCTGGCGGAGGCGCGGGCGACGCGGCCATCCAGATCCGCGGCAAATGCGTCAAGGCTGTCGGCGGGAACGGTATCCAGGTTCGCGGCCAGCCCTTGCATCTGTGGCAAATTGCGTAAGGGCGCAAATTCAGGGAGAAGCCATGGCATGTAGTCGCGCACCAGCGTAACCAATGCGGCGACGCGCTGGCGGGTCTCGGCCATCCACCAGGCGCGCTCGCTGTCCTCGGTCACAGAGCCAGCGGCAGCTGCGGCTGGAGTTCCGGCGAAGACGGGCGCCTCCGCGGTGGCCAATGCCCACTGGATCCATTGGTCCGTGCTTGCATCCGCAGCCGGCGGTGTCATCCCCTTCAGCTCAGGAGCGGCGCCGGGCAGCGACACCAGAAGATCCCAATGATCGCGGATTCCGGAAAAAAGGCTGCGATCGAGCAGAGCGCTTCGCAGCATGGCAAAGCAGCCCGTGCGCAGGGTATAGAACGATGCGGCAAGATTTCCACTATCCACTGTGGACACCGTCCGGGGACGCAGTGGTGTGAGGGTCCGCGTGTCGTACCAGTTGTAGATGTGTCCATGGAACTTTTCGAGCTTCTCGTAGGTGGCCAGACTGCGGGCGGTCAGCTCCGCAAACTCGGGCTGTGTCAGATAGCCGAAGGTGTTTGCTGCCTGGCGAGCGTTCAATAGCAAGCCGAAGTTGGTCGGCGAAACGCGCGCGGCCTCAAAAAGACCGTCTTCTTCTACATTGTCGGGAATCAGGTAGTTATGACTTTCGCCTCCGAATTGATAGAAGAAGCGCCACGTGCGCAGGGCCAACTGGCGCAAAAACCGATCCTGCTGGGTGCTGAGCCGTGGATGGGTCTCCCTCGGCGACTGATTCAGCCATGCGGTGATGCCGCCGGCCGAAGCCCAAAGAATGAGAACGGGAAGCGCCACCACAAGATTCCACGGGTGATACACAAGCGTCAGCAATCCGACTACGAGTGCGACCAGCGGCGTGACTTTCAGGTACCGGTCGACGGGCGTCTTCGAGACGGTCTTCGATTCCGATTCCGCAGCGGTTTCCCATTCAAGAAGGCGCTGGCCGGTGATAAAGCGGCGTACAAGGGAGCGGATAATGGCGTCCAGCGCAAGCAGCGTCTGATGCGGCAGGAATACGAGATTCAGCAGATCGATGAAGCTGCCCTGCCAGAATCCGCTCACTGCATCCTGCAGGGCGCCTTGCGTTGAGGAAAAGTAGGCTCGTCCTAACCCGAAGACAAATTGAACCAGGGTGGGGACAAACATGAGGAAGAGCGTGACGAGCGTCCAATAGAGCGCACCCCCGGGGAGCCCTAACCAGCCGGCGACCAGCAGGATGAAAGTGAACGTCTCCACCAGCGACCGGCGAAGATTGTCAAAGATCTTCCAGCGCGAGATCGTGGCGATCGGGTTCGGCACATACCTGCCGGACTCATCCGGAACCTTGGAGAACATCCACTGTGCGATCTGCCAGTCTCCGCGAACCCAGCGATGCTTCCGGCGATTGTAGGCGCTGTAGTGCGATGGGTAATCGTCGATGACTTCAATATCCGTAACCAGCCCGACCCGGGCATAGGAACCCTCGATCAGGTCGTGGCTGAGAAGGGAATTGTGCGGGAATCTGCGATCGAGAACCGCATGCAGAGTATCGATCTCGTAGATGCCTTTGCCGGTAAAGATGCCTTCGCCGTAAAGGTCCTGATAGGCATCGGAAATGGCGCGTGTATAGATATCGAAGCCGGTTTGTCCGGAGTAGATTGCCGCCAGGCGTGACCGCGACGCCGAGTGGATGCTGACGCCGACGCGCGGCTGGAGAATTCCGTATCCTTCGGTAACGATGCGGGTCGACGTGTCGATGATGGCGCGATTGAGCGGATGGGCGATTGCTCCGATCATGGAGTGTGCGGAGCCGCGTGGAAGCTGCGTATCTGAATCGAGGGTGATTACGTACCGCGCATGGGCGAGCGCATCGAGATTGCCCGCCTTCACCGGGAAGGGATCGAACTGCCCCTTCATCAGCTTGTTCAGGTCGAGGAGTTTGCCGCGTTTGCGCTCCCATCCCATCCATACCCCCTGCCGCGCATTGAAGATGCGATGGCGGTGCAGCAGGAAAAACGAACCTGCGCCTGCGGATGCGTAGCGATGGTTCAGTTCATTGGTCAGCCGGATGGCCAGATCGACCAGCGGGTCGGTGTCGTTGGGCCGCGGCCGGGTGATCGAATCGGGGAGATCCGTAAGCAGGCCGAAGTGAATATTCCGGTCCTGGTTGGCCAGATACCGGACCTCAAGGTCGTCGAAGAGGTTTTTCACCTGGCGAGCGCTCATCAGAAGCGTCGGCACAACTACCAGGGTCGTACATTCGTCAGGGACTCCCTTGGAGAAGTCGAGCTTGGGCAGCGCATGGGCCTTGAAGATGGCAGTGATGGTGTTGTTGAAGAGATCTACTGCACCCTGGGTGACCGGCAGAAGCAACAGCAGAAAGGCCCAGGCGAGTCCCCCGAAGATGGAGTAAGCGGGAGCGAGCGGAGCCAGGATTACCCCTATCAGAACGGCAGTCACGATCAGGATGCCGCCGATATAGAAGTCGTCCGCATGGTTGGAGATTGCCAGGCGCAGCCGGTCAATGAATCGCGGGCGGTAGCCAACGCGAGCAGCCAGCCTCGGGAACCCCCGGTCCCGGAGATAGTAGCCAACGTGGGCGCGACGCAGGTCCAGCCGCGGGTCTGCGCTTCCCGGCTGCGATTCTGCTTGCCGGGCCAGTTCGATCGCCGCCTCGGCGACCTGAGACTCCGAACAGTCGGAGTAGCGGGCGATTTCGGAGACCCGCTTGCGGTAGGCCTCCCGGCTGTCGAAATCCATCTGCTTGTAGGCGTTCGCCGGGTCCTGCTGCAGGATCACATCATAGACAACCAGCGGCTCGATCATCGTAGGCCAGTCGGAATAACCTATGTCGCGCAAGCTCTTCATGCGCGCCTTGAGCAACTCGGCTCCGGCCGGCGTGTGCGAGTCCGGGCTCTTGATGACGCCGTCTGCCTGGGTAATGATCTCTTCGAGCAAGAGAAATTTGAGGATGGAAGGGAGCGCCCAGAGTTCCTCGAGTTCCAGTGCATCGTAAGACTGCACACGATCGAGGAAGATCTTGATGGCCTCGTGATGCCAAATCGAGCCATTCGCCTGGAGATACGCGTCTCCAACCGTGACGACCCGCGGTTCGTCGCCTTCTCTCGGCCGAATCACCCGCGGCAGTCGAATCAGCTTCTTGTGGATGGATGAGATCTCGGTGATCACCGAGCGGAGCAGCCGCGGATTCTCCCGCAGTTCCAGCAACGGATCCAGTGGCTCGCCAGGAGCATAGGTCGGCGT
>DASYYO010000173.1:0-30383 GCA_035933805.1 Acidobacteriaceae bacterium | reverse complement strand
GTAATCGACGACGCAGCCATTCAAATACATCAGAGAGGTCGCGTCCACAAAAACCTTCAGTCCGTCGAAGTGAAAGACCTTATCCATCATCCCAGACTGGTTTTCAAAGGACATGGAGTACTGGAAGCCTGAGCATCCGCCGCCCACTACGCCGATGCGGAGGCCTGACGGCAACGGATCCTGAGTTGCCATGATTTCGCGTACCTTCGCGACCGCCTGAGGTGTGAGCGAAAGCGGCGCGACGGCAGGATTGAGATTGGTTACCGGTTCAGCGATGCTTGCCATCCGATTGTCTCCGTGTATTGAGTGCTGCGTTAATTCTATACCTTCTCACAGGTTCCCTAGAGCCCTGAAAACCGGGCCAGCGTAGGCGTGCCCAAAAGAACCCGTCAAATTGGATGCCGAGCAGGTTCCCGAGGACTCACGCTCGCAACCGCCCGGTAAATCGATTACCGGACAGTGAGATGAGGAGAGATCTCGGCGAAGCGAGACTCGGAGACGAGTCCGCGGTCGACCAATTGGTGGGTCGACGCGTATGGCCGGTGGCGGATAATCTGCCGCGCCTTGGCCTCCGAGATGCCAGGCAGGCTGGCCAATTCGCTCGCGGAAGCGGTATTCAGGTCTACGCTTGACCGTTCCCCCGGCCTCCCGGCCTTCATTCCCTGGCGCACCCCCGCTGCGATGTCATCCACCTTGCGCTGCGCATTTGCCGCCGCAATCCGGGCCTGCTCCAGAGCCTCCTTCGACTGCTGCCTTGCCTTGATCGTAGCCCGTTCAGCTTCCTCCTGCAGCCGCTGGTCGGAGGTCTCTTTTGGGGTGGTACATGCGTTGAGCAGGCCGATTCCCGCAACGGAGGAAATCACCAAGGCCAATCTATAGAAAGCGAACTTCAGGTTCTTGCCGTTCATCGTTCCTTCTCCTCAGATCCTTACAACCATCCTTTGACCGGCCCAAATACTAGAGAGTGGAATCCGTTGCCAGGATTCGAGTTGCCAGATAGTGCACAGCAATTGCAAATATTCAGTGCCAAAGGCAAGCTTCCAGAGCTATCATTCTTAGCCAAACGGCCCCTCCTACCCCCCGAGCCCGGCTAGTTCCCGGACCCGCTCGGTACCTGGGACTGACTCAGACCGATTCCCGAGGTGCTTTATGCATTCCTCTCTACCTCCTATGTGGATGTGGATCGTTTGGGCCGGCTTTACCGCAACTTTGCTGGCCCTTCTCCTCTATCGCGGCACCCTTACCCGCTACGAAGAAGACCAGCTATTTTTGGACGATGCCTCTGAGCATCAACATAAGGAGAATGACGCGCTGCTACGGAAGGTAGCCAGGCTTCGGCCCCTGGTAAGAATCTGCACTGGGGCCACCTGCGTATTGACTGCGGCCATTTTAGGTATCTATGTCTGGGATGCCATCCGGCAATTTTACATGTGAGACAGGCACAGGAAGCCGGTATCGGTCTCCCGGCTTTCTTGTGGCATGAGATGCGGCTGCGTAAGCCGTTTCGGCCCGCTTCAGCGGTTCCCCAGGTTTGGCCCCTTCGGCTCCCTCAGGCTCCGCGCACCGTTTTCAAAGGGAACGGGTGCGCGGGCCGCGGCCCGCAGTCCGCTTTCTTTCGCGCTAATCCCTTGCCAAAGGGTGGAATACTCCCTCCTCAAAGCGGGGTGAGGTAGTGAAATGGTGATGGTGTCGTGGGCTCCCAAAGCAGCACCGGGAGATCTACCACTCCAGCAATAACATCTCGGCGCAGAATCCCGGTCCCATTGCGGCCAGTACGCTGCGCGTGCCCGGAGATGGCCTGCGCTCCTTCATGATCTCGTCGAGGACGACGAGCACCGACGCTGAAGAGAGATTTCCCACCCGCGCCAGCGCCTCCCACGATGCTTGAAGTTCGCCGTTGCTGAGCCCTAACGCCTCCGCCGTAGCCTCCAGCACCTTGGGACCGCCGGTATGCATGATCCAGGAGCCAATCTGGCCGCGTGTCATTCCGTGCAGGGCCAAAAAAGCATCGACGTCCCGCCCCAGGTTCTCCCGCACGACCTTGGGAACATCCGGGGAGAGCACAATCTGAAATCCCTTTTCCGAGATTTTCCATCCCATCACATCCTGGGTATCCGGATAGAAGGAACTTGTGCTTCCCAGCACTCTCGGCCCGGAGAGATCTACCTGGCTCCCGGCCACGAGCACAGCGGCCGCACCGTCGCCGAACAGGCCACAGGAGATCAGGTTGGCCGCAGTCAGATCCTCTCTCTGCCAGGTCAGCGAACAAAGCTCGACGGCAAGCAGCACTGCAATCTGGTCAGGATAAGCACGAACATAATCGGCGGCCCGCGCCAGGCCCGCAGCCCCGGCGACGCAACCCAAACCGAAGATCGGATTTCGCTTGATCCTCCGCGAGAGGCCCATCCGGTTGACCAGGCGGGCATCGATCGAAGGACTGGAGATACCGGTTACTGAGACAAAAAAGAGCGCGCCGATCCGGTCACGATCCACCCCGGCCTGGTCGAGCACGCACGCGATCGCTTCTTCGCCCAGGCGCTCTGCCATTTCGATCCAGACGTCGTTCGATTTTCCCCATGTATCCAGGCCGGCGTAGTCCTCAAGAGGACGGCAGAAGTATCTTCCCTGAACGCCGGTCCGCATGTGCAGTCTCTCGAGAACCGCGGCATTCTCCAGACCCTTGTCCCAATAGGTCTTGAGCGCGCCAATCACTTCTTCCTGTGTAGAGTAATGAGGAGGGTAGGCTGTAGCCGTGGTAACAATTCGCATGCGTTCTCGATTGGGTCTTCAAAGTCCATTCACTGCAGGATCTGTTGGAAACGCACAAAAGGCTGCCGGCAGCCGAATGCCGTCACCGCCTGCGGACACATGTTCTTTTGATAGTAGCTGCTGGAGGCGCCGGCAGGGACGGATAGCCGGAGACTCTGCGTTGATGGCATCACAGAGCGGGCAGCAAAGGCTGGGGTAACTCGTCTGGGCGCGGCCCTATTCAAGCTGGAGAGAAGCGGCCGAAGCGGCGTCTTGGCGGGCGCACTCCGGAGCGGCCTCTGCATCGCGTGCGAGCACGGATTCCAGAGCGGGGCCGACGAGGAGCAACCTTGGTCCCTGGGGAGCAGGAACCTGACCAACCGTGCCTAGCCGAAATGCCTGATATGCCGCCTCGGGCCGCGAAGCATCCCTCACCGCGACGCACGGCGTATCTTCAGCCAGTCCGCTGCGCATGAGCGCTGCGGCGACCTCAGCAAGTCTGTTTCCAGGCATGTAAATGGCGAGGGTGGCATCTTCTGAGATCTTCGCGGAGGAGAGCATCTGCTCGGGCAGCTCTCCTGCTGCAGGGTGGCCGCTGAGAACGATCAGCCTGGAGGCAATGCGCCGATCCGTCAGGGAGACTCCCAGAAGAGCCGCTGCCGAGGAAGCAGCCGTCACGCCGGGGACAACCTCAAAGGAAATCTGCGCCGCGCGCAACGCATCCATCTCTTCCCCCGCGCGGCCAAAGATGAGGGGGTCGCCTGATTTAAGACGGACGACGGAAAGCCCGCTGCGGGCAGAGGAGATCATGAGCTCGTGGATGGCCGCCTGAGTGATCTTCTTCCGGCCGCAACGCTTGCCGACGCTCATCACCAAAGCATGCTTGCCACTCAGGTCCAATATGGGCTGCGGCACCAGATCGTCATGCAGGACCACGTCGGCTTGGGCCAGCAGCCGGGCAGCCTTCAAGGTAAGCAGCTCCGGATCGCCCGGACCGGCGCCCACCAGATAGACTTTGCCTGCCTCTGCACGACTCACGGCTGCGCCTCCTCCGATCTCCATTCCGGTTCAGGTTCTTTGCGGCGAACTTCCGCACTTCCCAGGCCTGGAGCACTCCGCGCCGCCGTCTGGACGTCCAAGCGGGCCGGGCAGCTCTCTGCGGAGCAGACATCTCGGCGGGCCAACTGGTGCAGGAACTCCTTGCGGGCCTCGCCGGCAGGCATCGCGGCTAGCACCTCCCGCCGGAGGTCTCCGAGGTCATTCAGCCAGCGCCCCATATCCGGGGCGAGCTGAGCGTCGATCTCCCGCCTCAACCTCTGAGCAAGAGCCGGGCTCTTTCCCGCTGTGGAGATCGCTATCTGCAGATCTCCGCGCTCCACAATCGAGGCGCAAAAGAAATCGCACAACGGAGGATCATCGACCGCATTTGCCAGAATCGAACGGCGTGACGCCTCTTCAAAGACCTGGCGATTGACCTCGCGGTCGTTGGTCGCCGCAATCGCCAGCACCGCGCCATCCAGGTCGTCCGGAAGAAAGCAGCGCACCGTCCATTCGACGGTTCCCCTCTCGCTGAGCTTCTGTACGGCGTCCACCGCTGCGGGAGAGACGATGGAGACGTGGGCTCCGCAGCGCAGGAGCGCCTCGATCTTTTCCAGAGCGACCATTCCCGCTCCGACGACCAGGCATCTTTTCCCTTCAAGCTTCAGAAACAGCGGGAACAGATTCATGCGCTCTCACGTTATTCGGCGTGGACTACTGCCGCGGCTTCTCCTGCCTCGGCGAGCGAAGCTCCCGCCAATTGCCCGCGCAACTCCTCATCGCTCTGCCGGGCGAAGTACGAGCGCAGGTTTTCACCCGGCCGGCGATCCTCCAGGTAGCTGCGCAACAGCCGCTCGATGGCATCGGGAACCTCTACAGCGATGCAGCGGTAGCCTAAGGTCCGGCCCGTGGCCTGATGAAGTCCGACGGAGCCGCCAACGCAGAAGTTGAAGGCATCGACCAACTGTCCTTCGTGCTTCACCTTCTTGCCCTCCAATCCGATGTCGGCAATCCAGTGCTGCCCGCAACTGTTTGGGCAGCCCGTGACATGGAGTTTGAGTTGCTGGTCAAAGCCGGGCAGCCGCTCTTCCATCTCCTCGACCAGCCAGCGCAGGAAGCCCTTCGTCTCCGTGATCGCAAGCTTGCAGAACTCGGTGCCGGTGCAGGCGATCCCGCCCCGCCAGAAACTGGAGCCTTCGACGGGCAATTGCAATTCGCCCAGCTCCCGGACCAGCACCTGCACGTTCTCCTTAGGAACATTGGGCAGGACCAGATTTTGCATCACCGTCGTGCGTACCTCGCCGCCGCCATGCCGCTCGGCCAGCTCGGCAACCTCGCGCAACTGTATTGCCGTCATCCGTCCGCGCAGGACCGACAGGCCTACGGAGCAGAGCCCCGGCTGCTTCTGCGCGCGCACCCCGACATGGTCGCGAAGCACGTCATTTGGAATCAACTCCTCCACCGCCGGCTCGAGATCATATCCCAGCCGCGAGTTGAGTTCGGCGAGGAAGGATTCCGCCGTCCAGCCCTGGCGGAGAAACAGATATTTCATCCGCGCGCGGTCGCGGTGTTCCCGCAGAGCCTGCTGATCGCGGAAGATCTCGGCAATCTTGAGGGCAACGGGAGCCACCTGATCGGGCCGCACAAATGCGTTCAGACGAACCGCCAGGTGCGGCTCCTTGGAGAGCCCGCCACCAACCCGAACAGAGAACCCTACCTCCTGCCGATCGCCCAGGGAGCGCACTGCGGGAGTAAACCCAATGTCATTGATCTCCGGATAGCAGCACCAGGCCGAGCAGCCGGTGACCGAGACCTTGAACTTCCTCGGCAGGTTGTATAGCTCCGGGTTGGCCATCAGACTCCTGGCAACCTCCTGGGCATATGGGGAGGCGTCAATTACCTCATCCGCGGCCAAGCCAGCCAGGGGGCAGCCCGTCACGGTTCGCACCACGTCTCCGCAAGCTCCCAGGGAAGACAGGCCCGCAGCATTGAGCCTCTCAATAATCTCCGGCAGGCTCTCAATCGTCAGCCAGTGCAGTTGGATCGACTGGCGCACTGTAATGTCGGCAAGGTTGCGGCCATACTTTTCGGCGATGTCCGCGATCACTCGGATCTGCCCCGAGGTGGCAAATCCGTTGATCAGCGGAATACGCATCATGAAATAGTCGGTGACGAGCCCTTCGCCACCTTTACCGCCGGTAGCGCCGGCTCCATCTCCCTGGGTGTAGATGCCCCACCATTTGAAGTATGAGGAAGCCCATTCCGGCGTGACCGAGGCGCGGCCTCCCCGGGCAAAGGCGCGAATCTCCTCCAATGCCTCCCAGGGGTTCTTCTCGCGCTTGAGCCGCTCCTGGCGCTGCGCCTTTGTTTCCTTGACCTCGGTCATCTGACCCTGCCTTTCAACAGAATGTATGTAGATAAAGAAAAACCCCGGCCGTGGTGCATTCAACGCCTGGGGTTTCCGATAAGAAGATTTAGCTGAATTGCCCTAGGAGCGACCCGCGCGGCGTGATGGGGTCACACGACAAGTTGTGCGCGGATGACAACACAAGGACATACTTTCACGGTATCTCGGGAAGCCTCGCCAAGTCAAGGCCAACTAGAGGAGGAGGACGCCAGACGGAGGATCTAAGAATTCCTCCCTGTCGCCCGCTTCGGCGGCCCAGCCGGCACGCTCCCGAACTGCGCACAGCAGCCGGAGATCTGCCGCTTCCTCTCCTTCGCCAGGCTGCGAGCCAGCCGCGCCCGCCCGACGGGAATGCTTAATCGGCCGTGGAGATCTGGTGACGCACGTCGGCTCCGCGAACCCAGAAGATCACATCTTTGGCGATATTGGTGGCATGGTCCGCAATCCGCTCCAGGTTGCGGGCAATCACGATCGCATTCATCGCCTGAAGGGTCACTTCCGGCCTCTCCTGCATCACCTTCGTCAGGTCATCGAAGGCCACGCGGTCCATGCGGTCGATCTCGTCGTCCATCACCAGAACGGAGTCGGCTATCTTGGCATCCGCGTCCAGCAGCGCCTGAATGGCGGAGCGGATCATGCGCGACGCGTACTCTGACATTCCCGCAACATCTACCGGCAGGTCGACCGCGGGATGCTCCAGCATCTCCTTGGTGCGGATGGCAATGCTCATGGACTGATCGCCGATTCTCTCCAGATCGCCGTTGATCTTGATCACCGCGAGAATAAACCGAAGATCGATCGCCATGGGCTGTTCTTTAGCCAAAAGCTCATAGGCCATCTCGTCGACCTCGCGCTGGGCCGAGTTGATCGCGGTTTCGTTATCCCGGACGTACTGGCACAGCCCTGGATCGCGCTGCAAATAAGCGTCAGCCGACGCCTCCACCGCCTGCTGCGCTAGCGCAGCCATGGCCAGAAGCTTGTCCTTCAGTTCGGCGAGTTGCTGTTGAAAATGGATCCGTGGCAAAGAAGGCTCCTGAACAATTGTGCCTCACCATCTGTGACAACTTGAAGAATTTGCCGGCCGGCCGGGGAGAGAATGCGCATCGTCCTGGCAGCGATTGTCCTCCGGCTGCTCCCGCCCTCGCCCACGCAGGTCCCCGGAACCGCCGGAAGCCGCTGCAAGGCGCGGCCTCAGCCGACCCTCCGACCGGCCTCTTTCGCCGCATCATAGATCTGCTCGAAGGATTCTACGGCGTACAAGACCTTCTGCATCTCAGAGGTAGAGAATGCCTGGTTGAGAACCTGATCGAGATCGAAGTCGCGGATCTCAGGACCGCCTCGCACCACATGGGCAGTCTCCCCGTGGGAGGAGATCAAACCGCTTCCATAGATCTTGATCTCTCCTCTCTGGCGGATCACGCCGAACTCAACGGTAAACCAGAACAGTCTTCCCATCCGCTCCAGGGCTCTCCCATCCGTCAACTCCGCACAGACCTGTCCATAGTGCTGGAGAAAGTCGGCAAAGACAGGGTGAGCATGCATAGGCACGTGGCCAAAGACGTCATGGAAGATGTCCGGTTCCGGGGTGTATTCCAGCGAATTGCGCTCGCGAAGCCAGGTCGTTGTAGGAAATTTGCGCGCCGCCAGCATTTCAAAGAACGCGCCGGCAGGCAGAAAGCCGCTGACCGCGGTGGCGCTCCAGCCAGTGAGAGGCTCCAACCGGAGGTTGACCGCCGCCAGCTCCGGAATCGAATCGGCGCTGAGCCCGATCCGCTCAAAACCCTGCAGGTACTCGGCGCAGGCGTACCGCTCCAGCTGCGGCATCTGGCGGCCGACCAACTCCGCCCAAACCGCATGCTGTTCTGCGCTGTATGCGGGCCAATCCTGCCGGGCGAGGTAAGGTTCGGCAATTTTCAACTGAGCGGAGCCGCTTTTCATCGCATCCTCCTCTCCTTCAGCTTTTAGACGAGGGATAGCGCAAACATATACCGACCTTTGGGCGTCTTATTCAAGAGCGGCAAAATAAATGAAGATTGCATCTCCTACAACTTGGGTGTCAACGACGTGCACACAAGTGTGGCAAGCAAAGGTACCTTTCCGGCTCTAGGCAAGTCTGAGAGGAAGGGTATATGTTCTGTAGTCGCTGGCGTTTGTGAACCAGCTTGAAGTTCTGAATTGCTGAGTTGTCATCCCGGAGCACGCACTGTATGTCCACAGTTCTGCATCAAGAAATTGCACCATCCACTAAACAGGATTTCCTCCCCTTAAATGGCACCGATTATGTCGAGTTCTACGTCGGAAATGCGCGTCAGGCTGCCTATTTTTACCGGCTTGCCTTTGGCATGAGCCTCGTTGCGTATGCGGGGCCGGAGACCGGCGTCCGCGATCGCGCCTCTTTCGTTCTCCAGCAGGGCAAGATCCGCTTTGTCCTCACCACTCCGCTCAGGCCCGATACCGAGATCGCCGAGCACCTGCATCTGCATGGCGACGGCGTTCACGACGTCGCTCTCTCCGTGGATGATGCCCGGCGCTCCTGGAAAGAGACCACCCGGCGAGGAGCACGAAGCGTCCGGGAGCCGTTCGAGCTGAAAGACGCTGAAGGCACGGTCAAAATGGCCTCGATTGCGACCTACGGCGATACGATTCACACCTTTGTCGAGCGTCAGAACTATCGCGGCGCGTTTCTTCCCGGGTATCGTGCGCTCTCGTTCGATCCTCTTGCACGGCCCACGGGACTGGTCCATATCGACCATATCGTCGGGAACGTCGGCTGGAACGAGATGAACCGCTGGGCCAGCTTCTACTCCGACGTCATGGGCTTTTGCATTTACCAGCATTTCGACGACAAGGATATTTCGACCGAATACTCCGCCTTGATGTCCAAAGTCATGGCGAATGGCAATGGCCGGGTGAAATTTCCCATCAACGAACCGGCTGAGGGGCGAAGAAAGTCGCAGGTGGAAGAGTACCTGGAGTTCTATCACGGTCCGGGCGTGCAGCACATTGCCCTGGCTACAACAGACATTCTCTATACCGTCTCGAAGATGCAGGAGCAGGGCGTCGAATTCCTGCGGGTGCCGCACTCCTACTACACGGATCTCCAGAGTCGTACCGGAAGAATCGACGAGCCAATCAGTGAGCTTGAGAGACTCGGCATCCTGGTGGACCGCGATGACGAAGGATACATGCTGCAGATCTTTACCCGGCCGGTTGAGGACCGCCCGACCTTGTTCTTCGAGATCATTCAACGCAAGGGCAGCCGCAGCTTCGGCAAAGGGAACTTCAAAGCGCTCTTCGAGGCAATCGAGCGCGAACAGGCGGAGCGGGGAAACCTTTAGATCTCAATTAAAATCAGCCGTAGAGGTCACCGCTCGGCTTGATGAACGATCAAAAGATGTTGAAGATCGACCCCTCGGAGCATCCGGTCTCCGACATTTACCAGTTGCTGGTGGGGTCGGTCGTCCCTCGGCCCATCGCCTTTGTTTCCACCGTTGATGCTGACGGAGTTAGAAATCTGGCTCCCTTCAGCTACTTCACCGTCTGCAGCGCAAACCCCCCGGTGATTGCCTTCTGCCCCGCCGTTCGGGAAGGCCCCCTTACGACTAAGGACACGTTGCGCAACATCATCGCGACCCGTGAATTTGTCGTCAATATCGTCTCTGAACACTTTGCCGAACAGATGAACGCGACCTCAGCGAGTGTGCCGCCGGAGGTGGACGAGTTTGCTCTCTCCGGGTTGACGCCAATTGAAAGCGACCTGGTGACCCCGGCGCGAGTCGGGGAAAGCCACGTGCAAATGGAGTGCAAACTGCTCCAAATCGTGCATGTGAGCGACAAGCCTGGAGGAGGCAGCATCGTGCTGGGTGAGGTGCTTCGCTTCCACGTGCGGGAGGGCCTTGGGGAGGGCTGCAAGATCGACCCCGACAAGCTCAAGGCCATTGGCCGAATGGCGGGCTCAACGTACGCACGGACGACGGATCGCTTCGACTTGCCCCGCCCCAGATAACCCCTAATGCGGCCATGGTTTGCGGTTAGCCGAAAGTGAGCCCGCATTCTCGCCCTGAATGATCTACGATTGAAGCCGAGGATTCCTATGCGAACTCTGCTGACGCTCCTATTGACGGGACTGCTGCTTGTTCCCGGGACATGGGCCAAGCAGACGAATAAACCGGACATCAAGATCACCGCATCGATGGATACCGCGGCCCCCGAACAGCAGCCGATCCTGTCGGTCCACATCGTGAACCAGTCGGGTCACACCCTGCGGATCCCCGATCCGCCACTTTTGTGCAAGCCGGCGCCCGGCGCCCTTTCTCTCCAGGTGAAGTTCGTTCCGGAGAATAACAACCAGCCTCGGCCGACGGTCGACTGCGGGCTGGAGGTGGACGGCAGCGGCCTTCCCGACATCCGCGAGCGCGCCAAGAAGTGGCTGGTGCTCAAGGCAGGCCAGGACTATGAAGCGCGGCGGCCGCTGGCCATGGGACTGGACACCAATGCTCACGGCACCTACGACATTTGGGTGGTCTACGACGGACCCTGCGCCAATGACGATGATGTGCAAAAGATAAAAGATGCCGGCATCGCCGCGCCCATCGGAAGGTTTCTCTCCGAAAAGATCACCTACAAGGTCATGGCGCCCAGGGAATAGGTCAGCCCACAGTGTTGATCAGGGTGCCGATTCCCTCGATGGAGATGCGGATCTCATCTCCCTTTTGCAGCGTAAAGGCGTCGGGTGGAACCACGCCTGTTCCCGTAAGCAGGAATGTGCCGTGGGGAAAGGTATTCTCCCGGTAAAGATACTCGACCAGCGTGGTCGTCTTTCGCTTCATCTCGGCCAGTTGGGTCGTGCCGGAAACCTCCAACTCTCCTCCCCGGAAGATCTCCAGGCGAATCTCCGTAGAGGCCGGCAGCGGGGAGGAGGAGACCAGGATTCCCGGGCCGATCGAGCAGCTTCGGTCATAGACCTTCGCTTGCGGAAGGTACAACGGGTTTTCCCCTTCGATATCCCGCGAACTCATATCGTTACCGATGGTGTATCCGACGATCTTTCCGCTGGGGGTAGAGAGCAGGGTCAGCTCCGGTTCAGGAATGGACCAGGTAGCATCCCGGCGGATGGCGACGCTTCCCCGATGGCCTACCACGCGCTCCGGCGTCGACTTGAAGAAGAGCTCCGGACGCTCGGCGGAATAGACGCGGTCATAAAAATCCCCCCCACCCGAGGACTTCGACTCTTCCATCCGCGCGTTGCGGCTGCGAAAGTACGTCACGCCCGAGGCCCATACCTCCTGGCTTCCGACCGGCGCAAGCAGGGACGCCTCGATCTCCCCGAAAGATTTCTCCTCCAGCGGCTTCAACTGCGGAATGAGTTGTTCCAGATAACTCGTCAGATCGTCCCGTGTGACGATCTGATCCCAGGATGGCTCGTTGCCTGCGTAAAAGCGATCGTTGTTTTCGACGATGTAGCCGCTTGCCGTACGGTAAAGCTTCATGCAGAGTTTGCCCTTGTTCAATCGAGAGTCAGTGAGGAGGGATCCGCGAGGGATCACGCCCATTCCGTAAGCAGGGTATCACGCAGGAAAATTGCCATTAAGCGCGATTATGATAGGCGGTGAGCTTCGCGGCAGAGCAGATCCGTGGCCGCCGCCCGAAGCAGTTGCGGAGGATGTGGCGCCGGCCAGCCGGTGCGCATCCTGCGGCGAAGAGGTCATTCGGTGCGCGATGCGAAACAATCTTCCTCTCCACTGCCATCCGATGGCTCGGCGGTGGTCGTCCGGCTCTTTCAGCCCGGAGATCAGCCGGCCTTTCAGTCCTTGAATGAGGCTTGGATCTGCCGTTATTTTGCGCTGGAGCCGAAAGACTACGAGGTTCTCGGAGATCCCGAAGCCTCCATTCTCCAGCAGGGCGGACAGATTCTCCTGGCAATCGCGGATAGTGTTCCTGTGGGCTGTTGTGCGCTGATTCCCCACGGACCGGCTCGCTTCGAGATCGGCAAGATGGCGGTGCGCGAGGATCTTCAGGGACGTGGCATCGGCCGGAAACTGATGGATTCTGCCATCGAGCTGGCGAGGAGCCTCGGGGCGAACCGGCTCTACCTCGAAACCAACCATTCCCTCGATGCCGCGCTGCGGCTCTATGAGAGCGTTGGCTTCGTCCATCTGCAGGGCGAGGAGCACAAGCACTCGGAATACTCACGCAGCGACATGCAAATGGAGTTGATCCTTTGAGGAAGACGCGCTCTTGAGCCGCCGGCGTTTGGGCCTATAGGGCCGGTTCGGATGCAAACGGGTTCTTGGCGCGTAGTTCGCGAACAATCTCTGACGCAGCGGCACGCGCCATCTCTTCCCTGTCCGGAGGGAACGATATTGCGCCCACGCGCGCGTGTCCGCCGCCACCATAGCGCTCGCAGATCTTGGAGAGATTGACGAGGTCCTGCGGCCGTGCTGTCGTCCACGGATTGGTCCCCACCGCGACCTTGGTTCGAAAGCTGGATTTGCTGAGGCCTACACTGTAGGTCGCCTCGGGATGGAGGAAATACGGGATGAATTTGTTATAGCCTTCGACCGGCCGGTCTGTGATGTCGAAGCTGATGGTTCCTTCGACCGACTTCGATCGCTCCCGAATCAAGGCGAGCGACTCTTCATGCCGCTTGAGCAACGGCGGGAGCAGTTCCTGAACAAAGGGCTGCGCCAGAACCTCGGCCAGACTCAGCGAGGTCAGCAGCGGAATGATCCTTGGAATAAACGCCGGGTCCTGACTCGATTCGATGATCAACGTCAGCTTCATCGCCGGGTCCGCCATCTCCACGGCCGCCTGCGGACTCTCGTAGAGGGCGCCGTCGACGATATCGGCCCATCGCACCAGCTCGGCTATCGGCGCCGCGTTGAAACCAAAACGGCTCTCCGCGATGTGAGCGATAAAGCTGGTGCATGAGGTGTAGTTCGGATCGTAGAAGCGGCGATCCCGGTGAGCGCCGTCCCGTTGTCCGCGAAGGAAGTCCTGCTGATCCTCCGGAGTTAAGAATGCGCTCAGATGGTGATCGAACCACCAGGTGATGCGCGGCGAGGCTGAATACTTGAAGTCAACGATGGCATTCTCGTCGCCGGTGAACTCTTCCTCGCGGAAGAGCGCGCCGGCCCGGTGAACCAGTCCGTGAAACTCATACAGAGCGTCCTTGCGAATGCATTCGCGATGAAAACGGGTGAAGAGCGAAGCGGAGCAGGCCCCGTCAAAGCATTTGTCGTGGTAGAAGACGCGTACGTTCAACCTGGAAAGCTCCTAACCGACCCGGAAAGCAATCACGGAATGACTAGGATTGCCGGGACACGCCCTCCTGTCAAGCCTCGGGAGCCGCAGCCCTCGTTCCATTGGGGAGCCAATGAGACAATGGGGCGCAAGCAGAAACCCTGGGCCGGGGTGATTTACAAGCCTATCCCTGCGGGAACTCCTATCGGGAAGCAGGATAATGGTAAGACCGGAAGCTCGCGCCAGAAGGCGAGGACCGTCGCGGCTGGCGCGTCTCTCCGCAGCACTGACGATCGGCGGCTTATTGCTTGCGGCGGCGGCCGTGACTGGAGGCGATCTTTGGCTGAAACATGCCATGCGGAGCCAGTTGCCGCAGCTCGACGGCGGCCTCAGGCTGCCCGGGTTGTCCGCTCCCGTGTGGGTGCGGCGTGACCGGCACGGAGTGCCGCACATCCAGGCCTCAAACATGGACGACCTCCTGGAGGCCCAGGGCTTTGTCGTCGCCCAGGACCGGCTCTGGCAGATGGATATGGCGCGCCGCTTTTCCTCCGGCGATCTCTCCGAAGTGCTCGGCTCGCAGGCTCTGGAACACGACAAAGTTCAGAGAGTTCTTCAGATGCGGCGCACGGCGGAACGGCTGGCCGAGACGATGCCGGGCGGTCAGAGGCGCCTCTTTGAAGACTTCGCCCGGGGTGTGAATGCCTCGATCAGAATTCAACAGGGCCATCTGCCTGCGGAATTTCGCCTGCTGCGCTACCAGCCGCGGCCCTGGAAGCCGGTGGACTCCTGGCTGATTGCGCTCAATATGATTCAGCGTCTCGACACGTTCTATCCAGCAAAACTCAATCGGGAAAAGATCGAGGCGCTGCTCAAGCCCGGGCTCGTCGAAGATCTCTATCCGGTGAAGACGTGGCGGGATCGTCCTCCTTCCCAAACCGCGCCGAACCTTTCCTCTCCTCAACCGCGCATCCCGCCACGAGGGCCGCTCGAAAGACGTCAGTCGCGTTCATCCCGCAAATCGGCAGACGCGCCGGCCAGGCTCGGAACCAGCCTGCCCTCGCAAACCGGGGACCTGGTGCGCCTGGGTGAAGTGTTGGGCTTTCCCGGCGGCTCGTGCGAGGACTGCCGGCCGGGCTCCAACGAGTGGGCTGTCAGTGGATCTCATACGGCCAGCGGAAGGCCTCTGCTCTCGAATGACATGCATCTTGAGCACAGCATCCCTGACATCTGGCATGAGGAAGACCTGGAAGCCGGATCATTCCACGCGGAAGGCGTAACTACGCCCGGGATTCCGCTGATCATCGCCGGGCACAATGCGCATATCGCCTGGGGATTTACTACGCTCAGTGGGGATGTGCAGGACGTGTACCTTGAAAAGACCAACGCACAAGGGGAGTATTGGGCCAATCGTCAGTGGCGGGAACCGGAGCATCACCGCGAACTCATTCGCGTGCGCGGCAGCCGCGACGTCACCCTCGATCTCGAACTTACCGTTCACGGACCCGTCATCACGCCGCTGCTGCCCCATGAACATCGCATGCTGGCTCTCAAGTGGAGCCTCTACGACCCTTCCCTGGGCGGATTGCCGCTCGAGGATCTGGATTCTGCGAGTGATTGGGCGGAGTTCCGCAGCGCTATGCGCAGCTGGTGGGCGCCCACGCAAAACGTCGTGTACGCGGACGATCAGGGACACATCGGATACCAGGCGGTCGGCTCGTTCCCGCTTCGGCCTGCGGGGTTGAATCCCGATCCCGTGCTAGAAACCGGGACGGACGCGGATAGCCAGCGCGAATGGCAGGGATGGATTCCCTTCGAAGCCTTGCCCAGCGTTCTCGATCCCGAGGATGGCATCGTCGCAACAGCGAACGGGCGGATTACGCCCGACGGATTCCCTTACCCCCTCACGCTCAATTGGGCCGCGCCTTATCGGAACGAACGGATCTGGAAGTGGCTGGCGGGCAAGCGAAACCTCACGCCAGCGGAGATGCTGACGCTGCAAACCGATCTGTACTCGGACGTAGACCGCGTGCTGGCGCAGCGCTTCGCGTACGCGATCGACCATGCGGAAACAGCAGATGCGCAACTGCGCGAGGCCGCCGACCTGCTGCGCTCTTGGGATGGGGTCGTAGGTCGAGCCTCGGTTGCGGCTGAGATTGTAGACTCTGCAAAACGCGCCTTCTGGCCGATCGTTCTCCAACCCAAACTGGGCGATGCGTGGCCCCTCTACGTCTGGCAAGCCAGAGATTTTGTTCAGGAAGAGATGATTACCAATTCCCCGGCCGAATGGCTCCCCGCCGGATACAAGAACTGGAACGAACTGTTGACTGCGGCCGTGCGCAAGGGAATGACGGACGGCGGCGCTCCGCGCCAGCTCAGCGGCTGGACCTACGGCAGCCGGCACTCGATTGATTTGGAACACCCTCTTTACGGCATGCTTCCCTTCTTTAGCCGCTGGACGGGAACCGGCCCTCATCCTCTGGCCGGCGATGAGACCACAGTGGACCAGACTGCGGGGCATCTCGGTCCGAGCCAGCGCTTCACCATGGATTGGAGCGATGTCGATGGATCGACGGAAAATATCGTGATGGGCGAGTCTGGCGATCCGGTGAGCGCCTATTACCGCGATCAGTGGCCCTATTGGTATGGCGGGAGAACGTTCGCCATGCCTTTTACAGACCCTGCCGTGAAAGCTGCCGCCGTGCATACTCTGCGGCTAACGCCTTGAGGCAGCCTGAGGATGAGCCGGCCACTACGGTGACCCGCTCCTTTGCCTCGAAACCAGCGTTGTGGATTGTGGCGGCGTCGCTTCTTGCGATCGCTCCCTTGATGCTGCGCGGAAACTCGTGCGGGCACGATTTCAACTTTCATCTGCTTTCGTGGATGGAGGTCGCGCGTGCGTGGCAGACGGGCGTCTGGTATCCCCACTGGACACAGGACGCAAACTACGGTGCGGGCGAGCCGCGTTTTCTCTTCTACCCTCCCGCTTCCTGGCTGCTGGGCGGATTGCTGGGCAGCGCGGCTCCGTGGACCGCAGCCCCCGCGCTCTTCGCCTTTCTCGTTCTCCTTGGCTCGGGCTTCAGCATGTACCGCCTCTCGCGGGAATGGCTTCCGCAGGAGACCGCAACGATTGCGGCATGTCTCTACCTCGCGAATCCGTATGCGCTCTTCACTCTCTACGAACGCTCGGCCTTCGGAGAGGCGTTCTCCGAAGCCTGGATTCCTCTGATTTTGCTCTTTGCCTTGAGACGGCGGCCGTCGATCGTCCCCCTCGGCTTAGCGATGGCCGCTATATGGCTGACCGATGCGCCCGCAGCCGTTCTGGCCAGCTATATGCTCGCGCTTCTCACGCTGGCAAGGTCGCTGGTCGAACGCAAGGCCTGGCCGGCACTGCGTGCCGCTGCGAGCACAGGCCTGGGCCTGGGTCTCGCTGCCTTCTACATCGTTCCCGCAGCGTTCGAGCGTCGCTGGGTAGAGATCGGCCGGGCGCTCGCGCCGGGAATGCGCGTCGAGGACAGCTTCCTCTTTACGCAAACGGCGGATAGCTTTCACAACCAGGTGCTGTGGACGGCATCGTGGATTTTTCTGTTCGAGATGGCCGCCGCTGCAGTTGCCGCAGCCTTCGCTCTCAAAAACGAGCGGGCTTCTCGCACAGCCATGGCGATCGCCTGCCTGCTGCCGCCCATCTTGTTCTTGCAATTTCCGGTGAGCGCGCCCATCTGGGATCATGCGCCCGAGCTGCGGTTCCTTCAGTTTCCCTGGCGATGGCTGCTCTTTCTTGCCGCCGCCGGATCTCTGCTGATCGGGCTGGCGCTCAGGCCGAACGGGAGAAATCATCCGGGCAGGGGGGAGCCTCGTTCAATCTTACGATTCTGGCGCCCCTTGACTGCCTCAGCAGCCGTCCTGGCAATGATTGTGACGGCTTCGCTTCTCTTCTTCCAGCCATGCGACGACGAAGATGCCGTGAGTGCTGAAGTCGCGGCCTTTCATCTGGGCCAGGGAGTGGAAGGAACCGACGAGTACACCCGCGCCGGGGTGGGAAACTGGAAGATTCAGCAAGGACTGCCTCCCCTGCGCATACTCCGAGGGCCGGCAGAGGAGATCGCCAAGGGAACGAGCACGAATCCCCCCTGGACCCCGGGCGGCCCACAGAATCTTCCCGCTGACCTCCGAGTGGCCCACCCCAGCGCCGAGCATTGGACCTTCCAGATCGAGGCCGCAGAGCGTGGCTACGCTGTCCTGCGGCTGATGGATTATCCCGCGTGGCGGGTAACGCTGAATGACATGGACGTCGAGCAGCGGCCGGCGCGGGAAGACGGGCTGATGGTGATCCCAATCGCGGCCGGAAGCAGCCGGATCGACGTGCGCTGGTCGAATCCTCCTGACATCCTGCTGGGCCGCGCAATCTCGGCCGTCTTTCTGTTAGTACTCCTGCCGCTCGGCTACTTTGAAGACAGGCGGCTGTGCGGGGGGCGGTTCAAACCCTCCGGAGGTCAGGTATGATGGGGCAAATGCAGGCAACCATTCGGGAAATTCTAGAGCTTGGTGCGCAGCGCATCGACCAGGCGCTGGATCGGCTCCTGCCCTCGCCAGACCAGGATCCAGTCTCCATTCACCGCGCCATGCGGCACAGCGTCTTCGCCGGAGGAAAGCGGCTCCGGCCCGTGCTGTGCATGGAGACTGCCAGGATGATCGCCGGCCGGTTTCCCCAGGGCGTCGAAGACCTGGGGGCGGCTATTGAGATGCTACATACGTATTCGCTCATCCATGACGACCTGCCGGCTTTGGACAATGACGACCTGCGGCGCGGCAAACCCACCTGCCACGTCGTCTTTGGAGAAGCGATCGCGATCCTTGCCGGAGATGCTCTCCAGACCCAGGCCTACGAGGTGCTTGCCGGCATGCGATGCCCCGCCCCGCGCACAGTGGAGATTGTGGGACGAATGGCCCACGCCACCGGAACGATCGAAGGGATGATCGGCGGACAGGTGATGGACCTCGAAGGCGAAGAGCATAAGCCTACAGCCGAGCTGGTCCGGGCCATTCATCGGGCAAAGACCGGCGCGCTGATCCGGGTAAGCGTGGTGAGCGGCGGAATCTATGCCGGCGGCTCTGCTGAGGATGTCGCGCGTCTCGAGGAGTTTGGCGCCAAAGCAGGCCTCGCCTTTCAGATCATGGACGACGTGCTCGACGTAACCCAGAACTCGGCCCAGCTCGGGAAGACCGCTGGGAAGGACGTCGCCAGCGAGAAAGCGACATGGCCGGCAGTTTATGGCATTGAGCAGAGCATCAAAGATGCGCAGGAGTTGATCGGCGAGGCCTTCGCGCAGCTTGATGCGTACGCTGCAAGCGCAGAACCGCTCAAGACTCTGGCGCGCTTTCTGGTGGAGAGGACCCACTGAGGCAGGTGCTCCTTGCGGCGCCCTCCCGAACCGGCGGTCTCAGATAGGAGGATCGGTTGGCTATCACGGAACAAGACGTCCTCAATGCGCTGATGGACTGCTATGACCCGGAGCTTCCCGTCAACATTGTGGATCTTGGACTTGTCTACGCGGTCCGGATAACGCCGGACGAGAACTCGACAGAGGCATTTCCGCGCCAACGGGTGGAGGTGGACGTAACAATGACCACGCAGGCCTGCCCGTCTCACGGCATCATTCTTGAGCGGGTGCAGAATCGGCTCGCGGGCGTAGCGGAGATCAGCGACGCCGCCGTGAATCTTGTGTGGGAGCCGGCCTGGACTCCGAACCGGATCAGCCAGCAGGCGCGCGAGCGGCTGGGCCTCGTCTAAAGCGCGAGCCTGGCCATGAACATGGGTTTCGTCAGCTCTGCGCCTTCTCGAGAAACTGACGGAATTTCTCTCCCTGCGCTGAAAGCTCCTCGATAAAATCCTCGACGCGGCCGATCAGACGCCTCCCGCTATCAAGATAACCGGGGATGCTGTGCCAGACCGCCCTTGCGTCTTTGGGATCCTCCAGCAGGCCCAAAATGGCGCCCGCGGCAGTCACGGCAGCCCCAGCCTTGCGCTGCCCGCGCGCAAGCAAAATGGCCCCTGTGATCACCGAGCCCACGGCTACCGCGCGCGTCCAGCAGACTCCATTCCACTGGATATCCCCAACTCGCTCCTTGAACCCCTGAACGGCTTTTCCTGCGGGTGCCGCAATCTGCTGCGGAATTTGCGTAATACCCATAGCTCGGTCCTCTCCCTTGTAACTGGATGCATTGGATGCAAAAAGCCGGTAGCCCCGCGGCCTGAACTCTAGTCGAGATCGAACTCGCGCAGCGGTTTTCCTGCGTCCGGCGTCTCTTGCGCCTTGCGGAGCGCTTCTTCGAACTTCTTATCGAAGAGCTGCTGCTTGTTCTTCTCGGCTTCCACTGACTGCCGGAAGATGCTCTCTTTGCGGTCCTCGTGTTCACGCATTGCGCGGGCGGCTGTCTCGAAGTCTTCAAACGTTCTTTTGCGGGGAGCGGACGTGTGGGACAGAATCGCCCGCGTGTCGGGGTCGATTTTGAGCACCGCTCCGCAATCAGGGCAGGTTACGTCGAAGACCTTATTTTGATTCGCCATAGAATGATCCAAAACCGTAACCGGTATTCTAGGCCACTCTAGCGGCAGTTGTCAGGGCAGAGCATCGCGGCAGGACGTTGCAGCCAGCGGATCGCGGAGCGATTCTAAAGCCAGATCGCCTTGTGCCCGGGGCATTGTTGCCCCGCCTGCTCCACCAACAATTCAGGGAGAGATTCACCATAGCGGGCGAGAAACCCCGCCGCACCGAGCACCCTCTCCTGAGGATGGCGATCGGGAAAGAGGTGGAGCATCATCTCCCCGGCGTGGCGGGCCAGAATTTCCTCACGCTTCAGTTGATAATTCGCCGCCAGGCGGCGCAGCCGATTCATCTGATAGCGCATTTTCGATGCGGCAACGTTGGCGGCGCGTCCCAGATCTGCATTCAGCGAGTTCAGATATTCGGTCAGAGCGTGAAGCTCCTCATCCAGGGAATTTCCTGCCGAGGCCAGCTTACGCTTCGCCTCCACTGGCATTGCCCTAGCGCCGAGCCGCTGGGCAAGCTCGAGCGGATCGTGCGAAGCTGCGTGGATAATCTCGGGAAGCGTGGTCCCATATTTTGCCAGCAGTTCCGCCATGGCGGGCTCGATCAGCGTGGCGGAGAGCCGCGGCAAAATCGGTGTCGTGCGCCCCAGGATGCGTTCGTAGAGCACTTCCGACTGGGCGAAATAGGCAACCTCGGCAGGTCCGCCGACATACGCGCCAGTGGGCAGGATGCAATCCTGAAAGACCGGCCGCAGCAGAGCGTTGGGGCTGACACGTTCCGGATGCTCGTCGAGGATATCCAGCAATTCCGCAGAAGAGTAAGACTGCCGTCCGGCCTGCCAGGCCGAAGACACCCGCCGCAGCGGCATGCGTGCGCCAGAGTCTGAGTCGATGAGGAACAGAAGGCTCGAGTTGGGTGAGACAAGTACCTGGGAGTGATAGCCACGGGCCTTGAGCTGCTGATCGCGGTCGGCGAGCGCCACCTGCAATTCATCGGCGCGCACGATCGCCTCACGCAGCACTCCACTGCCGAGAGCATGAAACTCTCTGGTCGACGCATCCACCACGATCAGTCCCTGCCCGGCAAAGATGCGGGAGAGAAAACCTGCGAACGCCTGGCTGAATGTGGCGTCAGGCCGGTAACATCGGGCCAGCTCCTCCGCCAGCGGTCCGGAGCCGACGATCTCGACAGCCTGTTGCACCAGTTCTTCAATTCCCTGGCCCAGAAGCACCGGCCCAACGGGGCTCCCCGCGGGAGGATCGACCGTCAAACGCAGGGTTCGCAGTTCTTCCCCTGCGAGCAGCGTGACCTCGGCCGCCTCGGCCAGGTCGTGATCTTCTGTGGCTAACCAGAAGACCGGCACATGGGGGTAGCCGGAGGATGAGGCATCTTTCGCCTTGCGGATCGCCGTGGCCGCTTTCAGGAGAGTGAAGAGGGGACCGCCGAAGAGCGTGACTTGCTGGCCCGTAACCACCGCGCCGGCGCCGCTCCGCAGCTTGTGAATGTTCTGCAACAGCGGGCTGCTCGCGGAGAGCTCTCCGCCCTGCGCTTCTCTGTTCTGAACCTCCAGAAGCCGGCACAGTTCAGCCCGCTGATCGTCTCCAAGCGCCACCGGCGCGGTCACCCAATCGGTTGAGTACGCGGTGGCCGGATAAAACGGAGAGAGCGGCTCCCGGCGCTCGGCGAAGTCCAGAAAGAGCCGGCTGAGCCGGGGCAGGTTCGAGATTGGATAGCACTCTGTCGTCACAGCCTTGTACTCTTGCGTTTCAAAGCCAGCGGGTTCTAGTCTCTCACGTTGGAGGCCAACGGCTGAAATGTGCGCCTTCCTCGTCTGGAAGTGGATCGCTCCAATACGCGGCGGATCTCGTTCGAATTCCGCGAGGGCAGGGCCTCCAGCGCGTAAATCGCCAGCGAGCGATACAGGTCCGCCAGAATCGGATGCGGCATGAGAGCCTGAAGATGCAGATCAATTGCCGTCACATCTCCGCGAGCGATCGGACCGCTGAAGCTGTCAGCCAGGCCGCGGGTGAAGACATTCTTGAGCGTTGTTTGTACGATCGGCTCCAACAGCCGCCGGGCCTGGCGTGGTGCGAGCCCCGCGTGCCCAGCGGTCTCCAGCGCGGCGGCAATCAGGCTGACCAGCAGCGGAGATGCCAGCATTCCCACGGCATGATACAGCGCCTTGGCGGAGCCCGCGATGGGGAAAGGCCGGCCGCCGACCTCGCGAAGAATCGTATTCAGCTTGCGGCGCGTATCCTCCTCCGCTTCCACAGCGAAAGGCACATCCGACAAAGCCACCGGCCTCCGCGCCGGAAACGTCATCAGCGGATGAACCGATGCGACGGCCGCGCCGGCCAGGGCCGCAGGCCTGAGAACCTCCGCGCTCAGCGCTCCGCTTGAATGCACGACGATCTGCCCCCTCAGAAGGCGCGATCGGGGTGCGGCAGGTCCAGGCCTCCGGGAGGCCAGTATCTTCTTCCGCTCCACCAGCGAGCGGGCGGTCTCTGCGATCGAAGAGTCCGGAACGCACAGCCAGAGGATCGCGGCGTCGAGATTGGCGCAGTCCAACGTAGTCACAGCGGTCTCGCCGCCGGAGCGTCGTCTGGCCGGCATGCGGCTCACGATCAGCTCGCGCACAGGGATGCGGGCCTCATGCAAAGCGTGCGCCAGCGAGGTTCCCCAGTTGCCAGGACCGATGATGGCAACACCCGTTCGCACCCCGCCTCCTGAATCCTTACCCATCGGCGTTCCTCCGCAACTTGAATACCACCCGGATGGTAGGGTAAATGAAGGAGTGAAACGAGGGATTTGCATGCCCACCAATAGACCGAAGACAGCAAGGATGGCAAGGGGAACAAAGACAGCGACGAATGCCGGCCGCGGGGCTAAAAAGAAGAACCGCAAAGTAGAACTGATTTCATCCAAGCTCAGCTATGATGGACCGCTCTTCCGCGTCTTCACAGACAAGATCCGCGAGAACGGAAAGGAACTGCGACGGGATGTCATCCGTCATAACGGATCCGTAGTCATCCTGGCCGTCGACGATTCCGTAAATCCGCAGGATCCTTTGATCGTCATGGAGCGGCAGCACCGCCACGCCGCGGGAGAATATCTGCTCGAAGTTCCTGCAGGAAAACTGGAGGAGGGCGAGAACCAACTGGCAGGCGCGAAGCGGGAACTGCTCGAAGAGACCGGCTTTCGCGCGAAGCGCTGGCGTAAACTTGTGCGTTATTTCGCCAGTCCTGGATTTCTCGGGGAATGGATGCAAGTCTTCCTCGCTGAAGGATTGGCCGCCGGCGATCCGTCCCCGGAGTACGACGAGGAAATCGACGTCGAGATGATTCCACTTTCGGATCTTCTGCGCATGATCGAACAGGGAAAAATCCGCGATGGAAAGACCTTGGTTTCCGTGATGCTCTACGAACGCCTGCGCCGTCCAGCAGCGCCCGCGCCTCGCAGAAAAAAATAGCGCAGACTTTTCTTGCAAACCAATCGACCACTTCGTGCGTCTGTAAAGACAGGCAGGTTGGTTCCCCCAACCGCGATCTGCTCCAGGAAAGGTCGAAGGGCCAGAGATGGCATATAAAGGCAAGGTGAAGTGGTTTAATAACGCGAAGGGCTATGGCTTTATCGGCCGGGAAGATGGACCCGACGTGTTTGTTCATTACAGCGCGATCCAACTCGATGGATACAAAAGCCTGAAAGAGGGAGACGAGGTGGAATTCGACATCGTGCAAGGCCAAAAGGGCCCTCAGGCCGATGCGGTCACTCGGATCCGTGAAGTAGCCTGACAAATTAGCACCCGGCAAAAACTGCCCAGGGTTTCCGGCGGCCAAGGACGCTCCGCTCTTGCGAAACCAGCACTCATACTGCCGCGGCGGGAAAGTTCTGCACTTCTCTTTTCCTTCCACTGATTTTTCAAATCCCCTCCGGCACCATCCTTTGGTGATGTATTCTGCAGCCGGGCAAGTGAAAGCGCACCCGGCTGCGCCTTCACTTGCGAGACGAAGGCGGGGATGGACAACAGATCGATTGCACAATTGCTGGCTGAAACCGCGGATCTCTTAGAGATCAGCGGCGGCGATCCATTTCGCATCCGCTCCTACCGGCGCGCGGCGGAGTCCGTGGAAAACTGCACCGAACCCCTCAGCGCGATCGTGCACGAACCAAAGCGGTTGCTTGAGATCCCCGGGATCGGCAAAGGGATGGTGGCGAACATCCAGGAGTTGGAGTCGCGCGGGAGCCTTCCGCTGCGGGACGAACTGCTCGCTAAATATCGTCCTACCATGCTTGAGTTGCTCAAACTCCCAGGCATGGGTCCGAAGACTGTTCTGCTCCTTTGGGAAGCCCTGCAAATCAGCGATGTGGAGCAACTGCAGGCCGCCATCGAGGAGGGCAAGCTCGATTCCTTACCCAGGTTCGGACAAAAGCTGGTCGAGAAGTTGAAGCGCGGGATTGCGGAGTACCGCAAGAATAGCGGCCGTTTCCGCCTGGATCAGGCGGAGGAAGCTGCGGAGCGGCTGATGCTCTACATCCGCAGGCTGGAAGGAATCGATCGCATCACCCCGGCGGGCTCCCTGCGGCGCGGCCGCGAGACCGTCGGCGATCTGGACATTCTGGTGACAGGACCGGCGTGCGCTGAGGAGGTGGTGGGCGCTGCAGTGGAGTATACGGCCGCTTATCCGCCGATCGCGGAGCTCCTGGCAAAGGGCCAGAACAAGGTGAGCTTCCGTCTCCGCGATGGATTGCAGGTCGACGTTCGTCTGCTGCCGGTCAACTGTTACGGTGCTGCCCTGCAATATTTCACCGGTTCAAAGCTGCACAACGTCTCGCTTCGCCAGCGCGCGCTGAAGAGAGGCTATACCTTGAACGAATATGCTCTGGCGCGCCTGGATGACGGCTCGCCGGTCGCCTCCGCCAGCGAAGAGGAGATCTACGCTGCATTGGGGATGGACTGGATCCCCCCGGAGCTGCGCGAAAACCAGGGAGAACTGGATGCGGCAGCGGGACACCGTTTGCCCCGTCTGATCGAAGAAAGTGATGTCCTCGGCGATGTGCACATGCACACGCAGGAGACCGACGGCCGGAACACCATTCGGGAAATGGCCGAGGCGGCCGTCGCCCGCGGCTACTCCTACATTGCGATTACCGATCATTCCAAGAATCTCGCGATGACCAACGGCCTCGATGATCAACGGGCGATCGCTCACATGAAGCGCATCCGCGAAGTCGAAGCGGAGATGGACGGACGCATTCGCATCCTTACGGGGATTGAGGTAGACATCCTTGGCGATGGCGAAATTGATCTATCCAATGAAGTTCTGTCGCAGATGGATGTGGTCATTGCCAGCGTCCACTCCCTGTTCAACCAGGAAAAGGAGCAGATGACCGCACGAATGTTGAAGGCCTTGGAAAACCCCTGCGTGAAAATTTTGGGGCACCCGACCGGGCGGCTCTTATTGAGAAGAGACGCATACGAACTCGACCTGACGGCGGTGCTCAAGCAGGCGGCGAAACTGGGCGTCGCCGTCGAACACAACGCCTACCCTGATCGCCTGGACCTGAGCGATCTTCACCTTCGTCTTGCCAAAGAGCTTGGCGTAAAACTGGTAGTCAATACCGACTCGCACCACACCAGCCATCTGGAGAACATGCGCTACGGCATTCTCCAATTGCGGCGGGCGTGGCTGGAGAAGAAGGACGTCTTGAACACCCGGCCGGTCCATGAGTTCCTGGCGGCGTTGCGGCCGAGCGCGTAGAGGCATCGCGGCCACCGGATCTTCTTTGGGGTCTGCCCTTTTGATCACTCCGCCGTTGTCAGAGAAGGAGCGGACTCCGCCAGCAGGGTCCGAAGATAGCTTCCGTATCCGCTCTTTCCCACACGCGCAACGAGCTGCTCCAACTGAGCACGATTGATCCAGCCACGGTTATAGGCAATCTCTTCCGGACACGCGATCTTCAGCCCCTGGCGCTTTTCGATGGTCGCGATGAAGATCGATGCCTCGATCAGGGAATCATGCGTCCCGGTGTCCAGCCAGGCTACACCTCGGCCCAGCACCTCCGTGCGCAGCGCACCCTTTTCCAGGTAATGGCGATTGACGTCGGTGATTTCGAGCTCGCCGCGCGCGGACGGTCTGATGCTGCGCGCGATCGCAGGAGCCGTGCCGTCAAAGAAGTAAAGTCCGGTGACAGCGTATCGGGATTTCGGGTTGGCCGGCTTCTCTTCAATGGAGAGCGCCCGGCCCTCCGGATCAAATTCAACCACCCCATAGCGCTCCGGGTCGGAAACCTGGTAGGCGAAGACCACCGCCCCGTGTTGAACCTGTGCGGCCGTTTTCAGGCTTCGCGCCAGGTCGTGCCCGTAGAAGATATTGTCTCCGAGGATCAGAGCGCTCGGCCCCCCGGCTAAAAACTCCTCGGCGATGATAAGAGCCTGAGCGAGGCCATCGGGAGACGGCTGGACGGCATATTGGAATGACATGCCCCACTGTTCGCCGGTGCCCAAAAGCCGCTCAAAGAGAATGGTATCCGCCGGCGTGGAGATGATGAGGACCTCGCGTATCCCTGCCAGCATCAAGACCGAAAGCGGATAGTAGATCATCGGCTTGTCATAGATGGGAAGCAGTTGCTTAGAGACGACATGCGTCACCGGATAAAGGCGGGTTCCGGACCCTCCGGCCAGGATGATGCCCCTCATCGAGCCGTCTCCCCTCGCATGGCGTAATTCCTTTCAATCCATTGCCGATAGGCTCCGCTGGTCACCTGCTCCACCCAATCCTGGTTGGCCAGATACCATTGCACGGTGCGGCGCAACCCGGACGCGAAAGTCTCGGCCGGTTTCCAGCCAAGCTCACGCTCGATTTTGGTTGCATCGATGGCATAGCGGCGGTCATGCCCGGGACGGTCGGTGACGAAGGAGATCAGCTTGTTGTGAGGTGCGTGCGGGGAGCCGGGCAGCATCTCGTCCAGAAGCGCACATAGCAGATGCACAGTATCGAGATTCGCTTGCTCGTTCCATCCGCCGATGTTATAGGTCTCCCCTACCTGTCCCCGCTCCAGCACAACCCGCAGAGCGGTGCAGTGATCTCCTACATAGAGCCAATCCCGCACTTGCCTGCCGTCGCCATAGACGGGGAGCGGCTTGCCTGCGATCGCGTTGGCGATCATCAGCGGAAGAAGTTTTTCGGGGAACTGATACGGGCCGTAATTGTTGGAGCAGTTGGTCGTGATCGCCGGAAAGCCGTAGCTATGGATGTAGGATCGGACCAGATGATCCGAGGCAGCCTTGGAGGCTGCATACGGGCTATTCGGCGCATACGCATTGGTCTCCTTGAACGGTGGATCGTCGGGCCGAAGGGTACCGTAGACCTCGTCGGTGGAGACATGCAGGAACCGGAAGTTCTCGCGATCGGCCGCGCTCAGGCTGGAGAGGTAGGCACGCGAGGCTTCGAGCAGGCAGAACGTGCCATGAATGTTCGTCTCGATAAAGGCTTCCGGGCCCAGCAAGGAGCGGTCGACATGGCTCTCTGCCGCAAAGTGAACGACCGCGCGCGGCCGGTAGTCCGCCAGCAAGCGATCCAGCAGAGACCGGTCACAGATGTCGCCATGCTCAAAACTGTAGCGTTCGCTGTGCTGCACCGCCGCGAGATTCTGCAGATTTCCGGCGTAGGTCAGCTTATCGAGATTGACGACGGGCGAGCCGGTCAGCGTGAGCCAGTCCAGGACGAAGTTCGAGCCGATGAAGCCGGCCCCGCCGGTGACCAGAATGGGCGATCGATCGTTCAACATTCTTCCTCAATCATTTTCCGCAGCATGGTTAGGAAACCGCCATTGTAGCGTGCTGCACATCGGGTAAGCGAGGGCATGGCGCCGGAGGGCATCTGCCGGGCAGATCCTGTGGCGCGAGCCAGCCACGTCTTTACCAGAGATTGTATATGGATGAGCCGGTGCCGGCCGTTGCCTGAATGTGGGATAGCACTGCTCCGGCAGAACTACCGATTCGACGAAGCTTATCTGCGGGACGGAAGGCTTGCCCGGAAATAGTCCAGCGATAGTTCCAGCCCGCGGCGAAGATTGATCTTCGGCTCCCATCCAAGCAACGCTTTTGCCTTGGTAATGTCAGGGCAGCGCTGCGTCGGGTCATCCTGCGGGAGCGGACGATAGCCGATCTTGCTGCTTGATCCGGTGACCGCCAGAACCTCGCGTGCACACTCCAGAATCGTCCATTCCTCGGGGTTGCCGATGTTGACCGGAAGATGTTCATCCGAGTGGGAGAGGAGGACGATGCCCGAGATCAGATCGGAGACATAGCAGAAGCTGCGCGTCTGGCTGCCATCTCCGTAAATCGTAAGGTCCTCTCCCTGCAGCGCCTGCATCATCAGGTTGGAAATGACCCGCCCATCGGACGGTTGCAGCCGCGGACCATAGGTGTTGAAGATGCGAACCATCCGGGTGTCGACATTGTAGTAGCGATGGTAGGCCTGGATCAGGGCCTCGGAGAACCGCTTCGCCTCATCGTAGACCGAGCGAGGACCAATCGGGTTCACATTTCCCCAATAGGTCTCCTTCTGCGGATGGACTATAGGATCTCCATAACACTCAGAGGTCGATGCATGCAGGAAGCGGGCCTGATACTTGCGCGCCAGCTCCAGCGCGTTTCTGGTTCCAGCGGAGCCCACGTTCAGGGTCTCAGGGCCGAGCTTGAGATAGTCAGGGGGGCTCGCAGGAGAGGCGAAGTTGAAGACGTAGTCGATGCTGCCGGCATCGAAGTACTCGCAAATATCCTGCTCGAGCAGGGTAAACCGTGGCTCATTGCGCAGGTGAAGCAGGTTGGCCGCGCGGCCGGTGCAGAAGTTATCCACGCCAACGACGGTATGTCCGTCACCCAAAAGAGCGTCGCACAGATGGGAGCCGAGGAAGCCTGCGGCGCCGGTCACTAGAACTCGCTGGTTAGTCAACGGAAGTCTATCCCTCGCATCGGAAAATGGTCGCGCGGCCCTTGCCGCGCGGCAGCAGAACGCTCTAAGGCCACCGCTTGGTGGAGGCCGATTCAAACGACGTGTACGGCGCCGGCCGGCCAACGCTCAGATAGGTAAAGCCGAGTTCCTGCATGCGCCGCGGATCATACAGATTGCGGCCGTCAATCACGATCGGGTAGCGCAGCGTATAGCGCAGCCTGGAAAGATCCAGACGCCCGAAATCCGCCCAGTCGGTCAGGATAAGCAAAGCGTCGGCGTTGTCGGCAGCGGCGAAGGGATCGTCGACGTAGTGCATCGAATCATCGGCGGGCAGTACACATTTGGCCCGCTCCATGGCAGCAGGATCGTACGCATAGATGGTAGCGCCGGCCTCCCGCAGCATTTCGATAATCTCCAGTGCGGGCGACTCGCGGATATCATCCGTTCCTCCCTTGAAGGCAAGGCCGAGTACTCCGAGCCGCTTGCCACGCAAGGTCCATAGCGCGGAACGGACCTTCTGGAAAAAGCGGCTCTTCTGACTCTCGTTGATCTTCTCCACTTCCTTCAAAAGTCCGAAGTCGATGCCCAGTTCCTGGGCCACGTAGCGGAAGGCGGCAACATCCTTCGGAAAGCAAGAGCCGCCATAGCCGACGCCGGCGCTCAAGAACCGGTTTCCGATGCGCTGATCGAGTCCCATTCCACGGGCCACCTGCTCCACATCGGCATCGACTGCCTCGCAGAGGTTGGCCACGACATTAATGAACGAGATTTTCATCGCCAGAAACGCATTCGAAGCGTGCTTGATGATCTCGGCGGCCTTGGTCGAGGTGGGCAAAACCGGAGGCAGATCCGCCGCGGAGCGCCCTCCGGGGACCGACCCGGGCCGGTCGTAATAAGCGCCGCCGCTGAGGGGACGATAGATTGCGGCGAGAAGATCCGCCGCCGAACTGCTGTCCGCGCCCAGGACGATGCGGTCGGGATGAAGAAAATCCTTCACCGCTGTGCCCTCACGCAGAAATTCCGGGTTCGATGCTACGTCAAAAAGCGAGCGGGAGACGCCGTTGCGCTCGATCGTCCGGCGAATCCAGTCGTTGGTGTATACCGGGACTGTGCTCTTTTCAACGATCACCTTATATGAGTCGATGGAGCGGGCAATCTCGGACGCTACGGCGTCCACATAGGAGAGATCGGCGTTGCCGGTTTCGCTTTGCGGGGTGCCGACAGCGATAAAGATTGCCTGAGACTGCTGGGTTGCGTGGCGCAGATCGGTGGTGAACTGGATCTGGCCGCTCGAACGGTGCCTTTCCAACAACTCCGGAAGAAATTCCTCGTGAATCGGAACGCCGCCCTCATTGAGCGTCTTGACCTTGGCCTCGTCATTATCGACACAGAAAACACGGTGTCCTATCTCGGCAAAACATGCTGCCGCCACCAGGCCAACAT
>DASYYO010000093.1:0-30350 GCA_035933805.1 Acidobacteriaceae bacterium | reverse complement strand
ATGACAGCCGATCAGACGGCGGCGATCTATGCGCTGCTCGGCGGCCAGGACAACGCCGATACCCAGCAGAACATCACGCAGTACTTCTCTACGGTTCCCGCGGCGGATCTCGATGTGGCGCTGGAAGCGCAGGCCGCATGCCTCCGCGGCGTGGAGGACTCGCAGCAGGAGTGGGCGCAGGAGAAGGGAGCCATCGAGCAGGAGGTGGCCCGCGATCTCTCCAACCCAACTTATAAGTTCATCGATCGCCTGAACCAGGATATGTTCGCCGGCACGCCCTATTCGCACGATCCGCTGGGGACGCACGCCTCCTTCGAGGCGACCACCGGAAGTATGCTGCAGGACTTCTATAAGCAGTGGTACACGCCGGGCAATGCCATCCTGGTGGTCGTGGGCGATCTGGATCCGGCAGCGGCGCTCACGAAGATTAAACAGCTCTTCGAGCGCATTCCTGATCATCCGCTTCCTCCACATCCGGCGGTCGATTTGAAGCCGGTCAAGTCCGAGAGCTTTACCCTGGATAGCAACCTGCCGTACGTGCTCGGTTTTATCGCCTACCGCATGCCGGGAACCAGCTCGCCGGACTATGCTGCGATCCAGATTCTGGCCGATGTGCTGGCCAGCCAGCGCGCCGATCTTTACGGGATGGTGCCCGCCGGGAAGGCGCTGGCCGCGGAGTTCGGCATTGCCGAGACCTATCCCAAGGCGAGCGTCGGCTATGGACTGGTGGCGCTTCCGGCAGGCGCCGATCCCACGCCGGCCATGAACGAGATGCGGCAAATCCTGGGCGGCTACGCGCAGAAAGGCGTGCCCGAGGACCTGGTGGAAGCGGCCAAGCGCAGCGAGATCGCGTCCGCCGAGTTCCAGCGCAATTCCATTCCGGGGTTGACGGATGTATGGTCGCAGGCTCTCGCCGCCGAAGGCCGCAACTCACCGGATGAAGATATCGAGGCCATCAAACGCGTGACCCTGGCCGATGTGAACCGGGTGGCCAGGCAATACCTGTTGGATCAGAACTCGATCACGGCGATGTTGAAGCCCGTTCCCAGCGACAAGCCGGTCGCGGCCAAAGGCTTCGGCGGAGGCGAGAAGATGACCTCGGCTCCCACCAAGCCGGTCAAGCTGCCGGATTGGGCGGCTGCCTCCCTGGACAAGCTCAAGGTTCCGACGGATTCGATCACGGCCTCCGATACAACTCTGCCCAACGGCATTCGCCTGATTGTGAAGACCGACCGGACGAGCCCCACCATCTCGGTCTTCGGGTCGGTCAAGCACAATGGCGACCTGCAGACGCCCAAAGGCGAGGAGGGAGTCTCCGATGTTCTGGATGGGCTCTTCTCCTACGGCACGCAGTCCCTGGACCGGCTCGCCTTCCAGAAGGCGCTCGACGATATCGCCGCGAATGAGAGCGCCGGCTACAGCTTCTCGGTGAAGGTGCTCAAAGAGAACTTCTCCCGCGGCGTGGAGCTGCTGGCCGACAATGAGCTGCATCCCGCGCTTCCGGCGCAGGCCTTCGCCGTGGTCAAGCAGCAGACCACGCAGTTTGTGGCCGGCAATCTCAACAGTCCGGGCTATCGCACGTCGCGCGCCATCGATATGGGATTGCTCCCCGCCGGAGATCCCGATCTGCGCGAGGTAACGCCCGCGACGCTCACCACCGTGACTCTGGATTCGGTCAAGCAATATCACGCCAGCACCTTTCGTCCCGATCTGACGACGATCGTGGTCATCGGCGACACAACGCCGGAAGAGGCGAAGGCAGTGATTGAAAAATGGTTTGGCGACTGGAAGGCAGCGGGAGAGAAGCCCAATACCACTCTGCCGCCGGTTCCGGTCAACAAGGCGTCGGCGACCAACGTGCCAGACCCGCAGCAGGTGCAGGACTCGGTCACGCTGGCGGAGCAGTTGGATCTCAACCGCTTTGATCCGGACTATTATCCGTTGCAGCTGGGCAACCACGTCCTTGGCGGCGGCTTCTATGCCACGCGGCTCTATCATGACCTGCGGCAGGTTGCCGGCTATGTGTACACGGTGGACGCGAGCCTGCGGGCCTCGAAGACCCGGGCGACCTATTCGGTCACCTACGGCTGCGATCCGGAGAATGTCTCGAAGGCGCGAGCCCTGGTCGAGCGCGACCTGGAGCAGATGAGAACGCAGGAGGTCTCCGCCGATGAGCTGCACCAGGCCAAAGCACTGCTGCTGCGGCAAATTCCCCTGAGCGAATCGAGCGAGGACGCGGTGGCCGGCGGCCTGCTGGGACGCGCCCAGATCGGCTTGCCGCTGGATGAGCCGATGCTCGCGGCGAAGCGCTACTATGCGATCGACGCCGCGCAGGTGAAGGCCGCGTTTGCCAAAAAGATCCACGTTGGCGACTTTGTCCAGGTGGTTCGCGGGCCGGCGCCGAAATAGCGGTCTGAGGCTGCGCGTCCGGCGCTCCGGTTCTCCAAACGCGAGCGCCGGACGCCCGTATCTTCCCCCCTGGGCATTCTGCTCCCCGGTGTGACACGTCCCCCCTTTTCCGATACATTGGCTCCAGCCTTGTTATCGTTATCGCGGGCTCTCTCGCGAGCGAACGCGGGCTCTCGCCTGCATGGCGCGAGACCCCGGATCAAGACTCAAACGAGCGGCAATCAAAAAAAATAAGAGGGTAATTTTTCATGTTGAAGCCCAACCGGCGCGAATACATTCAGGGAGTCCTGGCAACCATGGCGGCTGCGGCCGTTTCTCCGGCGGCGCTTGCGTCGTCCGAGCCGCAACCCATACGCAAAGCAGCAGCGGACGGAAAACAGATCACGATCAGCCTGATCTGGGGCGCGCAGAACCCTCACCTGGTGAAACTCTCTCAGCAGATCGGGGTAACGCACGCAATCGCCGGGACTGCGGGTATTCTCCGCAATCTGCCGCGCGCCCAATACGTGGACGCCGTGGCCAGGATGAAGGCCGAGTACGAGGCGGCGGGTTTGAAGATCGCGGCCATCGAGAGCCATCCCGTGATGGCGGAGAAGATCAAGCTCGGCCTTCCCGGACGCGATGAGGAGATCCAAAACTACATCGCTGCGATTGAAGCGCTGGGCAAGGTGGGCATCGATGTCGTCTGTTATGACTTTATGGCCGGCATCGACTGGTACCGCTCCAACACGGACGTGCCCTTCCGCGGCGGCTCTTCGACCATGTCCTTCGACGCGCAGGATGCCGAGAAGCAGGGACCGACGAAGTGGGGGCACATCACCACCGAACAGATGTGGAGCAACATCGAGTACTTCCAGAAGGCCGTGATTCCGGTGGCCGAGAAGGCCGGCGTCAAGATGGCTCTGCATCCTGACGATCCGCCGGTTCCGGAGCTGCGGGGAATCGCCAGAATCATTACCAGCGCCGACGCCTATCGCCGCGTGATGAAGATCGTTCCCAGCCCGGTCAACGGCGTCACCTTTGAGATGTCGGTCTTCTATCTGATGGGCGAGAACATCAAGGCGCTGGCGCGCGAATGGTGCCGCGAGAACAAGGTCTTCTACATCCATGCGCGCAATGTTCGCGGCAAGCGCGATCATTTCATCGAGACCTTTCAGGATGATGGCGCGATCGACTTCGGCGAGATGTTCCAGACCTTCTACGACAACGGCTTCCGCGGCCCGCTGCGGCCGGACCATGATCCCATCCTCGATGCCGAGACGGATGTTCACCCCGGGTACGGAGTTCTGGGCAAGATCTTCGGCGTCGGCTATATCAAGGGCGTGATGGAGAGCCGCCACATTCCATACGTCTAGGAAGGCAGCTCGGGTATCGCGGCGGCAGCTTCGTTCACCGGGTCTGCCGCTGCGGCTTCAGAGGGAGATAGATCATGGCACGAGATATCGATGAGATCCTCGCAGCGTTTCCGGCTGGCCGGCGCCGAGAGATCGAGAAGCGCACCGCAACTCTGATGGCCGATGTGCTGCAGAAACTTCGCCCGGCAAAGAGCCTCAGCGTTGCGCAGAAACAGATCTCCGAAATCGAGAAATAGGACGCTGCGCGTTCCATGCCGCGAGGCCATTCCGGAATCGGCTGCGCCAGTGATACAAAGGTTCGTCGAAAGCGGATCTCATCACGGCCTGCAGCGCTCCATCCGGCGCTGTCCGGAGATTCGCGCGAAACTGCGCGGAGCTTAGCTCGACCTTGAGGCCATCGCTCTCTCCGGCGCGCGAAAGAGGTGCGGAATGCCACTGAGATCGGTGGGCCGGCGGCTGCCGGCCGGGTCAACGGGTTTGCGGCTGATCTGGCTGGCCGTCTTGATTGCTGCCGTCCCTCTACGAGGATTCGCGCAGTCCGGATGGCCGTCCGCAGGCCACGATGAGAGCGCGCAGCGATACTCTCCGCTGACGCAGATCGACGTTCATAACGTCTCCCGGCTCGCGCCTGCGTGGACGTTCCCGCTCAAGAATGAGAGCAACGCTCCGGATAGCTGGCCGACCGAGTCGGTCCCGCTGGTGATCGGGGGGACGATGTACGTCTCCTGGCCGTTCTGCCATGTGGCCGCGCTCGATGCCGACACCGGACGGCAGCTCTGGCAATACACCGCGCCGCGCTGCGCCTACCGCGGTCCCGGCCTCTCTTCGATGCGCAACGTCGCCTATTGGCCGGGAGATAAGACGCGCGCGCCGCGGATTGTATTCGGCACGGAAGACGGCGAGCTCTATGCCCTGGAAGCGGAGAGCGGGAAGCCGTCGCTCGAGTTTGGCGTTCATGGCGTCGTCGACCTCAAGACTCCTGAGATCATGCAAGGCTTTCCCCACATGCACTACGGGCTCACCTCGGCTCCGATGATCTATCAAGACCTGGTGATCACCGGCAGCCACCTGGATGACGAGACGGGCGCAAAGGGCCCTTCAGGCGATGTGCGCGCCTGGGATGCGCGCAGCGGAAAGCTGGTCTGGACTTTCCATACGGTGCCGCGGCCGGGGGAACAGGGGCACGAAAGCTGGATCGGCGACGGTTGGAAGAAGGCTTCGGGAGCGGACGTCTGGTCCTTCTTTACCCTCGACCGGCAGAGGGGAATTCTCTACATGCCGGTGGGCTCGGTGAATAACGATCACTATGGCGCGGATCGTCCGGGCAACGATCTGTTTTCCGATTCGCTGGTCGCCGTCGATGCGCGCACCGGCAAGCTGAAGTGGTACTTCCAGGCGATCCATCACGATCTGTGGGACTACGACATGCCGGCTGCGCCGATGCTCTTCGACGTTGTCCATGACGGCAAGCGGATTCCCGCGGTCGCCGCAATGACCAAGAATCCCCTGCTCTTTATCCTGAACCGGGTGACCGGCAAACCCATCTACGGGGTGGAGGAGCGTCCGGTGCCCGCCGGAGATGTGCCAGGGGAGTGGTATTCGCCGACGCAGCCATTTCCCGTCAAGCCTCCTCCGTTGTCGCGGCAGGGCTTTACGGAGGCGGACTTCGCCAGGATTACTCCGGAGCACGAGGCCGCATGCCGCCAGTGGTATGCAAAATTTCTCGAGCGCGGCGGCGTACCGGGCAAGGGCCCGTACACGCCCTCGTCGGCGAATGGAACCCTGCAGTTTCCCGATCACCGGGGCGGGGCCTGGATGTGGGGCGGAGCCTTCGATCCCGCGCTGGGCTACTACATCCTCAATACGACGGACTCCGGCGGGCTGCACTTTCTGGAGCGCGCGGCTGTGGCGGTTCGCGCGCCGCTCTATGCCGATCCGGATGGCCAGTCGCCGATGCTCTACAGCTACCGGCCGAAGACGGCCCAGCCGGCAGGCTCCTTCGCGGCTCTCTCGTTTTCCGCCAATGGCTGGCCCTGCTGGGCTCCCCCCTGGGGCCGGCTTACGGCGGTCGATGTCAACACCGGCGAGATCGCCTGGCAGATTCCCTATGGCACGATGAACGGCGTTCCTGCGGGGATCAAGACGGGCGCGCCCAGCTCGCAGGGCGGACCGACCACCACGGCGGGCGGCCTGATCTTCATGACCGGCGCCTTCGACCATGAGATCCGCGCCCTGGCCACGAAGAGCGGCACCGAGCTGTGGTCCTTCAAACTGGATCAGGTTCCCCTGGCCGTGCCGATCGTGTATGCCGGCAAGAGCGGCAGGGAGTATGTCGCGATCGATGCCGGCAATACCCTGATCGCCTTTTCCCTGGCCGCGGCGGGCGCCCGGGAGGCGAGCCGAAGCCTTCTGGCCGCGCAGGCGGAGTGGCCCCAGGGTGACGGAAGAGAGCTGGTGCAGAGGGTGTGCACCAGTTGCCACTCGGCCGATGTGATTCGGGCTCGCCGCCAGACGCGCGAGGGATGGAGCGCAACCGTTGAGAAGATGGCGCAGTCCGGAGCCTCGGCGACCGATGCGGAGTTCAGCACGATCGTGGACTACCTGACCAGGAACTTCGGGCCTGAAGATTTTTCTCCGAATGCAAAACCGAAAGAGTAGTGCCCGGTCTCACGTGCTCGAACACGTATGATGAAGATCGTTCCGCGGATCGTCTGGCTCCTGAAGAACCAAGGGCTGCTGGGAACGAAGGGAGTGTTCCATGCCGAGGATGAAAGAGTTTACGGTAACGATTGCAGACAGGCCCGGGGAGCTGGGCAAGTGCTTTCTCGCTCTGGCCCAGCGTGGAGTGAACATCCTGGCCTTTCAATCGTTTGTGGAGGAGGGCGAGAGCCTCGCTCGCCTGGTGGTAGACAAGCCGGCGGACGCTCTGGCGGTGCTGGGCGACCTGGGCATGATCTTCGAGCAGACAGAGGTCGCGGCCATCCGGATGGCGCATCGCCCGGGCGAGCTCGGCCGCGCTGCCGCGCGGTTGGGCGAAAAGAGTATCAACATCGATTATTCGTACTGCGGGCTGGAGCCGGGCTCAACGCAGGCGCTGGTGGTCTTCGGCGTCGACAATCTTCCCCGGGCCGCGGAGGCGCTGGATGATCTTGCCAAAGGCGCTGCGCAGTGATCCCGTGCGAGGCGGCCGCGCGGCTTAGAACAACAGCGGCAACAGGCCGAGCAGCGCCAACCCGGTAAGCAGTGCGAACCCCTGCACTCCGGTACGGCGGTCGCCGAAGCTGTAGGCGTAGATTCCCTTGATCAGGTTGTTGCTTGCAGCAGCGATGACGATTGCGCCTGCGGCCAGCGGAACCGAGGTGAGCGTCGAGGCCGAATCCGCCAGGCTCAGGATGAATGGATCGACGTCGGAGACTCCCATCACTCCGGCCAGCGCGTAGAGCCCTGCGCGGCCCAGGTAGCGCAGCGCCAGATGGGTGACGAAGAGCATGCCGACGAACAGACCGGCAAACAAGAAGGCGGCCCCCAGCTCCAGAGGGTTCTTCGCCTGCAGGCTTTGCTCTCCCTTGGCACTGCCGCGATCCAGCAGATACATCCAAAGCAGACCGCCGAGAAGGCCTCCGGCAGCCAGCAGCAGAAAGGGAACTGCGAGCCGGTGCAGGAGCTGGTGATTGAAGATACCCAGGAGCGCAAGCAGGCGCAGGTACATCACGCCGGAGGCGGCCAGCATGGCGCCGGAGTAGAGATGCGGATGCCCACCCTCGCGGGCTCGCTTGGCGAGCACCACGGTGGTAAGCGTGGAGGAGTATGCGCCGCCCAGCAGGGCCGCGGGCAGAACCCCGCCGCGGCCTTGCGTCCAAACCTGCAGCAGGTAGCTGCCGTAGGAGATCGCGCTGACCGCGACTACCACCAGCCAGGTCTTGAACGGGTTGAAGCCGAAGGCGCCGAAGCTCCGGTTGGGCACTACCGGGAGAATGACTGCCGCCAGGAGGAGAAACTTCGAGAAGGTCAGGATCTCCTGGGCCGGCAGGCGTTTGGCGAGACCCTCCAGCGCCGCCTTCAGCTCAAGCAGGGCCACGCAGAGCACCGTGAGGGTGACGGCGACCCAATACTGCTCGCGTGCAACCAGTCCGCCGAGCGCGTAGGTCAGCAGGCCGGAGAGCTCGGTGGTCATTCCAGCCAGCGCCACGCCCTCCAGCTTATGCCGGTAGGACTGCCAGAGGAACGAACCGACGACGGCGAAGCCTGCGGCCGGCAGAAGGAGATTGCCTGGTGAGAGCAGGCAGAGCGCATAGCCGAGCAGGCCGAGGAGCGGGAAGGTTCGAACGCCGCCGAAGCGGTACTGATCCGATCTCACCTTCTGTTCTTCGCGCTCAATGCCGATCAGGAAGGCAAGGAAGAGCACCAGGACGATCTGTGCGCCCTGCCGGGGAACGAGTTGGATCAAAGTATTGCTCATCGAGCGGGTTCCTTCGTTCGCTTTGCGGCTTCCAGCGCGATGGCTCCCAGCAGCACGATCACGCCGGCCAGCGCCACCCAGAGGAGTGCCGGATGCCTCTCCGTGAAGGGGCGCTGGTCGGGGCGCGACCGGTACTCAGGGTTCTGTTGTTCCGGGCCGGCGGCGATTTGGGAGGCATTGGCCTGCGCGGGGAAGAGCGCGGCGTAGTCATAGCGCGGCGCCGCGAGCGCCGGATCTCCGTAAAAGAGTGTATAGCGGCCGCCGCCGGCTGCCTCAAAACAAAGATCCCGCTCCAGCATCTCCAGGCGAACGGCGGGCAGCAGCGCCGCGTCGTCTCCATTGTCGATCGTGATCGTCCACCTGGCGGGCGTTGCGAGGCCGGCCCGGCGCGTCTCGATGAAGAGCCGCTCCTCGTCGATCCGATGGCCGCTCTGGACGCTGTGCAGGCGCATCAGATCGCCGGGAAATGAAACCGTCTGCGCGGGCCCGGCCGCATCGGAGGCGGCCAATGGCGGGAGGGGCGTTACCGCGATGCTGACCTGGCGGCTGAAATTGAGCGGGCTGGGACCTGGGGTGAAGACGATGCGGTCGACCGGAACATGGGCGGGAACGGTGAGATCGACAACCGACAGGCGGCCCTTCTGGCTTACCTGCGAGGATTTGGCGACCGGCTGATACATGGGTTGGCCGGCGGCCAGGCGCTCGACGGAGAGGCCGGCGATGTTCTCCGGCGAGAGCGGCCCGGCGATCTGGAAGTGCAGGTAGCGGAAGTCCGACTCCGGCAGGTGGAGGACGGTGCTTCGGCCGAGCTTCTGGCGGCTTAGATCGAAGATGGTGTAGGCCCCCAGCCTGGTTTGGGCACTCGCGTCCCGGGTCTGGCTTCCGGAGACCGTGACGGTTGCGATAAAGTCGTGCGCCGTTACGGAAAGGCGCAGTTCGCGGTAGCTGCCTTCCGGCATGGCGGCATCGAAGACGGTCTGCCCGCCGTGGGAGCTCCCTTTGCGCCCGAGGTTCATGGGAGGGATGGGCTTCTCCATCGGCGGGCGGAGAGCGGCCAGGCGGATGAGGTAAGGCGTCTCAGCCGGACCGCGATAGAGGCGAAGGTCGGCGAGGCCGGGCGCCGCATGTGCGAAGAAGGCGGCGTCGAGCGCGAGACAGGCTTGCCCGGAAGACTGCGGCGAGTTCAGAACGGGACGCTGGTAGCGGAAGTATCGGATCTCCGGAGAGGGAGCGGCCGCCGCGAGCAGCAGAACCACGGCAGCCAGCTTCATGAGGTGCGCTGCTCACCGCCGCGAAGGCGCAGCCAGTCGCGTTGATAGATGTAGCTGACGGCCAGCAGCAGCGCGCCGAGGCCGAGAAAGCTGACGATCCGGTAGGCCTGGCTCAGCTCGCTGACATCCACAAGAAAGACCTTGCCGATGGCGATCGCGAGCAGCAGCAGAGCCTGCCAGCGCAGGAAGGCGGAGCCGCGCCAGAAGCCCGCGCCGAGCAGGACAGCGCCGAAGAGCATGAAGAAGGCCGAGTAGGTGAACTGCGCATACATCCGGAAGTCGCGCAGGGCGCGCCAATCGCCATGCAAGCGCAGATTCGACCAGTAGCTGTGGATCTCCCATCCGAAGGCAAGCAGGATGAGGAGATTCACGGTCAGCACCGCGGCTGCCGCTATATTTGGCCAGGAGGCCAGCGGCTTCGGGCCATCTTCGGCCGGCGCTCGGGCCGCCGCCCGGGCCACGAAGGCGAAGACTGCGATGCCGGCGAAAAAGGCCGCGAAGCGCTGGTTGAGGAAGGGCGTTGGCGCGGCCGCCGGAGATCCGAAGACCAGCACGAGCAGCCCGAGCGCCAGGCAAAGCAGCGCAAGAGCGCGAAGCAGCAGGGAACCCATGCGCAGGGCGAGCCACAACAGGGCTGCGCCTTCGACCAGCCAGCCGATCGTCAGCCATCGGCCATGAGTTTTGAGCGGGATGGCGAGGGTGAGAAAGACGACGGCGGCGGTGAGGTGCAGCGAGGACAAGAGCGCAGGACTGCCGCGCAGGACGCCCCGTGCGGGCAGGCGCAGCAGCAGCAGGTAGAAGGCGGCGAAGGCCACGGCCAGCCAGGGTCCGCCCCATCCGGCTCCGGAGGGATCGAAGATCGCATAGAACCCGAGAAAGCCGAGGCCGGCGTTCGCCATAGGGAGCAGGACAAGGGTGAGCGCATCCCAGTGGGTGCGATGCCCGGAGCTCTCCGGGTCAATACGAATGAGGCGCGGCGCAAAGGCGAAGATCAGAAAAAAGCAGGCGAGAAAGAATGCGGTCTGCCCGGACTGCGCATCGTTGTAGAACCGCCACCACCAGCCCGCGAAGAAGAGCGCAGTTCCGGTGAAGGCTCCGAAGAGCAGACGCATCCAGGGTCGCAGCGCCACCAGGATCAGCACGGCTCCATCGAGCACCAGCAGGTAGCTGAACAGGGAGATCTCATGATTGCCGCCGGTCGAGATGAGCAGCGGCGTGCTGAAGCCGCCGAGGATGGCATAGACGGCCAGCAACTCCGAATTCTGCACCCACGACAGGAATCCGTTGAATGCGGTGACGAGGATCATGGCCGCAAAGGCCACGCCGCCGGGGAAGAGGTGGAAGAGCGAGAAGCCCGCCCAGAGCGATAGATAGAGGATGCCGCTGCCCACCGCTTTCAGCGAATAAGCGAAGCCGGCAAAGCCACGGCGGTGGAAGCGCTCCGACCAGGCTATGATTCCGGCGCCGGCGGAGAGCCCGATCAGCACCCGGCCCAGAGGGCCGATCCAATGGTTGTCGATGGCGAGCTTGAGAAACCACGCCATCCCGATCAGCACGGCCAGAATGCCGATGCGGTTGAACCAGTGGGAGCCGATACGGCTTTCGAGCGAGCGGTCGTCTTCCCTCGCCCCGGGCGGGCGGAGCGGGAAAGCCGGCGAACCGTGGGCTGCCCCTGCAGTCGCCGCGGGAGGAATTGCTTCCGGCGGGATCGGTGAGGCGGATTGCAATGGAGCGCGCAGCTCAGGCTTGGGCAGAGCGATGCCCTGGCGCAGCAGCGCCTCCTCCAGCCGGCGCACACGCGAGCGCAGCTCCGCCACCTGCTCTTCGAGGCCGCCGGATGGATTGGGGTCCATTGCGGTCCAATCTACAGTACGGGAGACGCGAGTTCTAGCGGGATTTGAGTCAGCGCATTCCGCTGGGACGCGGGAGCATAAGGCAGCAGGCGAACGGCTGCGGCATTCTTCCGCGAATGCAGTTCGCCTCTTAGACGACCATTCCGCCCGAAACCTCAATTCGCTGGGCGTTGATCCAACGGTTCTCCTCAGAGAGCAGCGAAGCGATCATGGGGCCGATGTCCTCGGGAACGCCGACGCGGCCTAGCGCAGTCATCTCCGCGACGCGCTTGTTGATCTCTGGATTGTCCCGGACCATGCCGCCGCTGAAATCTGTCGCAATCGCGCCGGGAGCGACGGTATTGACCGCGATGCCGCGTGCCCCCAATTCCTTCGCCAGGTAGCGAGTCAGGACCTCAACGGCTCCCTTCATCGACGCGTAGGAGCCGCTTCCCGGGAGAGCGAAGCGGGTCAGCCCGGAAGAGATGTTCACGATCCGGCCGCCGTCGTTGAGGAGCGGAAGCAGCTTCTGCGTCAGGAAGAAGACGCCCTTGAAGTGAACGTTGTAAAGATCGTCCAGCTCCTTCTCGGTCGTCCGCTCGAATGCGTTGTGGTGGGAGGTGCCGGCGTTGTTGACCAGGTAGTCGAAGCGCTCCGCCCCGAGCGTAGCCAGCGATTCCCGCACACTTTGCACAAAAGCGCCGAATGCACCGGTGTTGCCGGTATCGAGTTGCAAAGCAATCGCCCTGGCTCCCTCCTCGCTGACAGCGGAGACCACTTTACCGGCCTCTGCACGATTGGAATGGTAGGTGAAGATCGAATGGACGCCGCGCTTGGCCAGGCTGATTACCGTGCTGCGGCCGAGTCCACGGCTTCCTCCGGTGACGATGGCGACCCTGGCATTGGAAGATACTGTGTGTTCGGCCGGCATTGTTTCCTCCCTGGGAACGTCTCTTCTCCATTTTAGGTGCGCTGCGCATTTTGCGTCCCGCGGGTGGAGGGCCTCGGCATCGAGAATGCCTGACGCGGCCGCCGTGGTTTCCTTATGTAGGACGCCTTTCTCATGCAAGGAGAGACGCCCTTTTCCTCTGCTCTCCTCACACTTCGCAAGCGCAGAGAAGTGCAGCGCAGGGGCTCCAATGAGTCCGGCTGAGATCGAAATGGGCAAAAAACCCAAGGAAAACGGGCCAAAACCGGAAAAAACAGCAACAATGCGTGGAAAACCACACTTTTGCCATTGACAAAAGCTTTTGAAAGCCGCATCGTAAACGGCGGTGGGTTGGTTTTACCCGCATAAATAAAGGGTTTTGCACACGTGGGCTTTCGCCGGGAGAGTCCGGGAAACGGATTCGATGGTGAACGGACCAGGCAGTCCGGGAGCAGCGGGCAGCGCCTCACGCATACCGGATTGAATTTTTTTAGGGGCGAAGGCCTGAAAGTCGGGCCAAGCCGAGACAACAGGAGGAAGGAAACGATATGGCAGCAGGCTTAACGAAGACGCAGCTGGTACGGACGTTGGCGGAAAAGCTCGAATTGACGAACAAGCAGTCGGCGGCATTTCTCGATCTGCTCGCAGAGACCGCGGTGAAGGAAACGAAGAAGAACGGTGTCTTTGTCATTCCCGGATTGGGGCGGCTGGTCAAGGCGGAGCGCAAGGCGCGCATCGGCCGGAATCCGCAGACCGGTGAGACCATCAAGATCAAGGCGAAGACGGTTGTGAAGTTCCGTGTGGCCAAGGCCGCCAAGGACTTCATCGCGCCTCCGAAAAAGTAGAAGAGTTTTCGCCCTGAGGCGCAATGGCCGGCGCTCGCCGCGCAGAGGAGCGGCCAGCGGCGCGCAGCAATCGGCTGTCCGCGCCGCCGGGCTTCGCGCCGCCGGGCCACAGGAGGCCGGAGCCCAGGGCAGAGGAATTCCTCCCCCGGAACTGATGGAAAATGCCGTAGAGCATTCTGCAGCAGAGCTACAAACCAAAAGGAGGCCCGTGCAGCACGCCGGGCCTCCTTCCTTTTTTTGAGCGGAGTCCTCAGTTCGGATCTGCCGGGGCCTTAGGCCTGGATGGAGCCAGGAGAGCGCGCACCACGATCGCAGCGCCGAAGCAGATGATCAGGCACTTGATCAGCAGGAACGCGTTGTAGCGCCAGGCGAGGACAGCGAAGCAAAGGGTGTATCCCACCGGGTAGATCTCCGCCAGGAGAGCTTCGAGCCAGCGGGGCTGCCGGGCGGAGGCATTGGGCCTGGATCCGGCGCCGGGCAGCAGCGGGGGCACGCTCTGCCGGTATTGGCGATACTCGTCGCCGAGCGCGCCGGCCAGGAAGCGCTCTTCGCCGGAGATCAGCGCCATCTCAAACAGCGCCAGAGCCACAAGAAAGAAGAGCGCTCCGCCCGGGGGCATGAGAATCGAGACGCCCAGAGCGAAGAGGAAGCTCCCGGCGTAGAGCGGATGGCGCAGATAGCGATAGGGGCCCGCCGCGACCAGCGGGCCGCCGGGTCCATGGGCGGCTTCGATCACCGGGGTCTGCACCGCTGCCGCTCCCAACCAGGCCGTTCCCCACACGCGCAGAGCGGCCCCGGCGATGCAGGCGCCGAGCGCAGCAGCGGTGACCAGGACCGTCGAGCGCTCGAGGCTCACCCAGTGAGTTCGGGCCAGTAGGGTCGCCGCGGCCAGCCACAGCGTTCCGGCCGGAGCGCTCCGGACCAGTCGCTCCCACGGCGCAAGAAAGCCGGCGAGGTAGAGAAGGGCGAAGATCCAGAAGCGAAAGCGGAAGAGCAGGGCTTGAGCGTTCACGGGACAACTTTCATGGCTTGGCCTTTGAATGGCGCGGGATGCGGGCGCGGCGGCCCGGGCCGCGGAGACGGATCGGGGTCAATACGTAACTGTATCGGCGACAGTATCAAATTAGTCCCCGGGGGCGGAGACATTCTCCCCCGCCGGCTCTACTTGGCGGAGAGCGCCTCGACCAGGACATCGAAGTCTTCCACCCGCGAGTATTCGATGATCACCCGGCCGCGGCCGTTCTTGTCTTCAATGCGAACCTTGAGGCCGAGAGCGCGCTGCAGCAGGTCGCGGGCCTCGCGCACGTTAGGGTCGAGCTGCTCCTTCTCCTTTTCTTCCCCTTTAGTCTTGTTCTCCGGATGCAGCAGGCCCTGCACATAGCTCTCCGTCTGCCGGACAGACATCGAGAGGGCGAGCACCTTCTGCGCGGCGCCGAGAATCGCCTCAGGAGATTCGAGCGCTAACAGCGCACGAGCATGTCCGAAGGAGAGATCGCCGCTCTCGACCTTCTGCTGGGTCTCGGGAGGCAGGCGCAGCAGGCGCAGAAAATTGGCGACAGAGGCGCGGTCCTTGCCGGTCCTCTGGGCGATCCTCTCCTGGGTCATTTTGAACTCGCGTCCGAGCCGCTCAAAGGCGCGAGCCTGCTCCATGGGGTTGAGGTCGGTACGCTGGAGGTTCTCGACGATGGTTATCTCCAGCGCCTGCTCATCGGAGACCTGGCGCAGGACCGCCGGGATGCTGGTCTTGCCCGCCAGCTTGGAAGCCAGCCAACGGCGCTCGCCGGCGATCAGCTGAAAGCGCTGGTCGGGCATGGGCCGGACGAGCACGGGCTGGACGACGCCGGTCGCCGTGATGGAGTCGGCAAGATCCTTGAGCGCGGCCTCGTCGAAATGGGCGCGTGTCTGGTAGGGACTGCGGTCGATGCTCTCGACCGGGATCTCCAGTGGCTTGCCTGTTTCCACCGGTTCCGGCACCGCGGCGGGGGGAGGCGGGGGAGGCGCCGCCGCAGGCCGGCTGGGGAGGAGGGACTCCAGCCCTTTTCCAAGGGCGCGACGTTTTGCTGTTTCAACGACGTTCATGGATCGGTTCATCACACTTCAAGCCTCGGCAGTTCAGAGGAGCGGGGAGGGCCTGGGTTGGCGGAGCGCCGGCTCGGGCCGCAGGGCGGTGTGGGCGGGTTAACCCCGCATCTCCCCCTTGCGGTGAGCCGCGATCTCGCGGGTTGGGCGGTGCTTGGCAACTGAGAATCCGATCTAGGCATAGGGCCAGAATCGCACCTTGGTCTCGCGCCGGATCTTTGCAGCCGCTTTGCGGTCTTTGGCGCGCGGGCTTTCGATATCGTTGCGGGCAAGAATCTCATCGGCGAGATCGCGGTAGCTTTCGGCGCCTCGAGAGCGTGGATCGTAGATCATGACGGGCTTGCCGTGGCTGGGCGCCTCCGCCAGGCGAATGTTCCGGGGGATGACTGTCTTGAGCAGCTTCGCGCCGAAGAAGCCTTTCAGATTTTCGGTCACCTGCTGGGCAAGGTTGGTGCGCTCGTCGTACATGGTGAGGACAACGCCCTCGATGTCGAGCCCGGGGTTGAAGGCGGCCTGAACGCGTCCGAGGGTGGTGAGCAGCTCGCTGATACCCTCCAGGGCAAAATACTCTGCCTGCATGGGCACCAGGAGCCGGTCCGCTGCGACCAGCCCGTTCAAGGTCAGCAGATCCAGGGCGGGCGGGCAGTCGAGGAGGATGAAATCGAACTGTGCACGCACCTCGGCGAGCGCGTCGCGAAGGCGGTACTCGCGGCGCTCGGCCTGGATCAGTTCTACGGTGGCTCCGATCAGATGATTGCTTCCCGGCAGGAGCTTGAGGTTCTCGACATCGGTCTTGAGGGCGGTGTCGGCGACGGTGGCCTCGCCCATGAGGACGTCGTAGGTGGAGTTCCGCTCGGGATCGCGGGCCACCCCGAGGCCGCTCGATGCATTGGCCTGGGGGTCACAGTCAATCAGGAGACAAGTGAGACCTTCAAGGGCAAATGCGGCAGCGAGATTGATGGAGGTGGTCGTTTTGCCGACACCGCCTTTTTGATTTACAACGGCGATAACTTTGCCCATGACTGATGGGAGACTACCGAGTGGAGGGCATGCGGGGCAATCGCAAACGGCTGTGAAGAACTGGACATAAATTGTGGAGAACTTTTGCCGGGGGTCCGGCGCCTCGCTGGAAACTCTTAAGTACCAAAGAGATAGCGGAATCGATCAGCGGAGCCGGGGGAGGTATCGAATCGGCCACCCGGTGGAAAACTTTCCGGGGAAGGGGGGCATTGTTCCACGTGGAACAACCTGAGGGATGCCTCTTTTTGTTTCCCTTGTGCTCTCTTTCCAAGTGTTCCACGTGGAACAACCGCCGGCTGGCCCCGGGTTCCTCCCAGCGCCTACTTGCGCCCGGTCAGCACGATAGAGTTCCCGGCGCCTGGCAGCGAAATCGGCTCCAGCCAGTCAAATTCAGGGGCCAGCTCCCGGTATGCCGGGGCATCCCGCCTGGCGAGCATCAGGAACAGCAGACGGTCCGCGCGGGAGCGTGCGGCCTGTACGGCAGCCGGCATCTTGTCTACCGCCCGCATCGCCACGCAATCGAAGGTGCGGCCCGGCGGCATCCCCTCAACCCGTCCCGAATAGATCTCCAGGGGGATCTCCAGGACCCGGGCAGCCTCCCGAAGGAAGGCTGCCTTCTTCTGCTGGGACTCCGCCAACGTGACATGGATCTCCGGACGGCAGATCGCAATGGGAATCCCGGGAAACCCCGCGCCTGAACCGAAATCGAGGAGAGTGGAGACGCCGGACGGGAGCTGATGGGCCGCAAAAGCACACTCTGCAAAGTGGCGCTCGAGGATTCCCTCGGGCGTGCGGATCGCCGTCAGGTTGAGCCGTGCATTCCAGCGCAGCAGAAGATCGAGATAAGCGGCAAAGCGCTCATAAGCGTCTGGCGGGAGCGCCGGCACTCCGGCATGCTCCATCGCCTTCTCGATTGCACCGGCGGAGCTCACTCCGCAGCCGGATCCGCCACGGATTCCCGGATGGCGCGGGGACGCCAGCGGGCAGCCGCCCGGACAAAGGCATCGAAGATAGCCCGGGAGGCGGCGCTGGTCTGATAGGTTCGCTCCGGGTGCCACTGGACGCCCAGAACGAACTCCCGGGGAGCCGCTCCCTCGAGCGCCTCGATCACGCCATCCTCTGGGCTCCTCGCCACGATGCGCAGATGATCCCCGGGTGTCCGCACCGCCTGGTGGTGGCTGGAGTTGACCGGGAGCCGGAGGGCACCGGAGCCCCCCTCCAGGTCCGCGGCCTCCGCGACAATTCCCGACAATAAGGACTCCGGAGCCAGCGTAACCCAATGGGCACGCTCGACATCGCGGCCGGGCGCATGGTTGAGCAGCCGGGGCGTGCTCCCTTCGGCCGAAGTGCTCTCGGGCTCGAAGTCCCTCTTGAGATCCTGAATCAGCTTTCCATCCCGCCAGACATTGAGCGACTGCATTCCGTAGCAGACGCCCAGGACGGGCTTTCCGAGATTGAAGGCATCCTGCAGCAGGAGATCGTCGGCGGATTCGCGCGCTGCGTCCTTCGGCCCGCACTCGGGGATGGGCGCTTCCCCGTATTTCTCCGGATCGACATCCGCGCCGCTCCCGGGCAACAGCACTCCCGAGCAGGAACCGGCGAGCCGGGCGAGCGCCGCCTGGGACTCTGAGAGCGGGAGATAAACCGGAACTCCGCCGGAACGCTCGATCGCCTCGGCATACTGGCGCCAGGCCCGCTCGTTGTACTCCGGATCCTGCGACGTCGGCTGCGGGATGGCGATCCGGGGAGCAGATGGGTGGCTCACGGCGGAGGAGGTCCGGGAGGAAGCCAAAGACCGGGTCATGCGTTGACATTCCTGGCGCCGCTTGGGCTCGCGCTCTCCTGGGCAGGGATCTGCGGCGCCTCAGAGTACTCGCGGTAGAGCCGGGAAATCGCATCGCGCAGCCGCGCCGTAAGCTGCTCGGATTGGCGCAGCGTGTAGCCATGGGGATCGATCGGCTCTCCGATCACCAGGCGCACGGGCCGGGGACGAAAGTGAGCCGAGTGGATCGGCAAGAGCTCGTAGGTCCCGATCAGCGCCATGGGAATCAAGGGAACCTGGGCGCGTATAGCCAGAAAGGCTGGCCCTTTCAGGAAGGGCTGGAGCTGCCCATTCTCCGTGCGGCCGCCTTCGGGAAAGATGAAGAGCGGCATCCCCGACCGCAGAGCGCGCAGCGCGCTGTTCAGTCCGCTGGTTCCCTCCTCGTCGACGGGAATCTGTCCGGAGCGATTCAAGTGCCAGCCGATGAAAGGCCACTTCCATAAGCTCTGCTTGGCCAGGATGCGGAACTGGAAGGGCAGGCTGCTGAATACCACCGGCGTATCCATGAACGAGGTATGGTTGGAGGCATAGATCGCCAGCGGCAGCAGATGCTCCTTGCCAATGACCTCGACCGGAGCGCCTGCGAAGAAGAGCGAGATCCGGGCCCACCGCCGCGCGATGCGATGCTGCAGCCGGCCATCCTTCTCAAAGCAGGAGGCGAGCAGAGAAAGAGATCCGAAGATTCCGGTGAAGAGGAAGAACCATGGCGCGCGCAGAAGATTGGAGCGCAGGCGCATGCCGAAGGTCAGGGAACGCGAAGGCGAGGCGCTCATGGACGCAGCCTCCCGGCCCCGGCCAGAGCGGGTCCCACCCGTTCGTCATGTGACTTTAGTTCATCCCGCAGTTGGCCGACCAGGTAGACAGACCCGGTGATGACCACCAGGCCCTCCGCTGGCGTAAGGCTGAGCGCCCGGTGGAGAGCCGAGAGCGGGTCAGCGGCCGCCTCCGCCTGGCTTCCGGTCGCCTCTGCCGCCGCCAGCAGGTCGCTCAGCGCAGCGCTTCGCGGTGAGTCCACCGGCGTAACCACCACGTGCGTAAAGAGAGGGAAGAGAATCTGAGCGAGCTCGCCGGCCGGCTTGTCCTTGAGGCAGCCGAAGACCAGCGTCAGCGGCTGGCCGCGGTCGAGATGGGAGACGGCGGAGCGCAGCGCCCACGCGCCCGCGGGATTGTGGCCTACGTCGAGCAGAACCGGCGCGCGGAGACCATGGCCCGGGAGGCTTTCGAGGCGTCCCGGCCAGACGGTCTCGCGGATGCCGGCCTGGATCGAGCCATCGGATATATTGTAACCGTGATTGTTTCTTAATTCAAAGGCGGCGGCGATCGCCAGGGCCAGATTGCGCTGCTGGTGCGCGCCGGAGAGAGGGGAGTCGACTTCCAGCCGGCCCGCCGGGGTGGAGATGGAATAGCGGTTGCGCATGGGAGCGGCGGAGGCTTGCGGCATCTCCGGGCCCGGCTGCGCCTGCGGGATTTGCTGCGCGGGAACATACTCCGCCGCATTCACGCCGCGGACCCCCAGCGCAACTGCCGCCTCGCCCAGAGCCTGGTTGGCCTCAGGATGCTGAGGCAGCGTAACCATTACGCCGTGGGGGCGCAGGATTCCGGCCTTCTCTTTGGCGATCTCCCGAATGGTCGAGCCCAGCCATTCCATATGGTCCAGCGAGATGTCGGTGATGATGGAGATCAGGGGCTCGACAATATTAGTTGCATCCAGGCGGCCGCCCATGCCGACTTCGAGGACGGCCGTGTGAATCCGGCGCTGGGCGAAGTAGGAAAAGCCGATGGCCGTCACCGTCTCAAAGAAGCTGGGCAGGCCGGGCAGCTCGCCCTGGCGCACCAAACGGGAAGCGGACTTCTCGACGCGGAAGAAGAGGGCCGCGAAGTCCTCGTCGGGGATGGGAGTTCCATCGACCTGAACGCGCTCATTCACCCGGCTCAGGTGCGGCGAGGTATAAAGCCCGGTGGAGTAGCCGGCGTGAGCCAGGATGCTGGCCAGGGTGGCCGAGGTCGAACCCTTGCCGTTGGTTCCGGCCACCAGAATGGAAGCAAACTCCCTCTGCGGATCGCCAAGGGAAGCCATCAGGGCGCGCATGTGCCCCAGCTCGAACTTGCGGCGAGGTTTGCCGGGAGCAGTATGCAACTCTTGCCCAAGAGCGGCAAGGCGCTCAATTGCCAAGGCGTAGGACATGCAACTTCATTTTAGACGGTCGGCTGCGCGTGGCCGGCATTGTCGAGGGCCCTCTTCGGCTGCATGAAGTCCAACGCGCGGTCGATGTAGGCCTTCAACTGCGGACGGGGAACCACGGCGTCGAGCATCCCGTGTTCCAGCAGGAACTCGGCGCGCTGGAAACCCTCGGGCAGCTTCTGGCGAATGGTCTGTTCGATCACGCGCGGACCGGCAAAGCCGATCAGCGCGCCGGGCTCGCCGATATTGAGGTCGCCCAGCATCCCAAAGCTGGCCGTCACCCCGCCGGTGGTCGGATTGGTGAGCACCGAGATGTAGGGGATGCCGGCCTCCTCCATGAGGGCGATGCCGGCAGAGACCTTGGCGAGCTGCATGAGGCTGGCCACGCCTTCCATCATGCGGGCGCCGCCGGAAGCCGCAACGATAATGAGCGGACGTCGCGCCTCCAGGGAACGGTCGATGGCCCGGGCAATCGTCTCGCCGACCACCGCGCCCATGCTGCCGCCGATGAAGGAGAACTCCATCACGCTGAGCACTACGTCATGCGCGCCGAGCCTGCCTACGGCGCTGAGGATAGCGTCATTCAAGCCGGTCTCGCGGCGAGCCTTCTCCAGGCGGTCTTTGTACGGCTTAACATCCACAAAACACAGGGGATCGGTGGACTTCAGCTCGGAGTCCACGATTTCATACCCGGGTTCGAGAAGGCTGTCGATCCGCGCGCGCGCCTCCATCCGGTGATGGTGGCTGCACTTCGGGCAGACTTGCAGGTTATTCTCCAGGTCGGCCTTGAAAACAAATTGATTGCAGCCTTCGCACTTTACCCAGAGTCCTTCGGTCCGAACCCGTTTTTCGGCATTGGGTTCGATCTCGTTCTCCGGCCGCTTAAACCAGGACATCGCTTCCCTTCCGGCGAACCGTCTTCATGATCTGCCTCCCCTTCACCGTCATGCATTGTCCTCCGGCGGCTCCGACGCCGCCGATCCGGCCATAAGCTTCCACGATACACGAGCCCCTGGACGCCGCCGGAGCGGCCACATCGTCTGCCTCAGGCGTGGCCCGCGTGATACGGATGCCCAGCAAGAATTGTAAATGCGCGGTAGACCTGCTCGGCCAGCACCAGGCGCGCCAGCTCATGAGGCAGGGTCATAGGCCCGAAAGAGAGAAGGCTCTGCGCCTGCCGCCGCCGCTCCTCGGGCCACCCGTCCGCCGGCCCGACAGCGAAGATCATGGTCTGTTGCCCGGCATCGCGGCGAGCGCCCAGAAAGGCGGCGAACTCTTCGGAGGAGAGCTGCTTGCCGCGGCTGTCCAGCAGCGTTACCCAGGCGGCCGTGCGGCTCCGCTGCCGCGCAGCAAAGTCAAAGAACGCCGCCTCGGTACGAAAGGCCATCGCCTCTACCGGAGAGTATGCGGCGATGCGGCCGAGATACTCCTTCACGGCCGGATCCAGGAGATCGTTCCGCGTGCGCTGTGCGATGTGGGCGAGAATGAGCTTCACGCTGCGGCGTCAACTTACGGCGGAAGCGGCGGAATGCTGCGCCGAGAGGCCTGTGCCGTCGAGCGCGACCGAGATCATGGCGTCGCATCCCATGCAGGAGTTGATCATCAGGTGGTACAGCCGGCGATCGGCCCAATCCTGATCGTAGTAGCGGCGAATGTAGCTGGCGCGCCGGGCATCTGTCGCCTCAATCTCCCGGCGGGCGTCGGCCGCATGCTCCGGGAAGCGCTCCTCAAACCAGCGAATCTTCCGGGTCATCGACGCATAGACAAAGATGTTGAAGACTCCCGGGACGGTCGAGAGGGCGCAGGCTGCGCCACGGCCCAGAATGACGCAGTTGCCAGCCCCGGCGGCTTCCTTAAAGTAATTGCGCACCAGGTCGACCATGCGCTCGCTGTCAAAGACCTCATCTTTCGGCGGGGCGGGCAGCCGTTCCACGCTGCCATGCCAGAAGCTCTTGCCCAGCCGGTAGTACCACGGGTCGAGCCGCTCGTCGCAGCTCTCGACCATCTTCTTTGGAACCTGGGCCTTCTGGGCGATCTCTTCGATCAGACAGTGGTCAATCAGCCTCCAGCCGAGCCGGCCGGCCAGGCGATGGGCGAACTCCGCCCCCTGACTCCCATACTCCCTCTCGACGGTGATGACCTTGACCATGGGTAGCTCCCGATCCTGCTCGCAATATACCCGATGCGGGGATCGTAGCACTGGTTTGTTTGCGCATCCAGCGGCGTCCTCCTGACCCGGTCGATGGGGTCAAAGCGACTTTGCCGCCAGGCTCCTTCCGGCTTGCCCGGAACGCGAAGCCCTAGAGATCGAGGTCGACGACCGTAGCGCCCGCACCGCCTTCGCTCTGGCCGGCCTCGGCGATCTGGGCGACGTGCGGGTGATGCTTCAGCCTCTCCCGCAGAGCCTTGCGCAGGATGCCCATGCCCATTCCATGCACGATCCGCACGCGCGGCATCCCGGCGAGAAAGGCGCGGTCGAGAAACTGATCGACCTCCTCGGTGGCCTCCTCGACGGTACGCCCGATCACATTGATCTCCGGGCGCATGGCGTCATGCGAGGCGACCGAGATGGAAACGCCGCGCTGCCGCGCTGCCGCCGTCACCGGGTTGACGGCGACGGGCTGGGCCGGAGCGAGGAGCTCGGCAATATCGCCGCGGGAGACCCTCATCTTCATCGCCCCAACGGCTACCTCGAAGGCGTCGCCCTCCAGTTGCCGCAGCACGCGGCCGCTCTTGCCCAGGGACTTCAGCTTGACGGTGTCGCCCACTGCAACATGGCGGACGAGATGCGGCTGCGCGTTGCTGTCGCCCCGGTCCGCGCCGCTGTGCTGGGCGGCAACCGCGGCGTTGAACTGTTCGCTGAATTCGCGCCGCAGCCGCGCCATGCGGCGCTCGGCGTCTTTGGAGAGCTTCTGCTGGGCGGTGCGATCGTCGATCGCGGCAATGGTCTCGCGGACCCGGTAGGCGAAATCTTTTAGTAACAGTTGCAGTTTCTCTTCGAGATCCCGCACCTTGGCCCGCCATTCCTTCAACCCCTCGGCATCCAGACGGCTCTTTTCCCGCGCCACCTCCTGCTCGCGCAGGCGGAGAGCCGTTCGCTCTGCCGCGGCTGCGTCGAGCTGGGCGTGGAGCTGGTCGAGAAAGTAGGAGATGTCCCGCGTCTGCGAGTTGAGCTGCCCGCGCGCCTCCTCCAGGATCTTCGGGTCCAGACCCAGCCGCTGCGCGATATTGATGCCCGCCGAGGCTCCGGGAATCCCCAGCCGCAGCTCGTAGGTGGGCTCCAGGGTGCGCTCGTCGAAGCCCACCGCTGCATTCAGCACCCCGGCTCTTTTGGCAGCGTAGACCTTGAGCGAGGTGTGGTGGGTGGAGATCAGACACCATGCCTTTCGTTCGAGAAAGTGACCGGCGATCGCGACGGCCAGCGCGGCTCCTTCCTCAGGATCGGTGGCTGAGCCCAATTCGTCGAGCAGCACCAGGGACGAGTCGTCTGCCAGCTGCGCGATGCGGTTGAGATTGACAATATGGGCGGAGAAAGTCGAGAGATTCTGCTCGATGGACTGCGCATCGCCGATGTCGGCGAGAAAGGCGTCGAAGAGCGGAAAGACAGCCTCGCGCGCCGGCACCGGTATTCCCGCCTGCGCCATCATGCTGAGCAGGCCGGCGGTCTTGAGCGCCACCGTCTTGCCGCCGGTGTTCGGCCCGCTGATGATCAGCTGCCGCTCCTGATCGTTGAGCGCCAGCGTGAGTGGAACGATGGAAGCGCCCCGCCCAGCGCCGCTCGCATGAGCCTCAGCTCCACCGCCCGCCTGATGACGAAGACGCCTCTCCAGCAAGGGATGGCGCGCCTGTTCCAGGGAGAGGCCCGGGGCTCCGGGATCGGCAAACTGCGGGCGCACACAGTCGAACTCGGCCGCGAGGCGCGCTCTCGCTTCGAGCGTGTCGAGCCTGGCCAGAGAGGCTGCGCCTTCGGCAATGGCATGCCCTTCCACGCCGATCTCTCTGGTCATCGCCTGATAGATGCGCCGGGTTTCGGCCAGTTCCTCCTCCATCAGGCGCACCAGCTCGTTGTTCTGCTCGATGGTTTCGAGCGGCTCCAGGTAAACGGTCTGGCCGCTGGAGCTTGCGCCATGGACGACGCCGGGAATGCGCCGCTTGAACTCCGCTTTGACCGGGATGACAAAACGCTCTCCCCGGATGGTGATCAGGTCCTCCTGGGTCTCGCCGCCCTGGGAGAGCCGCCGCAGGCTGCTGCGCAGGCTCTCCTCGATGACGCGCTGCTGCCGCTCAATCTCCTTCCGGATGCGCTTCAGATCGGCGGAGGCGTTGTCGGCAAGCGAACCGTCGGGATTCATGCGCGAACGCAGGGAGTGGAGCAGCCGGCCCAGTTGAGCGCCGGCGGGAAGACGGCTCAACGCCTGCAATCCGGGAAGAGCGAGCGACTCCGGTGGCTGCTCGACAAAGGCCTGCCAGGCGGTGATGGAATCGAGCAGCAGCAGCAGGTCGCGGATCTCTTCGGCCTCGAGAGATGCCCCGGGAATCCTTGCCTTGCTGACCATCCTGGAGGGATCGAAGAGTCCAACCAGCGGAGGAGCCGCGCCATCCTTCAGCAAGAGCCGCATTTCGTCGACCAGTGCATGCTCCCCGGCAATCCAGGAGGCATCGCGCGAGGGCCGAAGCGCGAGCAGCCAGCCGCGGGCTACCTGCGAGCGGGCAAACCCCGCCACCAGCTCCTGGAGTCGTCCCCATTCGAGGGCCTCAAAGCTGGAATTTTCTATGACAGACGGGATGGGCGCAAACAGGCTCACAGCTTCATGCTAGAGCATTTGATCCCAGGCTGCAGGAGGCGTGAGGAGCGATCCGCCGCCGTTCGAAGACACAGAGCGGGGCACCCGAACCCAACCAGGACTGCCTATGAAAAAAGGCCGCAGCGGCACATGACCCACGACAAGGACCCGCGACTAGGAAATGCTGGAAATGCTCGATGATCGAAGCTACGTCACTGAGTTTAGCTCTAGTTGCAGAGGCCCTGTCTGGAGGTGTAATCTCCGCATCGGTGAAAAGATCCACTGATTTCTGAATTCTATCGTCCGCACCCGCGGGACAAGAACTAGGAATGCATAGTGGGACCGGTCAACTCATCGCTTTTCCGGAGTCGCAGTTTTAAGATCACGAGTGGTCTGGCGGTCATACTTGCGGGGGTGGCGCTGACGGCTTTGCCTCATTTGAGGCCCGCCTCTTCCGGTGATCGCGTCGATTTCAGCCGGGATATCCAGCCCATCTTCAATCAAAATTGCGTTTCCTGCCACGGTGGCGTGCGCCAGAAAAATGGCGTTTCCTTCATCTTCCGCGCAGAAGCGCTGGGCAAAGGCGATTCCGGCAAGCCCACCATCGTGCCCGGCGACCCCGATGCCTCGGAGTTGATGGTCCGGGTGACGTCCAAGGATCCGGAATCACGCATGCCCTACCACGCGCCGATGCTGCGTCCGGAGCAGATTGAGCTGCTTCGCCGCTGGATCAAGCAGGGCGCCCAATGGGAGGATTACTGGGCATTCGTCCCTCCCAAGCCACAGAGCTTGCCCGCGGTAAAAGGGGGGTCCTGGGTACGCCAGCCGCTGGACCGGTTCATCCTGGCCCGCCTCGAGAAGGAATCGCTAGACCCCTCCCCGGAGGCGGATAAGGCCGAGCTGCTGCGGCGCGTTTCTTTCGATCTAACCGGCTTGCCGCCCACGCCACAGGAGATGCAGGCCTATCTGTCCGATCGTTCGCCCAACGCCTATGAAAAGCAGGTGGACCGGTTGCTTGCCTCGCCTGGCTATGGCGAGCGATGGGCATCGATGTGGCTGGATCTGGCCCGGTATGCGGACACACAGGGTTATGAAAAGGACAGGACTCGTCCGGGCGTCTGGCCCTATCGCGACTGGGTCATCGACGCCTTCAATCACAATATGCCGTACGACCAGTTCGTAATTGCTCAGTTGGCGGGGGATTTGCTTCCCAATAAAACTTTCGGGGACGAGATCGCTACCTCGTTTCACCGGCAGACTCCGAATAATACAGAAGGAGGCACGGACGACGAGGAATTCCGCATGCTGGCGGTGATGGATCGCGTGTCTACGACATGGTCGGTGCTGAATGGGATCACCATGAATTGCGTGCAATGCCATTCCCATCCCTACGACCCCATCCGCCATGCCGACTATTACAAGTCGATGGCCTTCTTCAACACCCAGAACGACGCCGACCTGGATAATGACTCGCCCAACCTGCTGGTTCCGAAAGATAAAGCCTTTTATCCCGAGGCCTTCCGGATACAGCAGGAAAAGGCAGATCTGCTCCGTTCGGTCGTGAACAGCGGACGCGGCATGACGAATGCGGCGAAGTGGCAGCTGCTGCCCATCCAAAGCGCTGTGGCCGACGAGACGCCGGTGCTGGGATCGGAAATACCGCACCTTGAAGAAAAAGTTGCGGAGCTTGAAAAGAAGCCGATGAACGCGCAGGAAAAAGCGGATGAGCTGAGGCGTCTGCGCACGGACATAGCTTTGAATAGAAAAAACCTGGCCCGCGCCAAGACTGAAGGGCCAGCGAAGACCTTCGACATCGTGCACGGCGAAGCCCTGGCGAACGCGCACACGCCGCCGCTCTCGTTCTATGAATTGACCGGAGTTGCGACCCTGCCGGCCGTGACCGCGATCCGCGTCGAGGTCCCACCCCGTCATCCCGAGCAGGCCATTCACACGCCGGAAGACGCCTTTATCGTGGATGAAGTGCGCGCCTTCGTTGTGCAGCCGAACGGCCATAAAGACAGGATTGTTTTCCGCTCCTTCCTTCAGGATTCGGAAGGGAATCTCGCAGCCCAGACAGCGCGGGACATCGGCGCGAAGAAGGCAGCCAAGGGCGACAACGCGGCAGCGGACGGCTTTGCCGCCGAGCGCAAGCTCTTCCGCACACGCTGGATTGTGGGCATCCTTGCCGCGCCACTCCAACTGCGGCCGCAGAGCCGCATTGAGGTCGATCTAAAACAGACGCAGGGCATCGACTCCAAACCGGCGCTGGTGCAGAGCGTGCGTTTGAGCGTCAGCGAAGATCCGAAATGGACCGCTTATGGGCTCGACCCGGCGCGCGCGCGTAAGATCGCCCGTCTGCAGGAGTTGGATCGGGAATTGGCGAAGATTCCCACTGTGCCGCTCCCCGTGATGACCGAGCAGGAACCGTATGAAAGGCGAGCCACCCGGGAATTCGAACGGGGCAATTTTCTGGATAAGATCGGTCCGAACCTGGAGCCGGACGTGCCCGCCATTTTCCCGAAGCTGCCCGCCGGGGCTCCCCGCAACCGTCTCACGCTGGCGAGATGGTTCTTCGCTCCGAGCCAGCCTCTGACGGCGAGAGTTGCGGTCAATCGCTACTGGGAAGAACTCTTCGGGACCGGAATTGTGGAGACGCTGGAGAACTTCGGCAGTGTGGGAGAAGCGCCCAGCCATCCGGAGCTGCTGGATTGGCTCGCGCTGCATTTTCAGTACGACCTACATTGGGATATGAAGGCGCTGTTGCGCGAAATGGTGACCAGCGCCACCTATCGGCAAAGCGCAGTCACGACTCCGGCTCTTTTGGCACGGGATCCGCGCAACCGCCTTCTGGCTCATGGACCCCAGCAGCGGCTTACGGCGGAGATGGTGCGCGATCAGGCTCTGGCGGACAGCGGACTGCTGAACCGGACCATGGGTGGCCCTCCTGTGATGCCGCCGCAGCCCGCCGGGGTGTGGAACAGCGTGTACAACAGCGACCAATGGAAAGATGCGGTTGGACCGGATCGCTACCGGCGCGCCATCTACACCTTTATTAAGCGAACCAGCGGGTATCCCAGTTTTCTTACCTTCGATGCCTCGGACCGAGATACCAGCCTGCCTCGCCGCATTTCTACTAACACTCCTTTGCAGGCTCTGGTGACATTGAACGATCCCGTCTATCAAGAGGCCGCCGCAGCGCTGGCCCTCCGGGTTGTGAAAGAGTGCGGTGCTAAGAATACCGACGCGCTGCTGACGTATGAAACCCGCCTGGTCTTGTCCCGCGATCCCTCCCCGCGCGAATTGCAGATCATGCGCGGGTATTACGAAAGATCTCTGGTCTCATCCACCCAGCCGTCCACGGTCCGAGTAAGCCTGGTCGTGCCGAAAGAGACTTCGCAAAGAAATATTTCCCCCCAACAGGAGCTTGCCGGGCTGAAGGCGGCCGGCAATCTGCTCTTCAATCTCGATAGCGCTCTTACGAGGTAAAAGGTTATGTCGGACTCAGAAAGCCGGACACAAGGGAAACGATCGGACTCTCGTTTCCTTATGCGGGAAGTGGGCGCGGAGGAACGCTGCGCGCGGCTGCAGGCGCAAACCCGGCGCCATTTTTTGCGTTCGTTTTCGGCCGGAGTGGGAGCCATATTTCTCGGAACCATGGCTTCGCCATTCCTCAAGTCCGGCGGGGCCGCCAACCTCGCAGTCGACGGTCTGCCTCGCCTCGATTTCACGCGCGATCCAAGAAGCCCCCTGTCCGTATTACCTCCGCAATTCACGCCCCGGGCCAAGAGGGTGATCTATATGCACATGGCAGGCGCGCCAAGTCAATTGGAACTCTTCGACCACAAGCCGGACCTGACCAAGCTCGACGGTCAGGATTGCCCCGCATCGTTTCTGGCCGGAAAGCGTTTCGCCTTCATCAGCGGTGTGCCCAAGCTTCTGGGATCGCAATATCCGTTTCATCAGGCGGGAAAGAGCGGCCATTGGATGTCCGACCGTCTGCCCTATCTGGAAAGGCACGTAGACGATCTTTGCTTCATCAAATCCATGCACACCGATCAGTTCAATCATGCTCCGGCGCAGTTGCTGGTCCAGACCGGCAATGCCCGCCTTGGCTACGCTTCCATCGGCTCCTGGGTTCTGTATGGGCTGGGCACGGAGAATCGGAATCTTCCCGGCTTCATCGTGCTCATCTCGGGAGGCAAGTTTCCCGACGGCGGCAAACAGCTTTGGGGATCCGGATACCTGCCCAGCGTGTATCAAGGAGTGCAATGCCGATCCCACGGTGAGCCTGTGCTGTATCTGAAGAATCCCAAGGACGTGAGCCGAGAGGCGCGCCGGGATATGCTCAATGCCATTGATGAGATCAACCAGGAAACCTACGCCGAGTTCGGAAATCCGGAGACGGTAACGCGCATTGCCCAATACGAGATGGCGTTTCGCATGCAGATGGACGCGACCGACGCCATGGATATCCACAAAGAAACCGAGGCTGTGCGCGCGGCCTATGGGTCCAAGCCCGGGAAAGCCAGCTTTGCCAACAATTGCCTGGTGGCTCGGCGCCTGGCGGAACGGGGAGTGCGCTTTATTCAGCTTTATCACTGGGGCTGGGACTCTCACGGCACCAACGCGGGCGATTCCTTGACCACCGGTTTCTCCGACCGCTGCCGCGAAGTGGACCAGCCCATCGCAGCTCTGCTCGACGACCTGAAACAGCGGGGCATGCTGGAAGACACCTTAGTGGTATGGGGCGGTGAGTTCGGACGCACGTCGATGCGCGAGAACCGCAACGGCCAGACAATGCAATTTGTGGGACGCGACCACAATCCGGACGCTTTCACGATTTGGATGGCAGGAGGCGGCGTCAAGCCCGGTTTCAGCTTCGGCGAAACCGATGAAATGGGATACGAGATTGTGAGTAACCCGGTCGAGATCCGCGACCTCCACGCCACAATGCTCTATCTGCTCGGCTTCGACCACCGCAGACTCAACTATCCTCTACAGGGTTTGGATCAAAAGCTTACCGGAGTCAAGCCATCGCGGGTGGTGGCGGAGGTGTTGGCGTGAGCAACAGAGAGCGCGTGTCCTTTCCTCAGCGGGGTATTTGCCGTCCGTGAAGGTTTCCTTTCTCCCGGCGGCGCGCTTCAAGGGACTTGCGCTTCTTGCCATTCTTCTCCTTGTCCCTCTCTTTTTCTTTCTTCCGCCGGACGGAATTGAGCGTGCGCAGTGGGCCCAGTTCGCCGGACGCTTTCACTTCCTTGTCATCCATTTTCCGATTGCGCTGATTCTGCTTGCGCCGGTATTGGAGCTGGTGGGAAGGAGCCGAGGCCTCTCCGCGCCGGACCTGCCGCTGGATCTAGTGCTGGC
>DASYYO010000062.1:0-13723 GCA_035933805.1 Acidobacteriaceae bacterium | reverse complement strand
ATACGGAACTATATCTGTTACATCTCCGGCCAATCCCTACCCTTACACCCTGATCACCGTGCCGTATGCCAACAGTATCAAGGGGGTGACCGACGGCCTGGAGATTGCCCCGAGCTGGAAGCCGGCAGAGTGGTGGACTCTTCGGGGAAGCTTCTCTCACCTGCACATGGGTTTGCACTCGAAGACCGGATATCAGGAGAGCTCTTATGTCGACTCCTATGAAGGAACAGCTCCGCACCGGCAAGCCAACCTACAATCGCTCCTCGACCTGCCGCATGGAATTCATGTGGATGCGGATTACCGCTTCATGAGCGCTCTTCCGGCGCAGAAGGTAGCCAGCTACCAGACGGCAGACGGGCGCGTTGCCTGGTCCGTTGGCCGCCATTACGAGCTTTCCGTCGTTGGACGGAATCTGCTTCAGCCCGCTCATCAAGAGTTTCCCGGCAACAACTCGAACGCGGTGGGCATCCGGCGCAGCGTCTTCGCCGAACTTACCTGGACGCCCTGAGGGCTGGCGCTTGTGGCAAGGACTCCGGAAAATTGCGAAACCCGCCCGCCCCGGTCCGCTGAGCGGAGATCTCCGGGCGACAGGAGATGCCTTCCCGGGCTGAACATCCGCGCACTCTGTATCGCCCTGGCCTCGCTCATCACCGCCTTCGGCTGGCTGGGTGAGGCAGCTGCCGAAACGGTGCGGGCCCCGCAATACGACGTGGAGGCAGCCTATCTCTATAACTTCGGAAAGTTCGTCGAGTGGCCAGGCGACCCGCACCAGGGGCCGATGCAGATCTGTGTGCTTGGGAAAGATCCGTTTGGCGCCACTCTGGACCACATCCTCAGCAACGAAGCGATCAATGGCCGCCCGCTGGTCGCCAATCGGATAACCACGGCTGCCGCGGCGCAAAACTGCTCCATCCTCTATATCGCCTCCTCGGAGGAGCCGCGCGTCGACAGCCTTCTGGTTGCGCTCCAGGGCAAGCCCATCCTCACCGTCAGCGATATGCCGCAGTTTCTGCGGCACAGGGGAATGATCCAGCTCGTTGTCGAGGAGAACAGGGTCCGGTTCTCGGTGGATCTTGATGCAGTCAATCCGAGCGGTCTTGTTCTGAGTTCCGAACTGCTGAAGGTCGCCGTCCAAGTCAAAGGCAAGCCCGGCCGCGAAGGGAAGCGATGAAGGCTCTCTTCGAAAACACGTCGATCTCCGGAAAGCTCACCAGGATGAACCTGCTGGTGAGCAGCACGGCGCTGCTGCTGGCCTCCCTTGCCTTCTTTTCCTATGACATCCTCTCCTTCCGGCAGAGCCTGGTTCAAAGCCTGGTCGCGGAGGCCCGGATCATCGGCTCGAACAGCATCTCCGCCTTGATCTTTGAAGACCAGCAAGCCGCCGGGAAGACGCTCGAAGTGCTGGAGGACTCTCCAGACATCCAGGCTGCCGCAATCCGCAGAAACGACGGCTCGCTCTTTGCTTCTTTCCGGCGTCCCGGCGTATCCGAGAACTGGCAGAACGCAGCGCTCAGCCAAAGTGATCTCCAGGAGGATTGGACGCATGGGCGCAGGGTGCTCGTCGCCTCCCGCATTGTCTTCCAGGGCAAGCCGGAAGGGGTCGTCTACATTTCGGCCCAACTGAGCGAGCTCAGGCAGCGCGCGCACCAATATGCCCTGATCGCCACGCTGATTCTCATCTTTTGCACCATCGCCGCCCTATTGGTGACAGGCGCCGTTCGACGCCTGATGGCGTGGCCCATCATTGCGCTCGCCCAAACGGCGCGCCGCGTCTCGCGCGACCGGGACTACTCCGTACGCGCGGAGCCTCTCACCGGCATCGACGAGATCGCCGTTCTGATCGACGCATTCAACCAGATGCTGGTCCAGATTCAGGAGCGGGATACCGCTCTTGAACAGGCGCGCCAGGAACTGGAAGAGCGCGTGCAGGATCGCACCGCGGAGCTGCAGGCCGCGAACAAGGAGCTTGAGGCGTTTTCCTATACTGTGGCGCACGATCTGCGAGGACCCCTGGACGGAATCAACGGAATGATCTTCCTTCTCCGCCATGAGACCGAGGGCAATCTGTCGGAGCAGAGCAAGGAAACGCTCGTCCGTCTGCGCCGCAGCACGGACAACATGGCCGGGCTGATCGACGACCTGCTGAACCTCTCGCGCGCCGGTACGGTCGAACTGAACGCGGTCAACTTCAACCTGAGCGAAGTTGTCCACTCGATCGCGGAAGATCTCCGGATCGCTGAACCTGACCGCAAGGTGGAGTTCGTCATCGCTGAGAATGCGGAGATCCACGCCGACCGGGGCCTGATGCGGGTAGTAATGGAGAACCTGCTGCGCAATGCCTGGAAATACACATCCCATCATCCTTCGGCGCGCATCGAGTTCGGCTGTATAACGCTCGGATACAAGAAGGTCTACTTTGTTCGCGATGACGGCGCGGGATTCGATGCGAAGAACAGCGCCAATCTCTTTCAGCCCTTTCAACGGCTGCACAGCAAGAAGGAATTCTCCGGAAGCGGCGTAGGATTGGCCACCGTGCAGCGCATCCTTGCCCGTCACGGGGGCGCGGTATGGGCGGAAGCCGCCGTCGAACAGGGCGCGACCTTTTACTTCAGCCTATAGCGCAAAGGTTCCTCCCAACCGCTCCGCTACGTCTCGCAGCGCTCGCCTTCGGATGCGTTAGACTCGTCAGGACTCTTCGTCGACAAAGAACCGGCGGAGGGAATTGCATAAAGACCTAGCGCAAGAGATCATGGTCTCCCACCTGTGTTCCGCAAGGCTGGACGCGTCTTTCCGCTGCTTGTCTCAACTCAAAAGGCCGGCAAAGGTCGGCGCGAAGTGAGGAAACGGTCCATCCTATGCAAGTGAAGAAAATCCGCTCGGCCATCGCTGCTGCTCTCGATTTTGGCCGTTGCGGCCGCCCCAGCGCAGAACCAGCCGCCTGCAACCGCTGCTTCGGCTGCCGCGCTGCCCCCGCTTCCCGCCCCTCTCGAAGTTCCCAGGCCGGGGCCCGCGACCGATGATCCTTACGCCCCGCAGCCGATCCTTCCCGGCGGCATTGTGGTCACGCTTTATCCGGCTGGATCGCCGCTGCTCAATCGGCAGCGCGTGCGCGAGCCCGAAGTCTACAACATGAGCCAGTCGGTACCCGGGCGCATCAACAGCATCGTCAACATTCACAACCCGTCGATCGAAATTCACACCGCCGATCGCGGCTTCAACACAGGAGCTGCGGTGATTCTCGCACCGGGCGGCGGCCATCGGACCCTCAACGTCGGCTCCGAGGGCGCCGACTTTGTCCCGTTCTTCTATAACTACGGGATCAGTACCGTGATCCTCCGGAATCGCCTGCGCCGTGATGGATACAACCCGCAGACCGATGAGGTGTACGACGCATTGCAGGCCATCCGCATGGTGCGGGCGCATGCCCGGGAATTGAACATTGACCCGAACAAGATCGGCATCATGGGCTTCTCCGCGGGCGCCGAACTGGCCTCGGCTGCGGCGGTGCTCTTTGGCGACTTCGATAAGAACAACAGCGGCCCCGGCGATCCGCTCGCGGGAGTCTCGTCGCGGCCCGACTTTGTGGGACTCATCTATCCCGGCCCTACGCCCTTCGCGCCGGACCGCACTGCGCCTCCGATCCCCCGCAACGTTCCTCCTGCTTTCATTGCCTCGGCCGGCTCCGATGACCAGGTGCACGCCATGTGGGCCAACGAATATTTTGCCGCGATGCTGGCGATGCGCGTGCCCAATATCGAAATGCACATCTACGCCGCGGGCCGTCACCCGGGAGACGTCTTGAGCGACGGCAGCCACATGACCGGAGGATTGACCTACCGCAACGGAACGCCCCTGGGCACATGGCAGTTCCGCTTCATCGATTGGTTCCGCGACCTCGGATTTCTCGGCAAACCCGGCGTGGAAACGAAAGCAGAGAGGGACATTGCATCTTTTCTGAGTCAGCCCGCACGCTAAAGCCCTGTGCGTCACCGGGTTTCCTGCGGATGGGGTCTTCTTGCGGCAGAAGCCCGCATCTTGCCTCGCCTCTCCGATCAAACGAAAGCGGCAAAACCTGCATCTATCAGCAGGAACCTGGCAGCTTGCTGTATAAGGCATTCCCCGAATGAGCAGACGGCGAATCCATCGCCGGCCGGGTGCTGAGCTCCGGCGTCCTTCCAGCAGGCAGGGGGATTCTTTCCGTGACCACAGCGGCCGCACCTCCAATCTCGAATCGGCGCAACGCTCTCCTCTGGCCTCTATGGATCGCTGCTGCCTTTACCCTTCTGGCCGTCATCGGCATCTCCTACGCAAGCGCGCACTGGCCTTATCGATACCGCAATGTCGGACCCTTGCTGAAAAACCTCCTGGCCAGTCAGATCAGTATCGGCCGTTATGAACGCACATATTTCCCCAGCCCCGGTTTCATCGTCACCGGGCTCACGCTTCGCCGCAACTCCGCGCCCGACCTGCCGCCGGTCGGCTCCGCCCGCACCCTGATCGTTGAGGGCCGCTGGTCCGATCTGCTCCTTCTTCGCAGGCGCGTTCGGCTGGTGGACGTTGAGGGCCTGCATATCGTCATCCCTCCGGTCGGCAGCCGCGCCAATCGAGAAGACTTCCCCGCAGGCAGCAGCGCGGACTTCAGCGGCCCGGAAACCGTGGTCGAGCAGTTCAATATTCATAATGCTGTACTCGACATTCTGCGCACCGGCGGCGGCCGCTATTCCTTTCCTATCCGCCAGCTTGTAATTCGCAATCTGCACAAGGGCCAGACCATCACCTATATGCTGGACATGCAGAATGCAAGGCCCTCCGGCCGCATTCACGCCAGCGGCGTGTTCGGTCCGCTGCTCCCGAAGAATCTCGGCGCAACCCAGCTATCCGGCTCGTTTACCTTCTCCGATGGCCGCCTCTCGGATATTCACGGGCTCAACGGAGAGTTCACCGCCCAGGGCAGCTTTCACGGCGCGCTCTCGGCGATCGAGGCCGACGCAGCCTGCCACTCTACCGATTTCGCCGTCGGCCATGGCAGGCCCACTGCCATCGATGTCTTCGGTCATGCCACGGTCAACGGCCTGAACGGAAATATGATTTTGCATACGATCGATACCCACACCGGACAGACCAACCTGCGAGCCCAAGGCAGCATTCTGGGTTCCCCCAAACTGACGAACCTGGACCTGACCATCACGCGCGGCCGCGCCGAAGACGTGCTGCGGCCTTTTTTTGACGAGGACGTTCCCATTGCCGGCGCTCTCTGGCTGCAAAGCCACGCCACCCTGGCGCCCGCACAGCATGGATTGACTTTCTTTGACCGTCTGGCGATGCAGGGGACATTCAACATCCCGGCAGGACGTCTAACCGACCATTCTCTGGAGGAGAAGCTCTCTGCCTTCAGTGAGCGTGCGCGCGGAGTGAAAGGTAACAAAGACCCCGATCATGGCAAGCACCCGGAGGTTCTATCGTCGCTGCGTGCCCGGGCTGCAATACGCAACGGGGTGGTCTCCACCCATGGCATGCTCTTTGCAATCCCCGGAGCGTCTGCCGGACTGAATGGCACCTTCAATCTTCAAAATCGTAACGTTCATCTGCTTGGCAATCTCGATATGCAGACGGATCTCTCTCACGTGACCACAGGGTTCAAGTCGCTGCTCATAAAGCCGCTCAGCCCCTTCTTCAAAAAGAAAAACGCCGGCGCCGTCGTCCCCATCGCGGTCACTGGCGCACCTCGCCAATACAAGATCACGCAGAACCTCTTCCACCAGAAGTAGAGCCGCCGCTCCCGAGCCGCCGCAGCGATGGGATCTGCGCTGCGGCCTTTCCCTGCAGCTTCGCCGGTGATAAGGTTCTCTCCATCCGGAGCCGGGGAGCGGGAGTCAATGAGCAGCGATAGGACGCGCCGCGACGCACTGAAGATGGGAACCATTGCCGCCATTTCAGCCGCGGCCACGCCGTTGTTCTCCTCCACCGAGGAGTCCTCACGGGCCGCCGGCGACAGCGCGGCGCAAAATCCCGCAGAAGAGATCTGCTTTATGCGGGCGGTCGACCTGATGGACGCGATCCGCAGCAAGCGGATCTCGTCGCGCGAGGTCGTGCGGGCCTTCCTCCAACAGATCGATCGCGTGAACGCCAAGGTCAACGCGATGGTCACGATGGTCCCGGAAGACGAGCTGATGGCTCAGGCCGCGGCTGCGGATGAGGCGCTCGCCCACGGCCGCTGGCTCGGACCGCTGCATGGTCTGCCGGTAGCTGTCAAAGACCTGCACGAGAGCAAAGGCATCCGAACGACCTTCGGCTCTCCGCTGCACAAGAACTTCGTACCGGACTTCGATTGCCGGGTCGTCCAGCGTGAGAAGGAGGCCGGTGCGATCGTTCTGGGAAAGTCCAACGTGCCCGAATTCGGCCTGGGCTCGCAGACCTTCAATCCGGTCTTCGGTCCCACGCGCAACCCCTACGACCTGACGAAGACCTGCGGCGGCAGCACCGGCGGCGGCGCCGTTGCGGTCGCCTGCGGAATGGCCCCGCTGGCCGACGGCAGCGATATGGGAGGATCCCTCCGCAATCCTCCGAACTTCTGCAACGTCGTCGGAATTCGCCCCTCGCCGGGACGAGTCTCCAACGTGCCCACCCAATTGGGTTGGATGACCCTCTCGGTTCCAGGACCCGTCGCCCGCAACGTCACCGACTGCGCCTTCTTTCTCAGCGTGCTCGCCGGATATGACCGGCATTCCCCGATCTCGATCGACCAGCCGGGCTCTCCGTTTGCCCAGCCACTCGGCACAAGAAGCTTCCAGGGGGTGCGGGTCGCCATGTTCCAGGATCTTGGCCTGCCCTGGGAGCCCGAGGTGAAGAGCGCAGTGCAGGCGCAGCGCAAAGTGTTTGAATCGCTGGGGTGCATCGTGGAAGACGCCGAGCCCGATTTCCGTGACGCCAACGAGTGCTTCCTGGCCTGGCGTCACTGGTCGACGGAGCTGGCATTCGGCGACCTGCTTCCCAGCCATGGCGATCAGTTGAATGAATACATTCACTGGCACGTAGAGGAGGGGCGCAAACTGACCGGTCCCTATCTCTCCCGCATCGAGGCAAAACGCACCGCTCTGTATCAGCGTTTGTGCGGATTCAAAGAACAGTACGAGTTCTTTCTCCTGCCCGTCAATCAGGTGCTGCCCTTCGACGTCAACACACACTATCCGCGGGAGATTGCCGGTGTCGCGATGGAGAACTACATGGCCTGGATGAAGTCCGCGTATTACATCTCGGCTGCGGGCAATCCGGCAACGTCTGTCCCTTGCGCATTCTCGACCGGCGGACTTCCCATCGGGCTTCAGATCGTCGGCCGTCACCACGACGATTGGGGCGTCTTGCAGCTCGCTTACGCCTTCGAACAGGCCACCGACATGGGCAAGCGCCGCCCGTTGGCCGTCTAATTAGAACAGGAGCGCCACGGAGCCCGCCACAGGACCGCTTGCGAAGCAATCTCAGGACTCGGCGAGCGGGAGGAAGAGATGGAACACCGTCCCAGAATGACGAGGCTCTTGACTGCTGCGAACCGACAGGCGTCCTTTGTGGCGCTCGACGATGCCTGCGGAGATCCACAGGCCGAGCCCGGTGCCATTCAGTTCCTTGGTTGTGAAGAAGGGTTCAAAGATGCGCGCCTGGGTCGCGCGCGACATTCCGTGGCCGGTATCGGCCACCGTGATGCGGATGCCCGCCTTTCCCGTTGCGTGGTCGGTTGTGTCATGCGCGCGGAGAAGGAGCTCCCCTCCCTGGCGCATGGCGTCAATCGCATTCGCGATCAGGTTGCTCAGAACCTGGTGAATCTCGTTCTCCATGCAGAGGACCGGCGTTGAGGTGGAGAAGCGCGCCTGCACCTTAACCTCGGAGTTCACAAGGCGTCCGCGGTAGAGGTTCAGGATCGGCTCGATGAGCTCCGCAGCCGTGACCAGCGTAGGCCGCACCGCCTGGCGATGGAAGCGCAGCGTCTGCGTGACGATCTGCGATACGCGGTTGATCTCCGCCTGCGTGAGCTCGACATATTCTTTTACATCGAGAGAGAGATTCGGATCGCAGGAGATCAGGTACAGCAGGTTGATCACCGACTCCAGGGGGTTGTTGATCTCGTGTGAGATGGAAGAGGCGAGGCGCCCGACAGCCGCAACCTTTTCGCTTTGAATGAGAGCGTGCTCGGCCTTCTTCTGCTGCGTGATTTCGAGAGATGCGGCGGAGATGGCCTGAATCGAGCCATCAGGAGCGTGCACCGGAAAATAGTTCACGGTCCAATAGCGGTGTTCGCCGGGATGGCTGATCAGTTCGCCTTCCAACGGATAATTCACCACCGGCGTGCCGGCAAGAACATCTTCGAAGAGCTCCCGCAAGCCGGGAATCGGCGCCATCTCCGTGAGGGTTCGGCCGAGGACATCTTCCGGCTTGAGGCCAAAGAAGGCAGCCTGCCGGTCATTCAGCCGGAGATAACGAAATTCGACTGGATCGAAGAGAGCCAGGCCGATGGGAGCCGTCCGATACACCGTCTCGATCTCCGCGGCCTGGCGTTCCGCCTCCGCAGTCTTTCGGCGGAGCTCTTCGGCGGCCGCGCGCTCCTCCGTGACATCGCGAAAGAAAACGATGATGCCGTCCTCCGCTGGCCGGACCTCGATCGTCAGCCAGACATTCAACGGCTCAGGATAGTAGGCCTCGAAGCTGCCGGGCAGGCGTTCTTCCATTGCGCGGCGGTAAGTTTCCACGTAGGGAGAGCCTTCATACACGGCTTCGGGGAATGCCGCCCAGAGGTTCCTGCCCAACAGTTCTCCGCTCGGCGCCAGCAGCTCCTTCGCCCGGCGGTTGAGAAAGCTCAAATTATAGTTCCGGTCCAGCAGTACGATCGCGTCTGTAGTGACCTCGAAGACCTGCTGGAGCTGACGGGCACTCTCATCCCGCCTCGCCTCCGCTTTCCTGACCCGCGAAATGTCCCGGTAGTGAACGGCAATGCCCGTGGAGATCGGCATGGTTCGCAGCGAGATCCAGACGTCGAACGGCGCGTAGTAAAACTCATGCTCCAGTGAGATGCGCTGCTCCATGGAGGTTCGGTAAACCTCTTCCTGCCGCGTTCCCACAGTGGCTGGGTAGATCTCCCAATGGGTAGGTCCGTTGAGGTGATGCGGCTCGATACGGCTGATGCGGCGCGCACTCTCGTTGGCGTAGGTGATGCGCCACTCGCGGTCAAGGAAGACGATGCCCTCGGGACACTTCTCAACCAGATCAAGGGCGTCTGTGTGGATCTCCGTGGACGTGGGAGGAAGAGAAGGCTTGGGCAGTTGCATTGGGGAGGACATTTCGATGTGCTGATCCTGACTCCCGCCCGGACCGCGTTCTCCCGGGCTGCCGCTAGTGAACGTTGCCGGCGGAGTTCTCAAGAACCACGTCGGAGAGCACCGCCGTGTCGGACTTCTCCGGCAGGTGCGAGCAGAAGCCGATGCCGACATAGAACGGGCCATCGAGGTGTAATTGTATGGGCGGCCCGAACTGGTGCATCGGCTCTCCTTCCAGGCTGACAAAGAGTGCAAAGGAATCGCCATGTTTTTCGATGCCGATCCGCTTGGCAAAGACGCCCACCAGACTGTCGGGAGTGCGTCCGCCGGGCCGGCCCCGGCCGCCGACGCGAAACTCCATATCCGTGACCCGTATATCCTTCTCATGGCGCTGCGCCAACTGGATCATGCCGAGGCCGTGCAGGGCGGCAATCGCCTCCTTCGAGTCGTCAGTAAGATCCTGCCGGATAATCAGAACCGCCTTCCGGTCGCCGTAGCCGTTCGGGTCGGGAAAGCGGATATCGGCTGCCAGGGAGACGTCGCCGGACATCTTCTTCCACAGATAGCGGAATTCGTCGCGCGTGTACCAGACGTTGTAGCCGGCGGAGTGGATCGTGTACTCCCTGCTGGCGGCGTCGTAGCTGGCGCTCCCCGGAACCAGCGCACCCCCAATATCCGACTGGCCATCGAAGATGCCGATCGGAGTTTCGAAGTTTTTGCTGGGGCGATGGAAGTCCGTCGGCGGCGCAACCTGGACGTGGCTTGCCGAACCCGGCTGCGCCCATTCCGGCGCTGCAGGCGGCGTTGCCGGAGCGCCAGGCGCCTGCGCGCGGAGCAGATGCTGCGCGGCGCCAAGTGTCAGCGCGATCAGCGAGGCGCCGCAGACTGCTTTGATTGAGGAGCGAAGGATACCGGTGCCCATGGTTGAGTGAGGCTGATTGTAGCCTGCGAAAACTCCGCCTGTACAGAAAGGCGCCTCGCGCAGCCAGGCCCTTTGCCTGACTTCCTGTAATTACCGTCGCAGAGTCGCGAAAGGATGGAGCTTGTCCGCGGTCACACTCATTTCCACCCATCGCGGGTGATATGGGCTCGGCCCGTCGCCCCACCGCATCAGCGCATTTTCCAATTACTCGCTGCGGAGGGCGATCATCGGGTCGATGCGCGAAGCGCGGCGCGCGGGAAGATATCCGGCAAGCAGAGCCACCGCGCCAAGGACAAGAAACATTGCCAGGAAGGTGGGCGGATCGGTGGCCGGCGTTGCGAACAGGAGAGATGCGATCAGGGTCGCGACTCCCAACGAAGCCAGTGCGCCCACGGCGATTCCGGCGAGGGCCAGCCGGAGCGTCTGGGCAATCACTGCCAGCCGCACGCGTGCCTGGGTCGCGCCGAGCGCCATGCGAATCCCGATCGCCTGCGTCTGCTGCGTCACCGAATAAGAGATGACTCCATAGATGCCGAGCGAAGCCAGGATCAGGCCCAGGGCTGCAAACAGGCTCACCAGCAAGACGAAGAAGCGGCGCGGCGAGAGAACATGATCCACCAGTTGCTGCACCGGCCGGAATTCCGTCGCCGGCTGCGCGGGATTCATCTGCCGCAGCTCATTCATCACCCGCGAAGCCATGGTCTCCGGTGGCAGCCTGGTGCGCACCACAAGCTGCGCTCCCTCGGCTCCCCATTGCGCGGCCGGCAGATACATCTGCCAGCCTGGGTCGCCTTCCACGCTGCTCTCTCGAACATCGGCAACCACGCCGATCACCTGCGCATCGCTGCCCGACACCCGCGCAATGCGGCCGATAGGATCTTCTCCCGGCCACAGCCGGCGGGCGACCGTCTGGTTGACGATGACCACCTTCGCGGCCTTCGGGCCATCGCTCCAGAGAAGATCCCGGCCCTGGATCAGGCGCATGCCGATCGCATGAAGATAGCCTGGCGAAATTATGTATACAAAGGTGGCCTGGAGCTCGCCTTTGCGGTACTCTTTGCCCTTCGCCGAGATAGGCCAGCTTCGGTTCCGGCTCATGGGCAGGTTGTCAGAGATGCCGGCTGTCTCAATGCCAGGGATGGCCTCAACGCGGCGCAGAATCTCCTGCCAGATGGCCATGCGTTTGGCCGCGTCGCCTCCGTCGTCATAGTCCACGCGGACGGTAGCGGCATGGCTCGGCTGAAATCCAAGATCGACGTCGAGGAGCCGCAGAAAGCTGCGCAGCAGCAGGCCCGCTCCCACCAGCAGCATGCACGCCAGGGCGATCTCGGCAACGGTCAGCGCCGAGCGCATCCGCTCATGCCTGCGGCCGGCGCTCGCTCCGTGGCCCGCGCCATCTTTGAGAGCTTCCTGTAAATCGCTGCTGGAGACCTTCAGACCCGGAGCCAGCCCGAAGAGCACCGCTGCGATCCCGGCGACGAGCAGCGTCCAAAGCAGAGCGGCCCCGTCGATGCGCACGCTGCTCAACAGCGGCAGTGCGATCGCTCCCTGGTGGGCAAGATACGCGGCCGCGGCAAAAGCCAATCCCAGGCCCAGCATTGCACCTGCGCCCGAAAGCACCAGGCTCTCCGTCAGCAACTGGCGCACCAGCCTGCGGCGCCGGGCGCCCAGTGCCCTGCGCATGGCGAACTCCTTGCCGCGCGCAGCCGTCCGCGCCAGCAGGAGATTGGAGAGGTTCACGCAGACAATGAGCAGAATGAGCCCCACGGCGCACCACAGCACGAGCAGCGAGCGCCGCCATTTGCCGCTGACGTAGTCTTTCAATCCCAGCAGCCTGCCCGTGTAGTCTCCTGACCAATTCGGATGCTTGAGCGCGAAAGGCAGCCCGGGAAAGAGAAGATCGGCCTCCGCCTGGGCTTGCGCCAGGCTCACCCCAGGCTTCAGACGGCCAACCAGAGCCACCGCATTCCCTTCATCGCGAATATCGTCGAAGATCACCGGCCAGAAGAGATCGGCCTTCGCGCCGGGAGAAAAGACCGAGCCGAAATCAAAGCTCTCCGGGAGCACGCCGATCACCGTCACGGCGATGCCGTTGAAATCGACGGGCCGGCCCACGATGCCAGGATCCGCGGCGAACTGCCGCTTCCAGAAACCATGGCTCAACAAGGCGGCGGGCCGGCTGCCGTGCACGCAGTCGGCGGGCAGAAAGAGGCGGCCCAGCAAGGGCTTTACTCCGAGCGTTGCAAAGAAGTTCCCGGCGACCATGACGCCGGTAACCGGCAGTGGCTGCCCTCTGCCCATCAGCTTGAGATTGTCGCTTGAGGAGAAGGCGTAGTAGCCGGTCACCGACGCGAAGGAGCGGTTCCTCCTTTGAAAAGCCTCGGTCGCATCGGCCGAGTAGGTCATGCTGGATTCCCCGCCTCCGGCCGCTTTCGAAAGGATGCGGACCAGCCGTTCAGGATCATGAAACGGCAGAGGACGCAAAAGGATCGTATGGACCACGCTGAAGACAGTAATGTTGGCGCCGATGCCCAGGGCAAGAATGAACACCGCGATCAGGGCGAATCCGCGATCGCGGCGCAGCGTGCGAACGGTGTACCGCAGGTCCTGCAGCAGTTCATCGGGCCAGGGCAATCCACGTGCTTCGCGCTGCCGCTCTCTGGCTTGGGCCACCCCGCCAAAGCGGATCAGCGCCTGCCGCCGGGCCTCGCCCGCCGCCATTCCGCGGCGCATATTCTCCTCGACCGCCAGCTCCAGATGCCCGGCGATCTCCGCATCCAGCTCCCGATCGCGCTCCGGCTTGCGAAAGAAGGAACGCCAGCGGTTCAGCATCTCGCGCATCGCTGACATCACCGTTCTCCTTCCGGGGCAGACGCCAGCATCCGGCCCATCACCCGGGAAAGCCTGTTCCAGTAAGCGGTGTCTTCGACCAGTTGCTTTCGGCCGCTTCTGGTAATGGAGTAGAACTTGGCCTTGCGGTTGTTCTCCGAGAGTCCCCACTCCGCTGAAATCCAGCCGCGTTGCTGCAGCCGTACCAGCGACGCGTAGATCGTGCCCTGGTTCAGCAGCAGCTCATCTCCGCTGACCTGCTCGATGCGCCGGGCAATGCCGTAGCCATGCAGAGAGCCCATGGCGGCCAGTGTCTTGAGGACCATCAGGTCCAGGGTGCCTTGCAGCAGATCGAGCTTTTCCGGGCTCATGGGCGTGTCTCCTGTGGTGGACCCACATATTACCTGCTCGACCTGTGGAATTGCCACAGAAAAAAGGCAGCCGCGATCGTACCTTTCCTCTCACCCCGCCAGGGGCTCGTGCGGAAGACCGCGCACGGGTAAGCTAGCTCCATGAACCCTCTCGTCACTCCATCCTGGCTGGCCGGCCGCCTCCAGGACCCCGGCACGGTCATCGTGGACGCCACCCTTCCGCCCGTCGGCGTGACCCCGCCGCTGGACACGCGTTCGCGCTATCTCGAGCGGCACATTCCCGGCGCGGTCTTCTTCGA
>DASYYO010000473.1:0-4480 GCA_035933805.1 Acidobacteriaceae bacterium | reverse complement strand
TGGTTTCACATGCTTGGCAAGGGCCAGAAAACCGTCTTTGGGCGCCGGCAGATGATGAAGCACTCCAATGCTATATGCAAGGTCAAACGGCTTTCCGAGCGGAAGATTTGAGATGTCCGCCTGGATGACATGTACGTTGGGAAGATGGCGGGTGTTCTGATAGGCCGCCTCGACAGCATCGGAGAGGTCGATTCCCACAACCGTACGCGCCTTGAATTGAGCCGCGAGGAAGATATGCCTGCCCTTTCCGCAGCCCGCGTCAAGGACCGTCCGATCCTTGAAGTCGGACGGGGTCAAAGGAGAGATCCAGGCAAGAAATTCTCTCTGATCGCCGTCGGTGAGCGCCGAATAGCGCGTCCACTCGTAGCCGAAGGCATCCGCGGTGGCCCGCTGATCTACAGCAAGCGGCCTGGCAAGAAGCCGCGGAATGCCCCCGCGAATGGGAAAGATACAAGCGCAGCCGGAACAGAGCAGCGCTCCTTCAATTATCTCCGTGCCGTCGATGAAATCCGCGCGGACTATGAAAGAACTATGGCACGCAGGACAGCATAACAACGATAGAAGAGCCTGTTTCAATGAGCACCCCTGCGAAATCCAACGGATCAGATAATCTGCTGCTCATATTCCGTCACAGAATACCTCACTCGATGGTCACCTGCGCGGTGAAGGAGGCGCCGCCGTTGCAGCATGAAAGAATCCAGTAACACGAGACAGCGGCCGTTACTGTCCGTGTCGCGCGGCGGAAACAAGGCGACAATCAGGGCTAAGCAATCGAGGAGAAAAAACTGCACGAAAAGATGAAAACGATAGTCGCCGTGGCCCTGCATCTCTGCGAAATACGAGTAAACGATCGCTAGTGCCTGCTCATGCCGGCTTCTGTTCGGTTTCGGCGATCTCCACCAGGGTCCTCAGCAGGGAGTCGGGATTGAGGCTGATGGAGTCGATCCCTTGTTCGACCAGGAAGCGCGCAAACTCCGGATAGTCGCTAGGCGCCTGCCCGCAGATGCCGATTTTCTTGGAGTTTCTCTTCGCCGCCTCGATGGCCATGCGGATCATGCGCATGACCGCTTCATTGCGCTCGTCGAAGAGCGGGGCAAGCAGCCTGGAGTCGCGGTCGAGCCCCAGGGTGAGCTGGGTGAGATCGTTCGAGCCGATGGAGAAGCCGTCGAAGATCTTGAAGAACTCATCGGCGAGGATCACGTTGCTCGGCACCTCGCACATCACGTAGACCTCCAGGCCGGCTTTGCCGCGTTCCAGGCCGTGCGCGGCCATCTCGGACAGCACTGCGCGTCCTTCAGCGATCGTCCGGCAGAAGGGGATCATCAGGATGACGTTGACCAGGCCCATCTCCTCACGCACTCTCTTCATGGCGCGGCATTCGAGAGCGAATCCCTCGCGGTAGCGATCGTGATAGTAGCGAGAAGCCCCGCGCCAGCCAATCATCGGGTTGTCTTCGGTGGGCTCGAACTGCTGTCCGCCCAGCAGGTGCGCGTACTCGTTGGTCTTGAAATCCGAGAGGCGCACGATCACCGGCTTGGGATAGAAGGCGGCGGCGATCTGCGCCACGCCCTGCGCCAGCCTGTCGACAAAGTATTGCGGCTTGTCTTCGTAACCGGCGGTGAGTTCGGCCAGCTCGGCCTTCGCCTTCGGGTCGGCAAGCTCATCGAAATGAACCAGCGCCAGGGGATGCGCCTGGATGTGATTGGCGATGATGAATTCGAGCCGCGCCAGCCCGACTCCGTCGTTGGGAATGGCCGCGAGGCTGAACGCATCTTCGGGATTGCCGATGTTCATCAGGACTTTGGTCCGGGGCCGGGGAAGCTGATCCAGGGGGAACTCCGAGATCTCGAACGGGAGCGCCCCGTCATACACGTAGCCGATCTCTCCTTCGGCGCAGGAAACGGTAATCTCCTGGCCGGTTTTCAGCACGCCTGTCGCATTCTCGCTGCCGACGATCGCCGGAATGCCAAGCTCCCGGGCGATGATTGCGGCGTGGCAGGTGCGGCCGCCTTGATTCGTCACAATGGAGGCGGCTTTCTTCATGATCGGCTCCCAATCGGGATCGGTTTTGTCCGTTACAAGAATCTCGCCGGCCTGAAACTCGCCCATGCGGTGCGCATCGAGGATCAGCCGCGCCTTGCCCGTTCCGATCGCCTCGCCCACGCTGTGCCCGCTGATCAGCCGCGTTCCGGTGGATTTCAAGCGGTAGGTCTTGAGCACCAGTTTCTCTTTCCTGGACTGAACCGTCTCCGGACGAGCCTGCACGATGAACAGCTCACCGGTAATTCCATCCTTCGCCCACTCCATATCCATCGGCGTAGGCCGGCCGTTGACCTCCGAATAATGGTCTTCAATCACGCAGGCCCATCGCGCCAGCGTAAGTACCTCGTCATCGTTGAGCGCGAGCTTCTTTCTGTCGCTGGGCGGCACGGGAACGTTCCTGGTCGACTTCGATCCTCCAATGTCGTAGACGAGCTTGGTCTCCTTGGTGCCCACCGTCTTGGAGAGGATGGGCCTGAAGCCCTGCTTCAGGGTCGGCTTGAATACCATGAACTCATCCGGATTGACCGCGCCCTGGACGATGTTTTCTCCCAGGCCATAGGAGGCGTTGATGAGCACGGCGTTGGGAAAACCGGTCTCGGTGTCGATCGAAAACATCACGCCGGAGCAGGCCAGATCGGAACGCACCATCTTCTGCACGCCAATCGACAGCGAGATGTGCAGATGGTCGAAGCCGTGCGTCTGGCGATAAAAGAAGGCGCGGTCGGTAAAGATGGAGGCGAAGCATTTCTTGCATGCCTCAAGCACGGCGTTGGCTCCGCGAATGTTCAGATAGGTTTCGTGCTGGCCGGCAAAACTGGCGTCGGGCAGGTCTTCCGCGGTGGCGCTGGAGCGGATGGCAACATCGGTGTTCGCGCCGTATTGCCGGCACAGGCGGGCGTAGGCGTCGCGGATCGCCGCCTCCAGATCCTCAGGGAAGGCGGCGTCCAGAATCAGCGCGCGCGCCTGGCTGCCCACCTGCCGGAGCTGGTTCAGGTTCTCTACAGCGAGGCCGGCGAAGAGGTTGCGCAGCTGAATGTCGAGGCCGTTGAACGCAAGAAACCGCCGGTAGGCCTGCGCCGTGGTGGCAAAGCCGTTCGGAATGGGAATGCCCTTGGAGCCGAGGCGTTGCATCATTTCGCCAAGGGAAGCATTCTTGCCGCCTACGATCGGTACATCGGCGATCCCGAACTCATGGAACCAGAGCAGGGGCGCCTCTTCTCGGGCGGAAGGCGTAGCGATGGGCTTCTGCGGCGCGGTTGTCATGGAACTCTCCTGGTGAGGACCTCTTCCCCAAAGCGGTCTACGCGTTCGAAAGCGCAGGTCCACTCCCTTCCTCATCGTCGCCGGTCCGCGGTCGGATCTCCGTGATGCCGGTCACACGCAGCCGCTCAAACACAACCGGGCGGGTCCTCCAGGCGAGGGGGCGTCGTGACCCGGATCACATACCGCGCTGTTTCCTCCCGATACCCTGTGGAGTTCGAAGATTGCCCCAGGCATCCTCGGGCGAAGGAGCACCGTATGGCAAACACAGCCGTTGGCTTATTTGAAAATTCAGCATTCGCGGACGAGGTCGCTCTCGAGCTCAAGACCGCCGGAATCGCTCCCAAGGACGTACTGGTTGTTGCGGAGCCTTTGGAGATGCCGGTGACCAGTGTTCTGAGCACTCCCCACACCGATTTCTCCCTGGCGCTGCTGCGCGAGCTCCGCGAAGTAGGCGCCAGCGAAATAGAGGCGGAGGCGTATGTAACCGGGGTGAGCCGCGGGGGAGTTCTTGTTTTTGCGACAGGTTCGCCGGCTCAGGTCGATTCTGCCGCGGAGATCATGAACCGCCATCATGCCGCGGAAGTTGGGGAGCTGAGCGGAGCGGAGCCGGTCTTGCCCTCCCGGATATCCGGAGCAGTGGGATCGAAGCGCAGTGAATCGACCCTGACGGGGCGGATCCGCTCCTCCGACGGGGGCGCGCGTATCTTTGTCTGGTGAAGGGGCTACAATCCCCTTCGAGCGCGGGGGTTCAGGCGAGTGGCGACGCAGGCACCGGCGGTTTTGACGCTTGAGCAACTGGAAGGGCTGATTGCGCTCCTGCACGGCCGCGGGTACGAGGTTGTTGGACCGGCCGTGCAGGAACAGGCGATCGTCTACGACGCCGTGGAGCAATTGTCCGACCTTCCCGCAGGCTGGACGGATGAGCAGGAAGCCGGGCGCTACCGGCTCAAGCGCCGCGATGACCCGATGCTCTTCGGCTACGCCGTCGGCCCGCAGAGCTGGAAGAAATACCTGCACCCGGCGGACGTCCGCCTGATGGCGGCGGAGCGTGAGGGTGAGACGTTTCGCATCCTGAACAACGAGCCTCCTCCTCCGCGGCGGGCGTTTTTGGGGGTTCGGGCCTGCGAACTGGCGGCCATCGCCGTGCAGGACCGGGTGCTCCAGGGCGACCGCT
>DASYYO010000456.1:0-1992 GCA_035933805.1 Acidobacteriaceae bacterium | reverse complement strand
CGGCTCGCTTGCCCTCTTCCTGCTTTCGCTGATCGGCATTCCGTTCACCGCGGGATTCTTCGGCAAGTTCTACGTCTTTACCGCTGCTCTCGACTCCGGCGTTGTCTGGCTCACGATCCTCGGGCTTGTCAACAGCGGCATAGCGGCTTTTTATTATCTGCGGCTGTTGACCTCGATCTACAGCAAGCCGGCGGCTAACGCGCCGGTGCAGTCCGTGCCCCGGCCGTCCGTCGCGCTGCTCGTCACCTTGTTCGTGACGGTCGTGGCTACGCTGATTCTCGGCATCTTCCAGGGCTCGACTCTGGCGGCTTCCCAGGCGGGCGCCGCAACCTACTCCGCTATCGGCAGGACCGGAAGCCAGCCGGAATCGGCAAGCCTCCCGGCGCAATAGCGCTCCTGTCGCTCGAGAGCGGAGATTTCTCTTCCTCCTGCCAGAGCCTTGCCGCAGATCAATCGAGCCCTGCGGCGCGGCGATTGTCTCTGCCCGCTTCCACCTCCGGATGCGCCCCTTCCCGAGGCGTATTCCGGCGGGACCTGGTTCCATTCGCCAGGAAGAAGATGATCCCCAGCGCGACCAGAATAACTGCCGCCACGACTCCAAAGATGATCGCCATCGAAAAGCCCCCTTCCCTTTCTGGTCCCGGATCAGAGGCGGCGAAAACGTCAGGTGATCCAGCCGTCGCCTTCGAGCGCTTTGAATCTGGCCTACCGGGACTCTCCATCCCTTTGAGATAGTCCGGCGAATTTCGAGGTTGCCGAAGAGCGGGAAATATCGCAACGCGATAGATTGCGGCACAAGATTGAAAGGAGGCGGCATGAGGTCTGCGACCGGGAGCGATGGCCCTGTCATGGCTTTTAACGCTGCCTCGGCCCGCTATCCGGGACATTTCCTTTGATAACTCGAATAGATATTGTGGATCCGAGACAACCAACCAACTTGCGCTTGCCAACCCCCGGCAAAATGACTACTCTCACTGCCGGAGGTTGGATTGGCCGGGATCATCGGAACACCGCGAGAGACGTATCCCAGGGAACGGCGGGTTGCTCTGGCTCCTCGTCAATGTGAAGTCCTGGTCAAGGCTGGGCTTGAGGTGATCATCGAAGCCTCTGCCGGCGTGGAAGCCGGATTTTCGGACGAAGCGTATCTCGGCCGGGGAGCGCGCATGGGCAGCCGGGAGGACGTCTTCCGTCAAGCCGATATTATCGCGCAGGTCCGCTCTCTCGGTGCGAACCCGGACTCCGGGCGCTCCGATCTCGCGCTTCTGCGCCCGGGACAGATCATCATCGGATTCAGCGAGCCGCTGTCTTCACTTGCGGAATGCTCTGACCTCGCCGGCGCAGGCGTATCTTTGCTGGCGCTTGAGCTCATTCCCCGGATCACCCGCGCGCAGAGTATGGATGCGTTGTCCTCCATGGCGACGATCGCCGGCTATCGCGCCGTGCTGCTCGGCGCCAGCGAGTTGCCGAAGATGTTTCCCTTAATGATGACGGCCGCAGGCACTGTTACGCCGGCGAAGGTGTTTGTGCTGGGAGCCGGTGTCGCTGGACTCCAGGCGATCGCGACGGCGCGCCGCCTGGGCGCCATTGTTCTGGCATACGACGTCCGTCCGGCGGTGAAAGAGCAGGTGGAGAGCGTGGGCGCCAAGTTCGTCATGCTCGATGTGAACTCCGAGGACTCCCAGGACAAGGGAGGGTATGCCAAGGCAATGGACGAGTCCTTCTATCGCCGCCAGCGGGAGCTCTTGACTGGAGTGCTGCGCGAGCAGGATGTGGTGATCACGACCGCGGCGGTTCCCGGCCGCAAAGCGCCCATTCTGATCACCGCGGAGATGGTCTCGGCAATGCCTGCGGGTTCAGTCATCGTCGATATCGCCGCGGAGCGCGGCGGGAACTGTGAATTGACCCGGCCCGGCGAGACCGTGGTGTACAACCAGGTCACAATTCTGGGTCCGCTCAACCTGCCCTCGATGATCCCTCACCATTCCAGCCAGA
>DASYYO010000441.1:0-9677 GCA_035933805.1 Acidobacteriaceae bacterium | reverse complement strand
AGCCCCTGGCTCCGGCACAGTTGCCGCGCACGTGCGTTGGCATCGGAGACAGCGACGCCCAGCATGCGCGAAAAATCGGTGTGGTCCGCGGGATCGAAATAGAAGACAGAGTCCTGGCAGACCTCGCGAGTGGCGGGGTTGGAGGCGACAAGGGAGGCGCAGCCCGCAGATGCGGCTTCCAGCGGAGGCATGCCGAAGCCTTCATACAGCGATGGATAGACGAGCAACGTCGCCCGCGCATACGCCTCGGCCAGCAATTCCGGCGCGGCATGGGGAACGAACCTGACCCTGCCGGGCAAGCCAAACTTTTCGATGAGAGAAAATTCCGCGGAACTGGGCGCACCGCCGCCCAGCACAAGAAGCGAGCAGGTTTCTGCCAAGCCCGATTCGGCGTAAGCCCGGAGCAGGCCGTCAAAATTCTTGTAGGCGTGGCGGGCCCCGACGTAGAGCAGATATTCTCCGGCAACGTGCGCGCGCAACGCTGCTTCTCCTCCGGGAGACCGGCGCATTGCGGAGACCCCGTTGTGGACGACGGTCGTTCGTTCGGGCGGAATGTCGTAAAAGTGCAAAAGATCCGCCCGGCTGGCTTCTGAGACGCACAGGATCAGATCGGCCTGGGCGAACATGCGGCGTTTGGAACGGATGATCCGGTCGCGATCCGGGAAGAGCTCCGGGAAGCGCTCCTGCACGCAGTCATGGTGGGTGGTGACGCGGCGCACGGCGCGAACCATCGGCGCGAAGCGATAGAGGGTGCTGTGATAAACGTCAAAGCGTCCCAGGAAAGGCGCGGAGGCATTGGTGATCGCCTCATTGACGGCATAGTTCAAGATGCCGTTTCGAAAGAGTCCGCGGCCCGGATGGAAGACCCGGCCGCGGGGCGAAACGATCGGCCGAAAATCTGCAAGAGTATTGGAAAAGCCAAGCAGCACGGTCGTCGAAACGTCCGGCTGGCGGTTGAGGTAGGAGACGACTTCGCTGAAAACGCGAGTGATGCCGCCGTGGCTTTGCAGTGAGAATGCCTGATGGTCATAGAGAACGCGCATCATTCTACCTAGACGGCTCCGCTCTTCGGCCTGGGGGCTTCCGGGGCTGCCGAAACTCCGCCAGCGACGCAATTAAGAGGAGCGATGCATGGGGCGCCGGGCAGGAGCTCGATTTCCGTTCTCATCCTTCCGAGTGGATCGGCTCTTCCCTGTAGGCGGCTTTGCTTCCCCGGGGCCCAGTTTATACCCTCGGTTCATGCGTATTTTGCTTTCGGCACTTCACTTTTCGCCTCTGCGGCGGCATCGTCCTAATGTGCCGATCCGGCGCTCCCGCGCTTACCGGGCTTCAAGACTCTCCGCAATCGCCCGCTTGCCGAGTAGTCAATGATCGCGGTTTTTTCCTCTATGCTGGCGCTTGCGTCGTCATCCATTTTCGCTGGTCCAACCTCGGACCGACGCTGACACTGATCGGAACTGATTCTGATCAGCGCTGGAGCGTCGCCGGAATCACTCGTCTGGCCGCTTCCTACATCCTACCGCTAGACTCGGAGCTTTTGAGGTCTGCGGGTTAGCGCACCATGTGCGGGCCAAGGTTCATAACGGAGAACCTGGTGACGCTTCTGCCCCGTGTCCATGTAGTACTCCTTCTTTGTGCGACAGTTCCAGTGCGAGAAGCACATAAATGGGGTACTCATAGCGAGGCTGAATAAAGGGACTAACGGCAGTCATTATCAAGTACAGTGCGATAAAAAATGGGATCGGCATGCTCGCCTTTAGCTTGCGTCTAGCCAATGCCACCGCGAAGATGCACACGGTCGCGATCTCGTGTAAGTGGATAGCGATCTGATTCTGAAGGTCGGAGAAGTCTTCGCTCAAATAATCGCCTATAAAATATGAGGGCGTTATTAACCTGCCTGCTAGATTCATCAAAATCTTCGGCATTACCACCAGGGGAAATCCATAGGATGCCTGTATGCGGTCCAGTACCGCGATGGTATTGCCCCCCTCTCCCTGGGAGACGAACCCTTCCAGATCAACAGCCGCCGACCTGAGCAAAAGGGGATAAGCCAAGGTGATCGCCACGACCACAGTAGCGAGCGCCAGCTTTGGGCGAGTAGAGAACACCGAGCTGTTTCTCTGGAAAAACAGAAAAGCCACGATCGCCAATGCCTGTTCCCATCTCGCGAGCACTGAAATGAGCAATACCGTCCCGAGAAGAAGCCAGGAGCGGTTTTCCGAATGAACATACTTTGCGAAGAGCACCAACGACAGGAGCGCAAGGATCTCCTTGTTGAGAGTTATGAGACTCACAGCTGTCTCCGCATTTATCGCCAACAGCGCAAAGAAAAGCCACCTATTGACCCCACGAATTTGGGAAGCGCAGCTGATGGCAATGACGAATAGGAAACAGTTGAAGACTGCAACCCAGAATGCGGTCTTGAGCAGTAATGCAATCGCTACTGGTCCGAGTAGATTTCCCCCGAAGGAAATAAGGGCTGTCTGATTCGAATCTGTGAGGTGACCTCGAATTAAATCAGCATATTGGAAATAGGTTGCGGAATCAGCTCCGAGTCGGATGTCGGCCTTCCCGTCGACTGTCGGCTGCACAACCAGAAAAAATAGGACCCAACACGCTGCTAAAAAGGCCACAAAGATCGAGCCGTGGACCCAGCTTCTGAGAGGCCGCTTCGCATCCCCGGATACGCGAAGTCGAGGGAGCCTCGGCAGCCTAATGTCTGACAGCAATGGAAGACGAAGGGGTTGACTGATCAAGTGGACTCCCTCATCTTAGCGACAGAAACCTCAGACCGCATGGGCATAGATTTATCCTACGACCCGCCCGTTAGAGATTGCGGGGATCTCTCTTTGCTGCAACTCGTTGAGCCAACGTTTTAACCTCGAAGACTTAGAGGATGTGAGTCTCTGAATGAAACAGGCGAAGGTAATCCTGGCAAAGTCCTTGTTCTCATAACGCCGATACTGCCTTAAGGCGCGTGCCGCAAGCCAGAAGGTCTGAAGCCAATTGATGGCGCGGGAACGATAGAGCTGAATATACGTGTTCTCTGCCGCCAGAAAGTTTCGGTAGCGTTCGGTGCCCATGTCCTTGTTAAAGTCCTGCGCCGCTAGGGAATGGGGTAGCTCGAGATCGCCCGCAATATACATCCACCGGTCCATTCGGTATAGAGCTTGAAAGATATATGCGTCGGAGAGATCGAGCCAGAAGTCTTCGCTGTAGCCGCCAACCTCTCGCAGCGCGGAAACCCTCATCAATGTCCCGCTGTTCACGGCGTAAGCATCTTTCTTGAAGACGCCCGATTCGGATCGCGGTATCTGGTGGCTCCGTAGAAATCGTCCGAATTGGCGGGGCGAAATCAGCGTTCCATGAGAGCGGACAAAGGGCACAATCGTCGCGATGCGCGGCTCGCCTTGCAGTTCGTGGCTGTGCGCCAGCATCGCCTCCAGAAAGCCCTCGGGGATGGTCGTATCCTGATCCAACAGGAGCAGCCACGGGCAGCCGATCGACTCTGCTGATTCCATTGCACGGTTATAGGCGCCGGAGACTCCGAGGTTCTGATCGGAATATCTGTATTCGAACGGGAAGGATGCGCGCGGATCCTTCAGCTTGATCGGGCTGTTATCCCAAACCAGCACACCAAAGCGGCCCAACAGTTCTGGATCCCGTGCAAATGCCCTGGAGAGGCTGGCCATGGTTTGGGAATCCTCGAGCGGGGTTTTATACCGCACGACCACGATAAGAACCTGCATGCAAGAACCTCGACTCAACGAACTCAAGGCAGGAAGACCTGCCCATGACGAGATGCGAAAGGCAGAACGGATGCTGGAGGGGCAAACCGCGTTTCAGTGGAAGTCGTGCAGCGTGTGCATGCCACTAGCCGCGTAGTCTGAGCTCTTCTCTCAGCAATTCCAGCCGCCTCCTCTGCATCTCATCGCTCTGCATGCGCTGGTAGACATGCGCGGCGAAGGCCCACGCGCTGCTCAGAAAGAAGCAGAGGAAACCCGCCAGCAGAGTCCACAACAGGCGGTGAGGCCCGGATTTTCTATCCGGAGGAAGGGCGGGATCGACTACCTGGATGACCGGGGCCGCCTTTGCCTCATCCATGCGAGCTGCTTCATATTGCCGGGCGATCAGGTCGAAGAGCAGTTGATGGTACTTCACGTCGCGCTCTTTGCGGATGTACTCCAAGCCCAGGCCAGGCACATTGGCTGTCCCGATCGAGATATCTCCGCGGGCATGTTTGCCCTGACCGCTCTCCAGGGCCTGCAGTTGGTTGCGCAAGCTATCGAGCTCCGTGTTCAGCTGGACAACATTGGGATTTTCCTCGGTGGAGGACTTCCGCAGGGCGTCCAATTCGACTTCGCGCAGGGTGATCTGCGCCTGCAGGTCCGCGATCTGACGGATGATCGTCGCGGTCTGTCCACCGGGGGCGATCACGCCGGTCGCCTCTTCCGTCTTGCGCAGGGCAACCTCGGCATCCGCCAGCCGGTCTTTCTCCTGCGCCAATTGCTGCTCAAAAAAGAGCCGCCGCTGCGAGGCCTGGGTGATCGCCAGGTGATCGTTCAGATTGTGAAGCTCGCTGACGTACGCGTTGGCCATGGCAGCCGCGCGATTGGGGTCGTGATCTTCCACCGAGATGTCGATCAGGGAATCCTTGCCGCTGAGGAATTTTGATCGATTCGCCAGGTCGCGGCGCGCCATGCTGAGCAGCTTTTCATGGTAGAGCCGCATCAGGCCGAACTTCCTGATGATGCTATCGGCGATGGTATCGCTCTTCAGGATGCCGATGTAGAGATCGTTGGGGTTTTTGAGGCCCAGCGAGCTGCCTACGCCCGACATCGAGGCCAGGCCGCCGAGCTGTCCCATCAGGGCGGAGGCGCTGGACTGCTCCTGCTGCGGAGGCATGATGACCGCCTGCGCAGTGAAGGTGGGGCGGATGACGAAGAATACCAGCACCGCGGTGATCACCAGCCCCGCCATGGTGGCTAGAAAGATCAACCGCTTGCGGGCTGCGAGAATCAGCAGCAGATCCAGAATGTCGAACTCCATTGGCGCCGGTTTCGTTGTCGTCAACGGAATCTCTTGGCCAATCTCATTCACAGGATGCATCCGGTCGGCTCCGATCCTACAGAATTGCGACTGCCGCCGCGCCCAGGGCGATCTGCGAGAAGATCTGCGTATAGTTCACCATGTTGCGGAGAATCGTCGCCTTGGGCACCTTCTCCGGAACGACCACCGTGTCTCCCGGATCCAGCCGCATGGAGGCGAAGGTGTTGCCAAAGATGCCGTTCTGGGTATCCTTGCTCACGACCGATCCGTCAGCACGGATGACAAAGGTGTGCTTGTTGTCCGCGTCCCCTGTCGACCCGCCGGCTAGACGCAGATAAGTGCCAACCGCCCGGCTCTGCTGATAGATAAAGGAGTTCTGGTTGTACACAGAGCCGACCACGTTGACCGTGCTGGGCCTGGAAGGAATTGTAAACTGGTCGCCATCCTCGAGCGGAATCGCAGGGATCTGCGAGATGTCGGCCGCGTTGTGGGGGATGTTCAGCACGATGCGGCCGGTGGCGCGCAGCAGGCGGAACCTTGCCACCAGGCTCCGCGAGGCTGCGACCTCGGCCTGCGTCGCCGTCGCGTCCTGAGGCGTGACGCTGTTGGCCGAAGCCAGCGCGGTCGATGCGTCGATCTGCACCTCCAGGTGCGAGAGGTAGTCATTCAGCCGCTGCTGCTGGATCACGCGGGTCGACTCCCGGGTAAAGTCCGAGCCGAAGAGATAGGCGTCGGGAGTCAGTCCCCCGGCACGGATCACCAGGTCGCGCAGCGTTTCACCGGGTTGCACGCTGTAGATGCCGGCGTGCTTGAACTCCCCTTCCAGCCGCACATACTTGGTCCGCTGCGCCTGGGGTACGCGGATATCCGCCTGGGAAAAGATGGTGACCACGTCTCCCGCCTGGAGCGCGAGATCCTGGGAGGCGTCGTGGTTCATCACCAGTTGGCCGAGATTGAAAGGGATCAGAGAGGTCGTCAGGTTCTGCGGGTTGAAGCGTTCGATCGCCGCATAGGACCAGTCGATCTCCGGAACCGGGAGAGTGACGTTCAGCGGCGGCCGGGGAAGGTTCCGGGTGCGCGAGGACGTGGACTGTGTCGCATTGCCCGGGTAGATGCACGGCGGCAGATTCGACTGTTGAGCATCCTGGGCGTTCGGCTGGTTATTGCCCATCTGTCCGTTCAGGTACTGACCCTGGCTGGCGTTCGGATCGCAGTTTTCCCCGGGAGCCGATTGGTTATAGGGAGACGACTGGTCGTAGGAGCCCGGCTGCGAAGGATAGTTGGAGAACTGGCCGGTGTCGCCGGCGATGGGGCCGGTGTTGGGATAAGAGCTGACGCCGGCATTCGGGTTGTACTGGTTGGCTGCCGGATTCGCGTTCGGCTGGCCCTGAGTGTTGGGAACCATGGGGTAGCGGCTGAGCTGCGGGGTGCTTCGATAGCCGTTCGCGTTCCGGGGATAGAGATCCGGATTCATGGCGTACTCAGGCTTGAACTCCGGTCCGGGAATTCCCAACTGGTTCCTGCGCTCCCAGTAGTCGCGGGTAATCAGCGACTCGGTGTTGGGAAGAATATCGCTCAGCTTCATGCCCGGATGCCAGGTAAACCGCCCCGGGACGGCGACATTGCCGCGCAGCGTCACTGTGTTCTGAAACTTTGGCGAGATAGGCAGCACATAGAGGATGTCCCCTTCCTGCAAAGGCGTGTTCATCCCCGCTCCTTCCAGGGAGATATCCTCGGTGGTGCGCTCCTTGTGCGCGTCGATCCGCTCGATGGAGGCGCGCAGCAGCGAGGCCGTGGTGGAGAGACCGCCGGCAAACTCGAACAGTTGCTTTACGTCGGTTGGACCTTTCAGCTCATAAATAGCCCGATTGCGGACGCTTCCGCCGACCGCGACCTGAGGGCCGACCGGCGGGATATAGATGACGTCTCCGGCGAGCAGGGGGACATCTTTGGACTTTTCTCCCTTGACGAGCAGATCGTAGAGGTCGAAGTGGGTGATCACCTCGCCGCTACGCTTCACCTGGATGTCGCGGAGAGAGCCCTGCACCGAGGGTCCGCCGGTAGCGAACAGCGCGGTGACCAGCGTGCTGAGTGAGCTGAGGGTGTAGGTCCCCGGCCGGCGCGCCTGGCCGACGACAAAGACCTGAATGGAGCGCAGCTGGCCAAGCTCCACGTTGAGATTGAAGTTCTTGTAGATCCGGCTGACCTCGTCGCGAAGGTGCTGCTGAAGCTGCGAGTAGGGCAGCCCCGCCACGTGAATCTCTCCGACCTGGGGCAGGTAGACCGATCCGGAGCGGTCTACGGTGAGCTGCGCATTGAAGTTCACCTGGCCCCAGATGCGAATCACCAGTTGGTCTCCCGGGCCGAGGACGTACTCCGGGGTGACGGGGGTCTCCCACAGCGGCGAAAAGGTGGAGGGCACCCGGCGAAAGAGCGAGTCGCCATAGACCGGCAGCATCTCTCCGAGCGATCCCCGGACGAGCTCCTGAAACTCCGTCGGCGGCTGATAGCTCTGGAGGGCGAGGGCCTGCGCCTCATAGAGGGCCTGCTGGCGGGCCTGCATCGAGGTCATACCGCTGCGGTCGTTGAAGATCGGGACCCTGGCGTTCATTCCCTGCGACGACTGGAGCCCGGGGTACTGCTGCGCCAACGGGCTCTGCCCGGACGGAACCGCGCCATACGCCCCGCCGGTTTGCGGCCCAGGCTGCTGATCCGGAGCGAGGGACTGGTCCGCGCTCACGCACGTTCCATCGACCGGGGAGACGATGCCGCCGGGACAATCGGGGGAAGTCGTATCGGAGATCTGAGCGGATGCAGGCAGGGATTGGACGACTGCAATGCCCGCGACCAGAAGAGTCGCCAGGTAGAAAGCTGAACGCTTACCCATATTTTTCAAAGAGCGAAAGCTCAGTTGCGCGCACCACCGGCGCGCGGCCGCTGTCTTCCGCCAAGCCCTGCTCCTTTGCAATCGGCAAGCCGATGCGTTGACCCGTCTCCAATGAAGGGCTCTCGAACTAGTGTAGAGCTTCTTGAAGGTTGTGCAAACACCCCAAAAAGCGGGAGCGCTTGCCCCGAAAGGTTCCCCGCTGCTATGCCGCATCCTGCTATTGTGGCCAGAATGATCGCTCGCCGTCCGCGCGCGCTGCCCGGCGGCCTTGACCTGACGGTGAGAAGGATCGGCCGCCCAGGAGGCTTATGTTTCGCATCCGCATTCTCTTTGCCTTGTTGCTTACCGCTGCAGTTGCTCTCACCCCCGCGCACCTGAAGGCGCAGAACGATAGCGCGGATGGCCGGGCGATCCAGAAGGTGCTGGAGGACCAGGCGGCGGCCTGGAACCGCGGCGATGTGGATACCTTCATGACCGGGTATGACAACTCTCCGGAGACGACCTTTGTCGGCGTCAAGGTGGAGCGCGGATATGCCCTGATCCTCGATCGCTACAAGAAGTCCTATTCCAATGCCGCCCAGATGGGCCAGCTCTCCTTCGTGAATCTCGATGTCCGGATGCTGGGTTCCCAATATGCCGTCGTGACCGGGAATTTTCACCTGGAGCGGACCAAGGACGGAGGCGGCGAAGCCAAGGGAATCTTCTCGCTGATCTTCGCCAAAAGGAAGGCCGGCTGGAAGATCATTCTCGACCACACGAGCGCAAATTGAGGCATGTTCGCGCTCCGCGGGTTCCCGCAGCGGGCCGCTTCAGTTCGCGGCGACGGAGTAATGGAAGGTGAAGCGGCCGAACTGGATCATGGATCGGTCATTCGGCGGCCAGATGCGGAACTGCTCGACGCGCGTGACGGAGGGGTTGCGCACCGCGTCGACCTGTGCCACCGGCTTGCCGTTCTGCGCTTGATAGAAGGTCACATTCAAGGTATCTTCTCCGCGGGTCCAGCCGATGAGGTATTGTCCCGGGGGCAATGCCGCCTCTCCCAGCTTGAGCGGGACTTGAGAGAGGAAGTAGTGGGAGTACTTGCCCTCCGCCGAGTAACCGGCGGTGATGAGCACCACTCCGGCGATAAAGCGGCCGTTGCCGTCGGTGATGCCGGAGGCGGTGCGGAACTCGGTCTCGATGCGTTCGCCTACCACCGGGGCGCGGGCCGGGATCAGCGACCTGAGCTCGGGTTCGGTCGCGCTCCGCCAGCTTGAGGTTCGAGCCGGCCTGGCATAGGAAGAGCCGATCGCGGCCGCCAGCAGGGCCAGCATCAGAAGGGGCCGCCAGCGCATCCAGCGGGCAATTGCCATCTCAGTCAAGATGAACGATTCCTCTCTGCAGCGCGGTGGTGGCGGCCTGCGTGCGATCGCTTACCCCGAGTTTGCCCAGAAGGCTGTTGATGTGAGTCTTGACCGTGGCCTCGGAGATGAAGAGCGCGGCCGCAATCTCTTTGTTGCTGTTGCCGCCCACGATCAGACGGAGCACTTCGGTCTCCCGCTCGGTGAGCGCCGGACCGCTCATGCGCTCGGCCAGCCGCTCGGCGACCGGCGCCGGAATCCTTGACTTGCCGGCATAGACGGCGCGAATGGCAGACATCAGCTCCTCGCCTTCCATCCCCTTGAGCAGGTATCCCCGGGCTCCCGCCTGCAGCGCGCGATAAATGTCTTCATCGCCGTCGAAGGTGGTGAGCACAATGATG
>DASYYO010000401.1:0-3122 GCA_035933805.1 Acidobacteriaceae bacterium | reverse complement strand
TTGTTTAGCTGGAAGTTGAGGGAGAGGAATGAACTGCCGAAAGATAAATGCGCATTTGGCTGACCTGCTCTTCGAGCCTGGGTCTGTCCCGGCAGAAGCGCAGAAGCACGTGAAGGAGTGCGCCGCCTGTGCCGCGGAGCTTGCCGCTCTGCAGGCAACCATGAACGTCATGGACGAATGGCGGGCTCCGGAGCCCGGGGCCTTTTTTGATGCCAAGCTGTACGCGCGGCTGCGCTCCGAAGCAGCCGCTCCGGCCGGCAGGTGGGCGCAGATGCGGGCATGGCTGCTGTATAGCAGCCGATTCCCCATGCGGCAGTGGGCCGCCGGCGTTTTGACAGCTGTGCTGGCCGTGGGTGGCGGCGTTCTGGCGCTGATCGAGCACGACCAGACCCCCGCTATTCAGACTTCCGCGACCGTACGGGACCTGCAGTCCTTTGATGGAAACGCGCAACTGTTTCAACAGTTGAATGCCCTGGATGTGTCCGACGATCGTTCGAGCAACGCTTCGAACTAGGGCAGGCGAAATTTCGGAGGGAACCCAAACCAAACAGTGGGCCCTGTGGAGAAGGCGATGAGAACGCGCGAAGGACTCGGGACGATCTCCGGGAAGATCGCTGGACGTGTGCTCGCGGCCTTCCTGTTCCTGGCTTTTTTGTTCCTGGCCCCTGCCGTTTCCCTCGCCTATCCCCACGGAGTCAACCGCTCGAGATACGGTTGGGCGGCTCCCCGCGCCTCGGAGAGCGGTGGCCAGCATGGCGGAGCCTCCTCTGCCCCCAGCCATCCAAACGGAAAGAGCGGAGGACTGAGCCCAGCGCCGCCCCCGCCGCAAACACACTCTTCCGCGCCCGTTGCGGCGGACTCCGCCGCGCAGAATCCATCCGGCCCCGGCCAGCATGCCGCCGGCGGCGGCCAGCCGCGCCCGCAGTACCCGGGTGCGCAGCAGGAGCATCTGAACTCCTGGATTCAGGGACACGGCAACTTCACCGAGCAGCAGAAGGCCTTGCAGAGCGAGCCCGGCTTCACCCGGCTGCCACCGCAGATGCAGCAGAGACTGGTGCAGCGCCTGCACCAGATCGATACGATGCCTCCGGAGCAGCGCCAGCGTACCCTGGACCGCATCGAAGCCATGGAGCGTCTCAGCCCCGAGCGGCGCCGCGAGGTGGTCGCCTCCGCACAGGCTCTGCGTTCGCTTCCACCGGACCGGCAGCGGATGCTCAAGAAGGCGATTCGCGACCTGCGGGAATATCCTCCGCAGCAGCGGGAGGCGCTCATGTCATCCCGCCAGTTTGAGGGTCAGTTCAATCCTCAGGAGCGGAATATTCTGGGAAATGTGCTCGCGGTTGAGCCGTATGAGCCCCATGCCGGAGGGCCGGAGCCTCCTCTTCAGTCCGGCAAATAGGGCGACCCCGTCATCCTGTTCTACCTCAATTGTTTCGGCGGAAGCGCACCGCCTGGTACGGCTTGCCTGTCAGCTTCAGCTTGACTGATCCCTGCTGCGCCCCCTCGACGGGCGAGGTCGTCATCTCCCACGGATCGATCAGCTCCGCGCGGTAGGAGGAGCCTGCCGGCAGCTTGAACTGATATTCGCCGGGCTGATGGTAGTCGAAGTAATAGAGCAGAACGTTGCCTCCCGCGGTCGTGCACAGAGAGTAGGCGTCTTCCGCGGCTTGAAATCCGCCGGGCGCGCTCTCTTCGACCAGCCTGCGCAAAAAGCCGATCCGCGCAGGGCTGCCGCCGTGGAGCACGCCGCCTTTCGACCACCAGATTACATCCTTGGGATCGAGGTAGGTTTCCCCGTGGCCCGCGTAGCAGCCGACCACGATGGCCATCCAGAAGCGGCGCGTCATCTCCTCCGCGGAGAGGTTTCCCCATCGATTCGGAAGATTGCCTTCATACTGGCATTCGTCATAGATGATCGGCTTATTCCATTCATCCAGCCATTGTCTGGCTTTGGCAAAGTCATAGCTCTGAACGCAGGCGTGTGTTGCCCATGCCCGGCTGTAGTCGTAGACCACATGGCCGTAGTGGATGGAGCGAAGGTGGTGATATGGATCCTCCTCCTGGATCAACCGGGCAAAGCGGTCCCAGTCGGAGGCGGACTTCGACTTGACGAAATCATATTCATTGGCCAGCGACCACCAGACATTCCGGCAGGCTGCGAATCGCGCGATCACATAGCGGAGGTATCGATCGTTCACCTCCGGAGGAAGAGACGCGTAACCCCAGCGATCGTAGGGGTGAAAGAGGATCAGGTCCGCCTCAATCCCAAGCCTGTTCAGATCCTGAATGCGCTGCTCCAGGTGCTCGAAGAACTTTACGTTGAAGGTCGATGTGTCATTGGCGCCGGCGGCATCCCGGGGAAACGGATACAGCGGCGGTTCGTTGTGGTTGTAGTCGTAGCTTTTGGGGAAGATGCACATGCGCATCTTATTGAATGGCGCAGCAGACAGCGTCTTGAGCGTCTCCTCTTCCAGCTCGTCGCCCTGGTGCGCCCATGCGTAACAGGTGGTGCCGAAGGGAGCATAGGGAGTGCCGTCCGCATAGGCGAAGTGTCGTCCATAATTCACGCCGACCGGACCGTGATTCCGGGCGGAAGGAGCCGTCACCTGCAGCCGCCCCGTCTTCCCGTTCAGGGCGGCTGAATTGCTCTCTGTCCTGAAGCTCCATTCGCCAGGCTCATCGGGCATAAAGCGGACCCGGTAAACTCCCGCGCCGTCATAGAATCCGGAGACTGGAACCGTTCGATTCTGGAACTGAAAGATCGCTCTCAGTTGAACGTCAAGAAAAGGATTGCCCTCCGCGGGGCCTTGAAAGCTGGCCTCGAAGACGCCCCAGCGCTCGACTCGATCCCCGGAAGACTCAGCCGCTGCCGGGCTTCCGGCGCCTATCCCCGAGGCGATCGCAGCCTGCGCCAACCCACACACAGCACCGCCGGAAAGCTTGAGTACTTCTCTTCGATTCATTCCTTCGCCCTCTATCCGGCACTCCCTGCCGAAGCCACTCTACACCGCGGGAAGCGCCGGAACCAAGAAGCAGCCTGGCGCTGCGGCAGCGGCAGGACGCCGCAACCGCGCCGGCTCAGCATCCTTCGCACGGGGTGCTATATAGTTATGCCGGAGCGG
>DASYYO010000282.1:0-2194 GCA_035933805.1 Acidobacteriaceae bacterium | reverse complement strand
GGGGAAGTCTGATTGTGAGGCTGCCGGAACGCAATCTTCTCCGGTATGCGGATGGCAACTTCGAAAACACACTATATCCACTCCCCCAGAGAGAGCTTGCAATCACCGCAATGTGCCGGGCCAAAGATGGGTCTCCGCTGGTCGTGGGGATCGTAAATGGAGTTATGAAGTACCGGAGCGGCCAGTTTGAAAGCATCGCGTCGGCCAGATCGCTTCCGTCCTCACCGGTTATTTCCGTGACTCAGGCAGAAGACGGGAAAATCTGGCTCGGTACCAGCGGCGCCGGGCTCTTCCATCTTGATCGTCACCGCGCGGTGGCCCTGAATGGTGAATTGAGCGGCAAGAAAATCAACTCGCTTTTGGGGGACGGATCTTCTCTATGGATCGGCACGGATTCAGGACTTCTGCGCTGGGATGGAGCCAGGGTGACGACGTTGGGCGTGCCTTCCGATCTGCAGCGAACGCGCGTGCTGGCGCTGCTGAAGGACCGCAATTCCAATATATGGGCGGGCACCAGTTCCGGGCTTTTCCGCCTCAACGCCGAGGGCTTGGCCCGTTCGGAAAATCCGGAGGGCGGCGCCGCGGAACCTGTCAATACGCTCTTTGAAGACGAAGAAGGAGACCTGTGGGCAGGCGGACCCTGGGGAATCGAGCGCTGGCGCGATGGCGAGTTTACCACTTATGGCAAATCCGAGGGACTGCCTTCCGACAGCAGCGGTCCCATCCATGCCGATTCTGAGAACCGTATCTGGTTCGCACCTCTGGGCGGCGGTTTGAACCGGATGGACCGCGGAGAGGTCACACGCGTTACCACAGCGGGCCTTGCCGGCGATGTTGTCTACTCGATCACTGGGACGAATCACGACATCTGGATAGGCCGCCAGGAAGGAGGTCTGACCCATCTCATGACCGGCGGCCGTGAGATCAAAGCGGAGACTTTCACGCAGGCCCAGGGGCTCGCCCAAAACAGCGTCTACTCCGTTTATCAGAGCCGAGATGGCTCAGTATGGGCAGGGACTCTTAACCATGGAGTCAGCAGGCTTCTGGCGGGACGCTTCACAACTTATTCCGAAACCAGCGGCCTGGGCGCAAATACGGTGGCCTCAATCCTGGAAGGCTCCGACGGAACCATGTGGTTTGCAACAGCCAATGGTCTGCGGGCGTTCGCAAGAGGAAAGTGGCGGGGCTATACCTCAAAAGACGGGCTGCCCTCGGATGAAGTGAATTGCCTGACTGAGGACTCCCGGGGCATTCTTTGGATCGGCACCTCGGCGGGTCTGGCTTTCCTGAGCGCCGGCAGCGTAGCCACGTCCCAGAATCTTCCGCGGGCTCTGCGCGAGCCGATATTCGGGCTGGCCGAGGATCGGCGTGGTGGACTTTGGATCGCGACGGCGAGCCACATCGTTCGCCTCGTGCGCGACAAACTACTGCGAGGGGCTCTCACTGAAGGCGATGTGCGCGATTACTCGACCGACGACGGGCTGCGCAGCGTTCGGGGGACGCGCAGAGATCGTTCGGTGATCGCCGACGCCGCCGGGCGAATCTGGTTCTCGCTGAACTCCGGAATATCCGTCGTCGATCCATCTGCGCTGACGGGCGGATCCGTCCCCACGGTCGTCCAGCTTCAGACGATTTCCGCCGACAACCGGCGGATCGATTTTCACAGCGCGGTCCGGATTCCAATGCCGCCGCGCCGCATCACTTTTGACTATGCGGGAGTGAGTTTGTGGGAGCCGGATCGTGTACGCTACCGCTACAGGCTGGACCCTTATGATTCGAGCTGGAGCGAACCGACTGCCGGGCATCAAGCTGCGTATACCAACCTCAGTCCGGGCGACTACCGCTTTCGCGTCATCGGAAGCAATGCAGAGGGCGTTTGGAATACGAAAGAAACGGATATCGCTCTGGAGGTGCTTCCGCTGTTCTGGCAGACCTGGTGGTTTCGCGCCGCCGGCGTTCTGGCTTCGGGATTGATCCTTCTGGCTCTCTATCGCTTGAAGTTGCGTCAACTCCACGAACGCCTCAATCTCCGGCTGGAAGCGCGCCTCGCGGAGCGCACGCGTATCGCACGCGAATTGCACGACACTTTGCTGCAGAGCTTTCAGGGCTCACTCCTGCAATTTCAGGCGGCCCGGAACCTGTTTGCACGACGCCCCGATGAGGCAATGCACACGCTGGACGGAGCGATCAGCAG
>DASYYO010000266.1:0-2735 GCA_035933805.1 Acidobacteriaceae bacterium | reverse complement strand
TTCGACGGTTAAGGAGAGCATGGCCTCCTCGGCCTGGTCGAGTGTCCGGCATCCGTCCTCCCAAAAACCGGAGCTGTACTTCAGCCGTTTGCCTAAGACGAGCTCGAAGAATCGGGGAGGGACTTCGTAATGCTGCTCGTTTGCTTCGCGGGTGGCCAGCGCAATGGGGCTGGCTTTGAGCTGTTCGATGAGTTGCCGCGCGTACCCGCTCTGCCCTTCCACTCCGCCGCGAGCCTCCTCCTCGAGCCGACCCTCCAGCAGACGGCGAATTGCGCGCCGTGCGATCCAATCGGGAACCAGGCCGCGCTCCAGCAGCCGGGTCGAACTCTGAAGCGCAGCGGCAGTCCAATGCGAGTGGGAGGCCTGACTTTCGACGGCGGTGCTCATGCGGCATCTCCTCGGGAGGAAGCGGACTCGGTTGGAAACTCGTGTTTCCTCAGCCAGGGAACAAAGACACTGGTCGTGCGCTGGTAGCGCGCGTATGCCGCACCCTTGCTGCGCAGCGCCTGAGCTTCTGTCGCCGGGATGCCGGTGACCTTGAAGAGGAAAAACAGCATGAGAGCCGGGGCGCTCCACGCAATCCAGCCCATGGGAGCAGGCAGTGCGAAGAGCGCCCAGGCCACCCATACCAGCCACTCGAAGAAGTAATTGGGATGCCGGGAATAGTTCCAAAGGCCAAGCCGGCAGACCTCATCGGGTCTCGCACTCTGCTTGAAGCGATTGAGTTGGGTATCTGCGACGGTTTCGCCCAGCACTGCGAGCAGCCAGAGCGCCATGCCTGCACAATGCAGGATGGAAAGGCCGCTTCGGCCACGAGCCGAATCCACGCTGACCAGAAGGAAGGGAACTGCCAGAAGAACGTCGAGCAGTGCTTGGGCCTCGAAAAGCAAGAGAAATTTCCAGGCGGCGCCGGAACCCCATTGCTCCCGAAGACGGCGATAGCGGCCCTCCTCGGGGTGACCGGCGACACGCCACAGGAGGTGCGTTCCCAGGCGGGAGGACCAGAGGACGACCATCGCAGCCATGGTCCAGCGGCGCATGGGCGCGCCATGGCCGAGCAACGCGTAAAGCAGCGCCAGAATGCCCAGGCCGTAGGCCCAGCCGATGTCGACGATGCCGGCGTTGGCGAGACGGAGATGCAGTCCCCAGAGCAGCAGCATGAGGGCCGTGAGTATGGCCGCCCCGATGGACAGGAGAACGAGGGCGGAATGCATGGAAGAGGCGGTCATGCGCTTTGAGTTTGCGATTTCATGGCTCGGCGCACCTCGGTCTCCCGCAGGGTGCGGGCCAGACGGAGCGTCATGGCAAGGAATCCCAGGTAGAGGAGCGCCAAAGCGACCGGTGCGAAAACTATCCACGCAACGACGCCGGCAACCGCGAGCCGCCACAGCAGGTGGAAGGCCTGGCCAGCGCCGGCGTGGGCGATGGCGATCATTTCTGTGAGGGTCAGACCGGTTCGCCCGACGCGAAGCAGGTATTCTCCAGCGCGGATGAACGGCACAATGAGCGCCAGCTGTGCGGGATAGAGGCAGAAGTTGACCGCTTGAACCGCCGTCAGATTCAATCCCAGAACCACGGCGGCCAGCGTGCACAGGAGCGTGGTGCTCCCCATGACGGGAAAGACGCCGAGCACGACTCCGCAGGCCAGGCTCAGGGACAGCTTTTGCGGCGTCACTCCCTGCACTAGCAGGCCCACTACGGGATCCAGGATGCGGCGTTTGAGGAAAGGAATCATCTCTCTAGACCCTCTTGGCAATCACGGCGAATGCCGGTTCGTCCGGCGCCAGGCGGAAGAGCTGGAGGAGAACATATGCGGACATGGCCATGTTTCCCAGGCCCATAATCAGGACAAACCACAGGATTCTGCTCCAGACCCTCCGCTCCTTGAAGCAGACCCAGACGAAGAAGGTGAGAAAGCCGAAATAGGCGTCGAACAAGGTCGCGCAGGCCCAGGGCGTGGCTTGCCAACTGAACTCCCGCGGAGAGAGAAGGATCGACTCCCGGTGCTGCACGTGCAACGTCATGCCCAGCATCCAGAGAAAGATTGCAGCAAACAGCAGTTTGAGAAATGTCTTCATGCTCCGGTCCGTGGCCGCATGGAGAGATTTGCCTTTGCGGTGCATCGGACCGCCGGCTCCCGCGCGAACTGGTTCAGCTTTGCCATACATGGAAAACGCTCGAGACTGCTCTTTAGATTGGCATTTTGCTTCCGATCCGGCAGCGCAGATCCGCATACATCCAATCGCATCAACAATGCGTACTTGCTATTGAAGTCATCCTTCAATCTGCGCCCGGGGCCGTTCGAATTCCCTGCCACAGTCCCGGAGTTTGCGCCATCCTCGTGATGGGATTTGGAGTTTTTTGAGAGATGTCAGAGACTGCAACTGTTCGCATTGAGAGCCGCCCACAGCGGGGCGGCAAGCCCTACCGGCACGGGGCGGTGGGGCTGTTCGCTGCCCTTCACCTGGGCTGCCTGGGGGCATTTTTTGTACCGTTCCATTCCGGGTATGCGGTATGGGCTCTGGCTCTGTATTTCATCCGCATGTTCGCGGTGACGGCGGGATATCACCGCTATTTCAGCCATCGGTCGTTCAAGCTCAATCGAGGCCTTCAATTTGTGCTGGCCTTCATGGCCGAGACATCGGGACAGAAAGGCGTGTTATGGTGGGCAGCCCACCATCGCATCCATCACCAGACCTCGGACTCGGCAGCCGATGTGCATTCGCCCGACCAAG
>DASYYO010000251.1:0-5496 GCA_035933805.1 Acidobacteriaceae bacterium | reverse complement strand
AACCGTGCCGTCCCGGTTCCGCAGCCGCAACCTCTACATCCACAACCCCACCGTTACGCTCATGCGGACAACGGCCGCGGAGTGCGCGGAGATCGGGCGCAGGACAGCCCTCAGACTCAATCCTGCGGCCGGGCCGGTGACCGTCCTGATTCCGCTCCAAGGTGTCTCCGCCATCGACCGGTCAGGCGGTCCTTTCTATTCACCGGAGGCGCTCAGCGCCTATTGCCAATCGCTGAAGGCCGCGCTCAGCCCTGCCATCCGCCTGGTGGAGCTTGACCTGCACATCAACGATCCGAGCTTTGCCAGCGCCGCCGCCGGGCTGCTGATGGAGTCGATCGGGGCAGGGAAGAGAGGAATGCCTCAAGGGTGATTCGTGGGGCATTGGAAAGCGCATCGAAGATAGATCATGCCGGAGATTGCGGCAGCGCGGTCTCCGGAGAGGGACGGCGGCGGTAAATGAGCAGATAGGCTACAGGCACCACAAACAGAGTCAACAAGACAGAAGAGAAGAGGCCGCCGATGATCACACGGGCCAGGGGCGCATACGCTTCGCTGCCGGACTCCAGCTTCAATGCCATCGGCAGAAGGCCGACAATGGTGGCGAGCGTCGTCATCAGAATCGGCCTCAGGCGGATGCGGCAGGCGTAGGCAACAGCATCGCGCACGGCTCTCCCGCTCAGACGTATAACATTGGCGAAATCGACGATCAGGATGCTGTTCGAGACAACGATCCCCTGCAGCATGAGCACACCCATGAGCGACTGAATATTCAGCGTTGTGCCCGGCAGCGCGAGAACAATCATGACTCCGATCAGGCCCGTGGGAACCGCGAGGATAATCAGGAAGGGATCGATGAAGGATGAAAACTGTGCAATCAGAATCAGGTATACCAGCAGGATAGCCAGCAGAAGCCCAACTGCGAAGCTCCTGAAGGAAGACTGCATGGTGACTACCAGGCCCCGCGTATCGATCCGGATGTCCGGAGGAAGGCTCGTGCCCGCGATGATCTTTTGTATCGCGCTCGAGGGCTTTGCCAGATCCTCCCCGGATGGAGCCACGTAGATATCGATCGCACGTTCCAACTGATAGTGATCCACCTCTGTCGGCGTCATGATCTGTGACACATTGGCCACTTGATCCAGATAGGTTGGCATCTTGAAGTCATGAGCCCGCAGCGGCATCGCCTTGAGGTCTTCCAGAGATCGAACCTGATTGTCCGGATACTGTACAGTGACGAAGTAGTTGTTGCCCGTCTTCGGATCAATCCAATAGCTCGGTGCGATCATGGCATTCGACGTCAGGGCGGTGATGACGTTGTCCACCACCTCTCTGGGGCTCAATCCAAGCTGCGCGGCGCGAGCACGATCGACGTTGAGCTTCAGCGCGGGATAGTCCATATCCTGGGGGATATACACATCCGAAACTCCAGAGACATGCCTGAACTGGCGGGCAAGCTCCTGGGCGATCCGGTCGACCGCGCCCAGATCCAGACCGCTGACCTGGATGTCGATGGGCGCCGGGATGCCCTGGTTCAGCACGGAATCGACGAGACCACCCGATTGAAAGTAGGTGCGCACCTCGGGAATCTCGGCTCCGACCCTGGCCCGCAGCCGCCTCATATACTCCATGCTGCTCACGCGATGCCCGCTCTTCAGGCCCACCTGAATGAACGCCGTGTGCATCGCGGAGTTCGGTGTAAACAGCGCGGAAAGGTCCGGTGTGAGCCCGATGTTCGAGACCATGGTATTCAGGTCACCCGGATCGACGACCTGCCGGACCATCTCCTCCACCTGTTTCACATAGCTCTCCGTCGCCTCGATCCTCATGCCGGTCGGCGCCTTGAGGTTGATAACGAACTGGCCCGCATCCGTGCGCGGGAAAAAAGACATGCCGATCAGCGGGGAAAGAAGCAGGCAGAGAAAGAAGAGCGTGAGAAAGCCCGCGATGACGGTCCATGGGCGGTCGAGAGCCCTGGCGATCCATCGATCATAGAAGTCAAGCATCTGTTCAAACCTGACATTGAACCAGCGATTGAATCGGGCTCCCCACGAGCGGGCGGCGTGCGTCTCCTCTGCGATCGCATGCAGGACGTGCGCGCAATAGAGCGGGACCACGGAGACGGCGACGAAGTAGGAGGCAAACAGGGAGATGGCGACCGCAGCCGCGAGAGCCGTGAACAGGTATTTGCTCACTCCAAAGAGCAGCGTCACCGGGAAAAAGACGACCACCGTCACGAAGGTGATGGCGAGCACAGCAAGCGCGACTTCATTGGCGCCGCGTTCCGAGGCCGCCGGAGGAGTCATTCCCTCTTCGATATGACGGTAGATATTCTCCAGCACAATCACCGAGTTATCGATCAAACGGGAGAAGGCCAGCGCCAGGCCGCTCAGCACCATGCTGTTGATCGTGGCTCCTCCCAGATGGAGGATGAAGAATGTCGCCATGAGAGAGATCGGGATCGAAAGCAGCGTCGCGGCCGTAGCCCGCACGCTGCCCAGGAAGATCAGCACCATCACGGCAGTCAGGACCAGACCGATTCCGCCTTCGTGAATCACGGTTGCGATGGCCTGCCTCACGAACCGGGACTGGTCGAAGACGACATTGGCCTTCAAACGCTGCGGTATATCCCGCAGCCGGGGTATCAGGCGGCGGATGGCGTTCACAACCGCGATCGTATTGGTGTCTCCGCCCTGCTTGAGAATCGGGGCATAGACGGACCTCTGCCCATTGACGCGGACAATGTTGTACTGCAGCGCCGCTCCATCCAGCGCTTCGCCGACATCGGAGACGAAGACCGACCGCACACCTTCCGTCTTCAGCGGAACCTCATTCAGCTCCCGTGGATCGCCAACCTGCGAATTTGTATAGATGTCGTAATCCGTGATACCCAGGCGAACGTCTCCCGCGGGCAGAATCACATTGGAGTTGTTGGCTGCGCGCACCACATCCATCGGGCTCAACTGGTGCGCCTGCAGCTTGAGCGGGTCCACATAGATCATGACCTGGCGGTACTTTCCCCCATAGGGCGGAGGTACGGTCGCCCCGGGAACGCCGGCGATCTGATTTCGTATCTGATACTGCAGATAATCGTGCAGCTCGGTCTCATTCAGCCTGGGGCCCTCCACGGTCAAAAGGCAGACCGGAAGGCTGGACGCATCCACGCGCATCACGACCGGCGGCAGCGTTCCCTCCGGCAATCGCCGCAGGTCGGCCAGCGCGAGATTTGAGATCTGGGTCACATCGGCGTTGGCGTCTGTGCCGGGCTGGAAATAGATCTTGATGAGGCTCACGCCGGCCAAGGAGCGCGATTCCATGTGATCGATGCCGCTTCCCAGGGTGAAGAAGCGCTCAAACGTATCGGTAATATCGGCTTCCACTTGCTCCGGCGGCATGCCGCCATAGAAAGTGGCGACCAGCACGACCGGGATATTGATCGGGGGGAACATGTCCACCGGCATTTGAACCACGCTGGTGATTCCGAGAACGCAGACGAGAAGGCAGAGAACAATGACAAAGTAAGGATGCTTGAGCGCAAAGGTAGGCATGGCGGCTACCTGGCATTCTCCGGCGTGCTTGAGAGCTTCGGCGAGACCACCTCGCCGACCCGGTACTGGCTTCGTTCGCCAAATACCACCAGGTCGTCTTCCTCCAGCCCGGACGTGATCTCGGCTTCCGTTGCCGTCTGGATTCCCAACGAGACGGACCTGCGGTCGATCTTGTTCGACTTGTCGACGACCAGGACATAGCCCTGCCCGTTGCCGGCGCTATCGACCGTCTGGATCGGGACGGTCAAAGCATTTTTCGCCGTTCGGAGCGGAATCTTCACCACGGCGTACATCCCCGGAACAAGCTCATAGCGCGCGTTGGGAACACTTACCTCCGTATGCATCGTTCTCGTTTGCGTGTCGATGCGATCGGAGATTCGAGCGACCTTGCCTTGAAAGGTCTTGTGGAGCGAGCTCACCTCGACCTGGACGGTCTCCCCGAGATGAACGTCCGGCACCGCTCTCTCCGGGACCGGAATCACCAGGCGGAGGAGGTTATTCTCCGCGAGATGGCACACCGCTGAATTGCCGATATCGGAGGATGTTCCAGCCGGAAGGAGAGCCCCGGTGTAGGCATAGATCTGCGTAACCACTCCGTCAAAGGGGGCGGTTATCCGCGCGTAGGAGTAGGTCGCCTTGTCTCTCTCCAATGCGGCTTGCATGGAAAGCAGCGACTCCTCGGCGGAATCCACCTCGTATCTCGCGGCCGAGGCGCCCGCGCTCGCCTCCGCGTCCCTTCCCTGTGCGACATCGATCTCCTGCTGCGCAATGAGCCCGGGATTCGTCTTTTGCACCCCGGTCATGCGCTTGAAGGTGATATCCGCGACCTCGTAGCTGGACTGCGCGCTCTTGAGGTCCTGGCGCGAGCGCGCCATATCCTTCTCGGCGCGTCGAACGGAGGCTTCGTCCTGCCGGAGCTGCTGCTCCAGCTCAGGAATCTCCAGGACGGCCAGCAACTCCCCCTTCCTCACATGGGTGCCCCAATCCACATAGAGGTTCTTGATATATCCGGAGACCTTGGCATAGGCGTCAATCTCCTGAAAGGGAAGAAAATCCGAGGCAATGGTCAGGTCGTTCGCGATATTCCTCCTCGCAACCTTGATCACCGCGACCCGGGGAATCTGCGATTCGCCTCGCGGATCGGTTCCATCGGAGCTCCCGCAACCGCAGAAAAGCGCCAGAGGCAGAAGGAAAACGATGAACGATAGGCAATTTCGCGCCGCCCTTCCGGAATACACTCTCCCCTCCTCTCCCAATTCACAGGGAGAGGACCGCCTCTGGAGCTTGTCGAAAAGCAGATTCGCAGCCCAAAAGGCATGGCATCGGGAACAGGAATCGGCGATTCGAACAAGATATCGCGCGCCTCGCATGCCGCTTCGGCGCGTTCTTCAACAAGCTCTGAGCGGCTCCCCTTGTAAACTTGCGATCGTGTGAACCAGCCTTACCGCCTTGATTGTTCTCCAGCTCGGGGCTCGCTGCTGTGATCTGCATCACCTGAAGACCGTCTCGTCCGGAGCGCAGGAAGTACAGCGGAAGGGGTTGGAGGATTCAAGATAGGAGCCGTCAAGCCGGAAGAGCAGCGGAAAAGCGTGCCCCCGATTCGTTCTAGCCCGACACTTCACTTACGCTTCTGTGCTCTCTCGATGTGCTAGAAGAACTGAGCAATAGGGTTGGCGAACCTATGGCACTACACTGGGCAGAGCCTCGCCGCTACGGAATGAAGGCCTCCGGCGCCGTTCCATGACGGTAAGGAGCGTACCAGTTGTGCTGCGTAGACCACTTCGTCTGGTACTTTGCGTTTTGCGGCCCGGTGGGCAGGCTGTCCTGGCAGCGAATCGTCCACATCAGGAGCTCTTCCATCAATTGCGCCTGCTCCCTGGCCGCCGAAGGCTGGCCAAAGAGGTTCTTGAGCTCGCACGGATCCGACGGCAAATGGTAAAGCTGACCGTAT
>DASYYO010000183.1:0-6627 GCA_035933805.1 Acidobacteriaceae bacterium | reverse complement strand
GCAGCCGTTTGCGGAGCTGTGGATGGGAGCGCACCCCAAGGCGCCTGCGGTGGCGGAGGCCGGCGGCGCCGTCATGCCCCTGGACAAGTGGATCGCGAAAGATCCTCAAGCTGTCCTCGGCTCAGCCGCGGAGAGGCTCTTTGGCGGACGGCTTCCTTACCTGTTCAAGATTCTGGATGTCGCCAAGATGCTCTCCATCCAGGCGCACCCGACCAGGACGCAGGCCAGGGAGGGGTTCGCCCGCGAGAACGCCGCGGGGATCGGGCTTGAAGAGGATCGCCGGAACTACAAGGACGACAATCACAAGCCGGAGGTTGGCGTCGCCCTCACCGACTTCTGGATGCTGCATGGCTTTCGGCCGCTCAAGGAGATCGCCGCGGCCTTCGAAGCGGCGCCGGAGCTGCACGCCGTCATGCCGTCGTTTGCCGAACGCGCGGCGCAGGCCGGCGGGGATGCGGGCGCGGGCAGCCGCCTGCTGCGGGAGCTCTATGGCATCGTGATGACGATGCCGCAGGAGCGGGTCGATCTGCTGCTGGGGCCGATGCTCGCACGCCTGAAGACCAGCTCGACGCCGGACAAGGACCGTCCGGATTATTGGGCGGTGCGCGCGGCGAAGGATTTCCCGCTGCCCGGAGGGCACTATGACCGGGGCATCTTCTCCATCTACCTTCTGAACCTGGTTCATCTGCGTCCCGGGGAGGGAACTTTTCAGCCGGCGGGCGTTCTGCATGCGTATCTGGAGGGCGTGAATGTGGAGCTGATGGCCAACTCCGACAACGTCCTGCGCGGCGGGCTTACGCCCAAGCACGTCGATGTTCCTGAGCTGTTGAGGATCCTCTGTTTTGAGAGCAGCCTGCCCGAGGTGCTTGAGGGCGAGCAGGCGGTGGGCAGCGCCGAGCGCGTGTATCGCACCGCGGCTGAGGAGTTCGAGCTGAGCCGGATCGCTCTACAGGCAGGCCTGCGGCACAGCGGGCAGGCAAGGCAAGGTCCGGAGATTCTTCTGCTGCTGGAGGGATCAGCGGTGCTGACGGCCCCCGGCCAGAGGTTGGAGCTGAGCCGCGGATCGATCGTGCTCGTGCCGTTCCATACACGCTATGATCTTGAGCCGGCCGGCGATGCTGTCTTCTTCAAAGCCGCAGTTCCCGGTGGCGAAGCGCAGGGCTCGTCCCTGAGGTAGGTTTTCACGAGGCAGTCCAGCGGGAACCGCCGGAGACGTAGGGATTGCCGGCAAGCAGATAGCGCGCCGGCCGCTCGGCCGCCTTGCGGATGCCGATCCGCGGCGTCACCAGGATCTCGTTCGCGGAAAACCCATCGTCCAGAATCTGCAGGCTCGACTGCGGAGAGGTGAAGTCCGCGCCGTTGTCCCGGGCCCGGGTAATGGCGAAGGCCTGGCACAGGCGCCCCGGCCCCGAGGTCAGGCCAAGGCGAAGAGCCGGAGAGATCTCCGAAGCAACGGGCGATTCGGGCCAGCGGAGCTCCATCATCCTTCTCAGGCCGGAGATGGGCTCCAGCGCCCGGATGAGCACGGATCCCGCCCGGCCCTCCGGTTCGCAGGAGACATTCAGGCAGTAGTGCATTCCGTAGATGAAATAGATATAGGCGTGTCCCGGCGCACCGAAGAGGACGGCATTGCGAGCGGTCTTTCCGGCAAAGGCATGGGCCGCGGGGTCGGCCTCGGCGTGATAGGATTCCACCTCTACGATGCGGCCGGCCAGCCCGCAGTCCTTGCCTGCGGCAGCGGGATCTGCGGGGCGCACCAGCAGCTTGCCCAGGAGCCCGCGGGCGACGGTCTCAGGCGGATCGAGATAGAAGCTGCGCGGAAGGAGATCTGCATGCGAGGCCGGAGCCTGCGCCGTGCATCTCCCCATCCGCCGACCGGTCTCAGGCATGGGCCTCTTTCAGGAAGGCCAGGACCTCCTCGGCGTGGCCCTCGGGCTTGACCTTGGGAAAGATCTTCAGCAGCTTCCGGTCCGGTCCAATGAGAAAGGTGGTCCGCTCAATGCCCATCACCTTCTTGCCGTACATGTTCTTTTCCTTGAGCACATCAAACTGTTTGCAGACTGTTTCGTCTACATCAGCAAGGAGGGTGTACGGCAGGTCGTACTTCTCTTTGAATTTTTTCTGCGCCTTGGGCGTGTCGCGGGAGATGCCCAGAACCACCGCACCAGCGGCCTGGATTTTCTTGAAGACGTCGCGAAAACCGCAGGCCTCGATGGTGCAGCCGGGCGTATCCGCCTTGGGATAAAAGAAGAGAACCACCGGCTTGCCGGCGAAGTCCTTCAGGTGGACGGTTTTGTCTTCGTCGGTCTGCAGCGAGAAATCGGCTACCTTGTCATTCACTTCCATGAGAGATCCTTCCGCACGATGAGATTGAAGAAGATGCGAGTCCGGGACTCAATAGCTATAGCATTTCACGATTACCATAGTGGAAGGGAACCGGGCTCTATGACCTCCGGCTGGTTGGGGAACCGCGATCCCTGGCGGGAGAAAGACGTAGTCAGCCGCGGGGCCTTCCCGGGAGACGGGCGAGATGCGCAGCAAGAGCACTGAGGAGAGAAGCAGACGCTGGCACCCGGCGATGCCCTGGCTGGCCGCGGGTCTGCTGGCAGCCATGCTCTCGGCGGCCTACGCGCAATACCCCGGACACATCGATACCAGGAAAAAGAAGGGGCCATCTCCGCGGGCGATCGCCGTGCTGGAGTGGACCGGGCAGCCGGGGAAGCCGAGCGCCAGCCGGATGATTCCGATCTCTGTCTTCGACGGGGAGACCTACCAGCCGGGGGGCCTGTATCTGGCTCGTCCCGAGCCGCTTGCCCTGGAGCCGGGAACGGAGTACGTGCTTCAGCAGGCTGGCATTGCCAAAGGCCTCTTCGATGTGGCGAGCGCGCAGGATCAGCAGGGCTACTGGTTCGGCTACGGCTCGTGGCGGCAGATGGCTCCTCCTCCGCGGCCGCATCCGCTCAAACCTGCAAGGGTGATGCCGCAGGTGGTCAAGGACGCTGACGACGGACGGCCGCACTTCAAAAGACGGGACAGCGGCTCATCCAGCCCGGCGTCTACCCCGGCTCCCTCCAGTCAGGCTCCTTCCAGCCAGGCTCCTCCGGCGGATCCCGACCGGCCCACGCTCAGCCGGAGGACAGGCTCTTCCGGGGACAACGGCGGGACGCAAACGTCCTCCCAAAGCGGATCTTCGACGAGCACGCCGGGCGGCTCCGGCTCGGCTTCCAATACGGGCGCGCCGCCGGCGGATCCTGACCGGCCTACGCTCCGCCGGAGAGCGGGGGACGATAGCCCGAGCTTTGCGCCCCCCGGACCGGAGACTGCGATTGGCGGTCCCGATCCCGACCGGCCGCACCTGAGCTACGGAAGCAACAACCCGACCGGAGCTAAGTTTGAGGAGCCCAAGCTTACCGGCACACCGTCGGATCTGCAGCAGATGATCGCCGTCTCCGACGCGGTCGACCGGGAGCCGCATCCCTTTGGATACTCCTGGGCGAATCCCGGAGACGCAGCGAAGATGCAGACCCAGATGGAGGCGCTCGCGCTGAAGGCGCTGGCGCCGCCGCCTCCCGCGGCGAAGACGGCGAAATCCTCGACCGCGGCTGCCCGCGCACGGAGCCATACGACGGCTGCCACCGCCCATCGTGCGCGAAAGGCAGCCGCTCCTCCGCCTCCGGAGTTGACTGACGAGCGCTTCAATGCCTATGAGCTCACCTACGGCAGCGGAGCCACGCTGATTTTCTCGGCCCGGAATACCGATGCGACGGGAAAGGCGCGATACGTCACGCTGATCGCGCAGCCTGATTTTGACGGCGTGCCGCACGTGATCTTCCAGTCCGTGACTGACGATACCCACCTGGACGCCACGCCGCGGATGCGTTTGGTGGATGCGGTGGACGCGCGAGCCAACAACCGGGGCGACCTGGTCTTTGAGCTGCGCGGGCGGCGCGACCGTCAGTTCGCAATCTACGAGGTCGCCGGCGGACGGGTGCAGCAGATCTTCACCACCGGCTCCCTGCCGGAAGGCCGAGCCGGCTGACCAGGGTCCGTGAACAGGCCTTAGCGGTGGCCCTTGTACTCGACGAAGAGGTCGGGAAACTCTTTCTTCAGCGCCTCCACCTTGGGGCGGTCGCATATCAGGATGTAGGGATTGCCGGGATTATGCAGAGCATAGTCCTGGTGGTAGTCCTCGGCGCGATAGAAGCCCTTGAGCGGGACAACCTGGGTGACGATCGGGTGCTTGAAGGCCCTGGCCGCATCGAGCTGGGCGATGTACGCCTCGGCGATGCGCTTCTGCTCGGCATTCTCGTAAAAGATCGCGGAGCGGTAGGATGTGCCGACATCCGGTCCCTGGCGATTGAGTTGCGTCGGATCGTGCGCCACCGAAAAAAAGATGCGCAGCAGTTGACCGTAGGTGATCCGCGATGGGTCGTAGACCACCTCGACAGACTCGGCGTGCCCCGTGGTCTCGGTTGTCACCTGATCGTAGGTCGCGGTGGAGGCAGATCCGCCCGCGTAGCCGGCCGTGGTTGCGACGACGCCCTTCACGCGTTCGAAGACCGCCTGGGTTCCCCAGAAACAGCCGCCGGCAAAGACCGCAGTCTGCTTTCCGGCCGCGGCTGCCAGCGGAGAGTCCGTCTGAGCCGGAGGAATTGGCCCATTGGATGAGGCATGAGCCATCGAGGCAAGCAGCGGGAGGAACAACGCAGCGACGGCAAGGAACGAGAGCGAACGGAAGAGCATAGAACCTCCAGAACAGGTACGCAGCTTTGAGACTCCCGGATGGGGTCTGCGGTTACAAAGAGAAGAATTTTCCTTTGAAGGCGTCGAATGCAAGCCGACTCCTGCCCGCAAGCCTGTTGCCTGCCCGGGCTCTGGGCAGGAGGTCCGAAGTTGACGCTTCGGGCCCTCACCCGCGGCGATATACTGGGAAACCTTAGCCGGAGATGGATAGGCGACGCGTGAGCCCCCGTAGGGAGTGAACGCTTTTCCGCGGCAAAAATAACCCAGCGAGGAGCGCAGCATGCAACCGCAGATCGTCGGCACCACGATGCCTGTCCTGGAAATTCTGCTCGGGCCCAACGAGTCCGTAATCTCGGAGGCGGGAGAGCTTTCCTGGATGAGCAGCTCGATCCAGATGACCACGCACACACAGATGGGAGGAGGCGGAGGTCTCTTTGGAGTCCTGCGCCGCGTCGCCGGAGGGGGAAGCCTCTTCATGACGGAATACCGGGCCATCGGAGGGCCTGGGGAGGTGGCATTTGCCACCAAGCTGCCCGGCCATATCGTGCCGGTCGAAGTTGGCCCGGGTGAGGAGTACATGGTGCACCGCCATGGATTTCTCTGCGCGACGCCGCAGGTCCAGATCGGTGTCGGCTTTCAGCAATCGCTCGGCGCCGGCGTCTTTGGCGGGGATGGATTTCTGCTGCAAAAGGTTCACGGCCAGGGAATCGCATGGCTGGAGCTATCCGGCGAGCTGGTTCTGCGGGAGCTGCGCGCCGGAGAGATGCTGCGCGTTCATCCCGGGCATGTCGGGGCGTTTCAATCGAGCGTCTCCTTCCAGATCATGCGCGTGCCGGGAATCAGGAACATGTTCTTCGGCGGCGATGGAATCTTTCTGGCCGCGCTCACCGGACCGGGCAAGGTCTGGCTGCAGACGCTGCCGATCGCGCAGCTGGCGCACAAGCTGATGGAATATATGCCTGCTCCTTCCAGGGAGGCGACCCAGGGCGGGGTGGTCGGCGGGGTGATCGGCGACATCCTCGGCGGGATGCGGTAGCTAGCTCATGGGGAGAAAGTACTGCGTGCCTTTGATGGGCTCGGAAAGCCGTTTTAGTAACAGTTTCAGATCCTTATTGTGATGAACGAAGTCGATCTGTGAAGTGTCGATCACGAGCAGGTCGCTCGCCGTGTAGCGGTAGAAGAAGTGCTCGTAGGCCTGGCTTACCTGCTCGATGTAGTCGTCGCTCAGCGTCCGCTCCTGGGCCACGCCTTTGCGCTTGAGGCGTTGTTTCAGCACTCCGGCAGACGCCCGCAGGTAGATCACCAGGTCTGGCGCCGGCGCGTCCACGCGTAGCATCTGATAATAGCGGTTGTAAAGATCGAGCTCCGCATCGGAGAGATTGACGTAGGCGAAGAGTTTGTCTTTCTCGAAGATGTAGTCCGAAACTACAGGTTCATCCGCCTTCGCCGGGCCGGCGTCCCGAACTTCCTTCTCCTCGCGCATCTGCTCGTGGCGCTGTTTGAGAAACCACATCTGGGTGGGAAAAGCCATGCCTGGCTCGCCGCGGTAAAAGCGGTCGAGAAAGGGGTTGTTCTCCGGCTCGACGATGCGGCGCGCGTGCAACTGCTCTGCCAGAAAGCTGGCAAGGGTGGATTTCCCGACGCGGATCGGACCCTCCACCGCGATAAATTTGGGTGTCTCGAAGAGATTCGCCATTCAATTCTGACCGCTGCTTTCCAGAAAGCGAAGAAAAATCGAAGATACCACGGCGCGGTCCGCTTGCAAATAGCTCATTTGAGGTGGGGTTGCCGTTCTCAGCAGCCGCTCGGCCGGTCGGCGTCCGAGGTTCCCGTCCTGGCGGAACAAGCAGGCTTTCCCGTTGCGTGGCAGACGCACGATGAGGC
>DASYYO010000169.1:0-6919 GCA_035933805.1 Acidobacteriaceae bacterium | reverse complement strand
GCCATCTGGTACACCGGAGAAATGGGAGAGATGCGATGAGGCGCTGATCCGCCACACCGAAGTAGAGACTAGGCGAATGCGATTCGATTGGCTACTAGGAGAAACCCCGGAAAATCGGGAGGAAACGTTTGCGGGAGATATTTTCTGAGGCCGATTCTTCGCGGGGGCGGGGAAGTGGGATAGATTGCCTTGTAGTTCTCAGGGGCGAACGGCGGTGAGGCAAGTGGGTCTTGAGCTGATCGAGACCCGCAAGGGCTGGAGGAAAGATGGCGGGCGAAAGCAAGAGTGGGGCGGGAGTCACTTTGCATGTTGTTTCAAGTCTCGATGGCTTCATCGCGAGGAATGACAAACAGTGTCTCGTGGCTGGAGGAAGAAGGAGAGGTTTACGAGGCTGGCGTGTCGGTTTCGCAGGAAGAGGCCTCGGCGTTCGTCAAGGCAATCGATTGCTATGTACTTGGCTCTCGCACGTATGAACGCGCACTGGAACTGGGCTGGCCATACGGGGATACTCCGACGGTGGTGGTGAGCAGCAGGGAGTGGGCGCGCGCGCGGGAGAACGTTGAGTTCTATTCGGGCGACCTGAGAGAACTGGTTGAGGCGAAACTCGCGCCACGATTTCGAAGCATCTGGCTGGTGGGAGGTGCCAGGCTGTGCCAGGGGTTTCTCTCACTGGGCCTGGTCGATGAGATCAGGTTGACCATTGCGCCGGTGATGCTGGGCGATGGGCTCCGGCTCTTCGGCGGATTGCTGAAGGAGGCGAGGTGGAGCTTGAAGAACGTGGCGGCCTACAGGAATGGTTTTGTGGAGCTGTCGTACACGGCCTGCAGAGCCGGCTGAGCTGGGGGCGGCTCGGGCGAAGACTTAGAACAACGGGCAGGGATGGGGTCTGATGAGGCTTCCGGAACTCGTGAGGTTGAGGCTTTCGGGGAGCATTTTCAATGTGGCATTTGTATTTGTTTTCATGCGCTTAGGGAAATTGTGAGTCTGAGGATCATGACATCTCTAACCACGTGAACCCAGTGCCGGACTCCCGGCGGCTCCCGTTCATCCGGGCGGTGGTCCGGTAGATTGGATTCTGCAGGTCTGGAGAGGGCAATGAGAATCGTTGCAGTTTTGCTGCTGGTTTCAGGAGTTTTGATGGGCACGGTGGGGGTGAAGGCACAGTCTATGAAATCGGATCACTGGTCGCGGACGGAGTTACTGGATCGGGCAAAGCATCTGGAGGCGGCAGCCGCGAAGGGCGACGGCTCGGCCAGCGAGACGCTCGAAAAATATCCTCATCACTACACCATGCTCGCGTTTCGCCGGAGCAGCGGCGGCGGGGAACTCCACCAGCACTTTGCGGATATCTTCTATATTCTCGACGGACGCGCCACCGTCATTACAGGCGGGCAGATTGTCGACCAGAAGACCACCGCGCCCGGCGAGATTCGCGGCAAATCCGTGGACGGCGGGACACGGCAGGAATTGACCGCGGGCGATGTGGTGCATATCCCTGCCGGCATGCCGCATCAGATGCTGCTTTCGGGTGGGGAAACGATCACCTACTTTGTGATCAAGGCGGAGGAGAGCAAGGCCGAATAGGCCTGTGGCTCAGGCGACGCTCCTCCGCTCGGTTCTGGGCAGGCTGCCTCGGGGCTGCGATCTCTCGTCTGCCTCCGCGCGTTGTTTGTAGTAGCGTACCAGCGCCGGGTCGCAGACGTGAGCCGACTCCATTTTTGCGAGATCGCTCTCGCATGTCGAACTCCCGATCGTCACGAAGCAATGCGGGCAGATGGAATCGATTATTCCATCCTCGTTGACGCGGTGCGGAAAATGGGAATTGGCAGAAGAGGCTTGCATCGCTTGATACCTGAGCAGCAGGCTAAAACGGGCAGGATGCGCCGCGAAACTAGGAAATACCCTTGAATTTGGTTGTTTTATTGAATTGAAGATGAAATGTAAATCTGAGCGTAACGAGCAAAACGCCCGATCTCGAGAGGAATGATGGAGGCGTGTTTGAGGCGCCCGGACTAGGCGTTTTCTACCTTTGGATTGCCGGAGATTCCTCTGAGAATCCTCTGCTCCTCGCTGCGGTGCCCAAGCTCTCTTCGCAATGCCTCGATGTCCTCGCCATCCGGATGTTCCAGCGCATTCCTGAGCAGACTGCTGAGTTCCTCAGACTGGGCCAGCGCCGCTTCCAAGATGTGCTCGATATTATTCGCTTTCTGCTCAATCAAGGTGCGAAGTCCGAAGCGGTGGCCGATGTGGCATCGATATTCCTGCAATGGCCCCATCCGGGTCAGGGTCATGGCGCCACCGCATTCGGGGCAGGTTTGCATCGCTGTTTCGACGAGAACTGGCTCCGGAGTGGCGTTGGGAGGTGGATTGTGATCGGTCATAGCGAGTTTCGTCAGCAGAGGACCCATCTCTGCAAGCTTGACGATGTATTGGACGTTGAGTCCGCGGATGGCGCTGTCCGGCATCGATCGGAAGGTCGCCTCCTCCGGTTCCTGAACGATGGTAGCCCCGTTCTTCTGCTGGATCTCCCATAGCCCCGCCGCGCCGTCGTCGAGCAGGCCGGTGAGCAGAACCCCGGCGACGCGCTCTCCGTAGGCGGCTGCGGCCGAACGGAACATCACATTAATGCAGGGTCTTTGCAGGTTCTCCCGGGGGCCGTGGCTAAGTTGAATGCGGCCTTGCTGAAGGAGGAGGTGGTAATCGGGTGGAGCAACATAGATTCGGCCGGGCTCAATCGGGTCCCCGTCGCGGGGATGGGACGCCAGAAGAGGGCCGGCCCTGGAAATCACATGGGGTAGAATCCCGTCGCTCTTTCCAGTGACATGGATCGTAACGAACACCGCGGCGGGCAAATCCGCTGGAAAGCCCGCCGCCACCTTACGGATCGCCTCGAAGCCTCCGGCAGATCCGCCGATCACGATGATGTCCCTGGCAGCCATCCTCACTAGGATGCCGACCAGATGACAAGCTTTGGCAGAAATTACTCAATCTTCGAACTGATACCCGGCCTGCTCAAGGCGGCACTTCAAATCCCCCAGCCTGGTCTGGATCTGTAATTGCTCGTCGGGGGAAGGGAGCACCCGTGGCAGGAGGCGCGTCACGGTCCGATAGACTTCCAGTGCTTTGTCGAAGTTGCGGGTGCGCCCCACGGCAGATTCTGTGACACTTGCCACCTGGGTAAACGTCAGCCCGGTATTGAGATCGGCGAGCAGAAACTGAACCCCAATACGATTCGACTGCTCGATGAGGTTCGAAGTTCTTTCATCAAAGAAGGGGCGCATTTGCACCTCCATGTCCGGCATAGGTACCCAGCGAAACCGGAGGGCAGGGGCTATTCCCGTGCAGACGTCCGCCACGGTTCTCAAGAAGTATTATGCTTAGAATCTGGTCGGAAAACATCATGATTGACGACGAACTTTCACGCGGTGAGACGGAGGATCGACAGGAGAACGATGAGGCCACTTCCCCTGAGGAGGCCACTTCCCCTGAGCAGGAAAACGGGAAGGCCGCCGATCTCTCCTCACCGAAACCCGTGAACGCCTCCCCGAAACTTGTGAGCGCAGATGAACGAACCACCTCCGAGGTTGCTCACGAAGTGGCACCTTCAGCCGAACCGGCCGGCCTGGTAGAAACCACGGGGGAGGAAAACCAGGGCCCGGCGCTGCCCTATCCGGTCGTCGCGTTTGGCGCTTCCGCGGGAGGTCTGCAAGCGGTCACCGAGATCCTGGAAAATATGGATCCAAACACCGGAATGTCGTTTGTTCTGGTCACCCATCTTGCCCCGGATCAGAAGAGCTTTCTCTCTGAAATCATCGAGCGATATACCAGGATGCCGGTCTCCGCGGCGGAGAACGGACATCGGCCGGAACCGAACCATCTTTACGTACTCTCGCCCAATCAATGTCTGACCATCACGGAAGGCAACTTCAGAGTTGAACCGCCCCGGGAAGGCCAGCGGTTCCCCAAGACCATCGATATGTTCTTCTTCTCGCTGGCAGCCGACCAGAAGAATCACGCGATTGGCGTGGTTCTCTCCGGGGCCGATGCCGATGGGGCGCTGGGACTGAAGGCGATCAAGGGGGAGGGGGGTATTGCGCTGGTGCAAAGCCCGGCCAGTGCGATGCACGGCGACATGCCGCGCAGTTCGATCGCTTCGGATCACGTGGATCTGATTATTCCGCCGGCCGAGATCGCAATTGAACTGGGACGTTTGGCTCATCAGTTCAAGCGGCCGGAGGTGCGGTCGCTGGATGAGGGCGTGGTATCGCCGGAAGACGAGCAGTCGTACCAGAAGATTCTGCAAATGATGCGGGGCCTTTCCGGTCTCGATCTACGCCAATACAAGCCGGAGACGATCCGGCGCCGGATCGCCCGGCGGATGCTTCTGTTGAGGATGGATCACCTTTCGCAGTACCTGCGTTTCCTTCAGGTAAGAACGGACGAGCTGCGAAACCTGCAGGAGGACGTGCTGATCAACGTCACCCGCTTCTTCCGCGATCCCGGTCTCTGGGACTCGTTGCGAACCAACGTGCTGCCCATGCTGATGAAGGACCGGGCTACGGAGCGACCGATCCGGGTGTGGTGCGCGGGATGTTCGACGGGTGAAGAAGCCTACTCGCTGGCCATCACAGTGCTCGAATACCTTTCGCAGAATGGCCTGGACACTCCGGTACAGATCTTTGGAACAGACGCCAGCGAGGAGTCGATCGAGATCGCCCGGACCGCCATCTATGCCGAGACCCTGGCGGGAGAGATCTCTGCCGAGCGCCTTCGCCGCTACTTTCTAAAGGTGGATCGCGGTTACCAGGTCTCGAAACGGCTCCGCGACACCTGCATCTTTGCGCGCCAGAATCTGGCCAGCGATCCGCCTTTCTCGCATATCGACATCCTCAGCTGCCGCAACGTGATGATCTATTTCAACCAGAGCCTGCAGAAGCAGCTGATGCTCACCTTCCATTACGCGCTGGAACCTGGAGGATACATCCTGCTGGGTATGTCTGAGGGACTGAGGGACTACGGCGAGGTCTTCAGCACTGTCGATCGCAAACACAAGATCTACATGAAGACGGGCAACAGCCTGCCCTACCACTTCGAGCCGCCGCGGCATTTTGCGGTTACACACGGCATCGGAATCACCAAGGGTCCGACGCTCGACGGCGACAACAACTTCTGGCCGGAACTGGAGCTGCAGCGCGCCGCAGACCGAATCGTGCTGGCGCGGTTTGGGCCTCCGGGATTGATCGTGGACGACCGCATGAACGTTTTGCAGTCGCGCGGCCAAACCTCGCAGTTCCTGGAGATCACGCCCGGAGCCGTGACCTGGAGCCTGCTCCGGGTGCTCAAGGAGGGGCTTGTAACGGACGTTCGGAACCTGCTGCAGCGTGCCATTCAGGAGAACGTTCCGGCAAGCGGAGTCATTGCGCTGGTGGATGAAGAATCGGGAGCCCAGCAGGTGCAGGTAGATGTTCTTCCCATCACCAGTGCAACCTCCCGCCCGCGCAGCTTCCTCATCCTGTTCCAGACAATTCCAGGCGGCGAGGATGGCAGAACAGCGGAACAGCCGGCGGCGCCGCAGCTCACCGTGGACGAAAAGGAGCGGCTGATCGCGCAGCTCCGTCAGGATCTGACGTCGACCCGGTTCCATCTGCAGTCGCTGGTGGAAGAACGGGATGCGCGCAATCAGGAGCTGGTCTCGGCCAATGAGGAGATCCAGTCGGCGAACGAGGAGCTGCAAAGTACCAACGAAGAACTGGAGACGACGAAGGAAGAACTGCAGAGCGCCAATGAGGAGTTGCAGACCGTTAACGACGAGCTGCAGCAGCGCAACAACATATTGACCCAGACAGGCAATGATCTGACCAATTTGCTGAATAGCGTCAACATCCCATTGTTGATGCTGACCAACGATCTGCATATCCGCCAGTTCACACCGCCGATGCAGAAACTGCTGAGCGTGCGGTCGAGTGACATTGGCCGGTCGATCAGCGAAATCCGCCTGCAGCTCAGTATCGAGAACATCGAGCCGATTCTGACCGACGTTCTGGATTCGCTGGGAACCCGCGAAATGGAGGTGCAGGACCGGGAAGGCCGATGGCATCTGCTGCGCGTCCGTCCCTACCGGACGGCGGAAAACAAGATCGAAGGGCTGGTGGTTCTGCTGCTTGAAGTTGACCAGTTGCGCAAGAGCCAGCAGTTCCTGATCGAGGCGCGGAATTTCGCGAGCTCGGTGGTGGAGAGCGTACCGGTGCCGCTGGTTATGCTGAACCCGGACTGCACCATTCGTGGAGAAAACACGGCATTCCGCCAGCTGGCGCGGATGCAGACAAAGGAGTTGGAGGGGCGTTCTCTGCCGGATCTGGCCGCTCACCTGTGGGGCATCGATGCACTGGGGACCAGGCTCGATCAGCTCCTCAATTCGGAAGCCGGCGCGGCCATCGAATTCGAACACGAATCGACCACGGCCCAACGAAAGACATTGCTGATCAAGGGCCGCGTGCTCTCGACCGACGGAAAACGTGTATTGCTGCTGATGATGGAAGACATCACCATCCGACGCGAGGCGGAGCTGCTGGTTGCGAAGCAAAAAGAAGCGCTTCAGTCTGAAGTTGACGCGGCAGCAAGAAAACTCGACCGCACCCAGGACGAGCTTCGGGGGCTTACGGCTCATCTGTTGACCGCACAGGAAGAAGAGAGGCAGCGAGTCGCCCGGGAGCTGCACGACGACATCAGCCAGCGGCTGAGCCTGCTGGAGATTCTGCTGCACGAAGTGAAAGTGGAAGAGGCGAGCAAAGAAAACAGCGGCAAAATCAAGAGCGCCCGGGAACAGATCCAGTCGCTCAACACCGATGTGCGCCAGATCTCGCATCGGCTGCATCCCACCATATTGAACGATCTCGGGCTCTCCGCCGCACTGAAGGCG
>DASYYO010000162.1:0-6153 GCA_035933805.1 Acidobacteriaceae bacterium | reverse complement strand
ATTGGTGGATCGCCGCACCGCGCTGACTCCCAGCCCCGAGACCGACCCGGGCATTCCTGTCTCGAAGAGGATGAGCGAAGAGGCTCCGGTATCCACCAGGAGACGCACTGGCGCGTGATTGACCTCCGCATCGACGATCGCCAGCCCATCTTTCACACGCAACGGAATCGAGACGGGCAAAGGCGGCGCCGGCCCGAAGCCGATTGCGCGCGACGCGTAATCGATCACGAAGGAGCCGTGGCCCAGCACATCCAGGCCGATCATCGCGTCGATGTGAACTGGCAGGGCCTTTTCAAGAAACGACAGATCCTCGATCAGCACAGGAACGTTGGCCGCCCGGATCGGCCCGAACTCCAGGCTGGGCGCCATGGACCTTGCCCCTTGCACTCTGCCGCCCAGCACTGCAATACCTGCCGGCTGCTGCTCCAGATGCAGCTTTTGCGCCAGCCGCGGATCGAGGACGGTCGGCGTAGCGCCGGTATCCAGCAGGAAGTGCAGGCCTTTCAGCGGGCCGATGGAACCTCGGGCCACAATTAAATAACCGCGGTAAAGATCGACCCTGACCACAGCCGGATGGCTCCGGCTGACTCCCGCCGGAGGAAGCGGCCCGCTCTCCGATCCCTTCGCGGGGGATGCCGCCGTTACCACCAAGCCTGCCAGAGCGCTCAGCAAAAACTCATGGAGAACGCGCATACGCCTCACCTCTCTGAGGCCCATGCTCGGCCGGGAGAACCGGAGACCTCCATTCACCATGGCTAGCTTGTTTGTCCAGAATGAGTTACCCGCCGGGAGATGCGGCGGAGAGATGCCGGAGATCAAGGTCTCCCGGCAAAATAGTTGTACAAATGAGTTGTCTGTGGCATTAAGGGAAGACAGGCCAACATGCCAGACTCTTCTATCAACGGGGGCCCGCAGGTGCGGGACGGGACCCGGACGATTCGCTTTGGACCGTTCGAGGCGGATCTCTACTCCGGAGAGATCCGTAAATCGGGCATCCGCATCAAGCTCCAGGATCAACCCTTCAAGGTGTTGCAGATCCTGTTGGAGCGCCCGGGCGACCTGGTTACCCGCGAGGAGCTGCAGTCCCGCATCTGGCCGCAGGAGAGCTTCGGGGACTTCGATCACGCCGTCAATGTCGCGGTCGGCAAGCTCCGGATGGCCCTGGGCGACTCCGCCGACCATCCATCCTTTATTGAGACGGTGCCTCGCCGCGGCTATCGCTTTGTAGCCAGCCTGGAGGGCGCCGCCGTTGACGCCGGCTCGCCCGCACTCACAGTGGCCGGCCCACCTCCCGGCGGATCTGTCTCCAGCCGCAGGTCCGCTCTTCTGGCGTTTTCCGCCATCGCCGTCGCGGTCATTCTGCTCGGTCTCGGAGTCTTGCTGGGGCGCCGCATCTCCCGCTCGCAGCCGCCGGAGTTCCAGCGTCTGACCATCCGGCACGGAACGGTGTACGCCGCCAGGTTCGCGCCTGACGGGCACAACGTGATCTACTCTGCGGCGTGGGATGCCGCGCCGGTCGAGATCTTCTCCACCGATCTCCAGATCCCCGGCGCGCGCAGCCTCGAATTGCCCAGCACCCAGCTCCTCGCCGTCTCCTCCTCCGGGGAGATGGCGGTCCTGCAACCGGCCAATCCTCGATTTATGCTGACCCTTCGGGGCACGCTCGGCCGCGTCTCCCTGACCGGCGGCTCTCCCCGCCAGATCGCCGAAAATATCGAGTGGGCGGATTGGTCCCCTGACGGCAGGATGCTTGCCGTCGTCCGCGATATGGGAGGCAAGCAGCGCCTGGAGTTTCCCTTAGGGCATGTCCTCTATGAGACCGCGGGCTGGATCGGCCATCCGCGGGTATCGCCCAAGGGCGGCCGGATTGCCTTTCTCGACCATCCGACCTACCACGACGACCGGGGCGCCGTCTCGGTGGTGGATCTCTCGGGGAACAGGAAGGTTCTCTCCAACGGATGGGAGAGCGAGGAAGGCCTGGCCTGGTCTCCGGACGGAAGCCAGGTCTGGTTCTCCGCCGCTCAAGCCGGACTTGAGCGCCGCATTTATGCCGTCGATCTCTCAGGGAACCAGCGTCTGGCCTTCCGCGCGCCCGGCGGGGTTACCCTGCAGGACATCGCCGCCGATGGCAGAGTCCTGCTGACCCGTGACGATCAGCGTGCCGGCATGATGGGCCTGGCCGAGGGAGCGGACAAGGAACGCGATCTCTCCTGGCTGGACTGGTCGCTCCCCGTCGATCTCTCCCGTGACGGCAAAATGCTGCTCTTCGACGAGCAGGGCGGGCAGGGCGGACCAACCTATACCGTCGCCGTGCGCGACATGCGCGGATCGCCGCCGATACCGCTGGGCGAAGGAATGGCCGGCGACTTCTCTCCCGACGGAAAATGGGCGCCCACCGTTGTTTCCTATAGCCAGATTCTTCTGCTGCCGACCGGAGCGGGCACCGTCCGGCGAATCGAGCGTGGCGACATACAACAATATGGTCCGGAGGTTCACTGGATGCCCGATGGCGGCCAGATCATCTTCTCCGGAAACCTGGCCGGGCATGAGCCGCGGTGCTTCCTTGAGAAGGTAGATGGAGGCAAGCCGCAACCCGTAACCCCCGAGGGAGTGAGCATCTGCCAGGTCTCTTCCGATGGAAAGTGGATTGCCGGTACTGACAACACCGGCGACGGAGCGCGGCTGTATCCAATGGATGGCGGCCAGTCCCGCCCCGTGCCCGGGCTGCTGCCGGGCGAGACCATCGCCTGGACTCCAGATCCCCGCTTCCTCTATGTCTATGAGTGGCAGCAGGCGCCCGTGAAGATCTACCGCCTGAACGTCTTGAACGGGCAACGGCAGCTTTTCAAGGAGATGAACCCGTCGGATACGACAGGCCTCTGTGACATGTCGCACGTCCTCTTCAGCTCGGACGGCCGCGCCTACGTCTACAAATACACCCGCCTGCTCTCCGAGCTTTATCTGGTTCGCGGACTTCGATAGACGATTCTCTCTAGCCCGCCTCGTCTTCGACCGGCTGGACGGGATACCGAAGGATCTCTTCCAGGCTTCTCGGAGCGGGGCGGTAGGCTTTGCCGTAGTATTTTTGGACCTTATCCCGATAGCTCATCACCGGACCGGGAAAGCCGATCAGCCGCCAGCCGGCTAACCCGGCATTGCCGCCATGCATTGGATCGCAAAACATTCCTTCCACGGTGTGGATGTGCAGCAGCTCGAAGAAGCGCGTCTTCTCCACGCCTTCGAGGCGCGCATCCTGTTGTTCGGGCGCCAGGCCAGGGAAGTCGCCGCCAAGCAGCGGAATGCCGGCACGATAGCTCTCCTGGGGCGTCTCTTTTCCCTGGTAGCCATGCTCCGGAACCGAACTGATCCATGGTCCTTTGGTATAGCGGTATTTGTCCTTGCCATAGGGGCTCGCAAGCTGGCGATCGATATAAATCACGACGCCGGCTTCGGTCGCTCCGGGTCCGCTCTCATCACTCGGAAAGATCCGCGCGCAAGCGGCCTGAATCACCCGCGCCTCTTCGGCGGTAAAAAAGCGCAGCGGCGCCTTCACCATGGTTTGCGCGGCGGCGATGGCCTCGACGGGAATCAGTTCTCCCGCCAGGGACGAGAGCAGGGCCCCGCCCAGAACCTTTGCCGGAACAAGAATAAAGTCGCGTCTCTTCATAACTCCCTCTAGCAAGCTCTTTGGAGAAAAGCTCTCAAGCCAACGGGCCGGGCTTCTTCAGGTATTGATCGATCAGGCCGTCTGCCGCGCGGTGGCTCACCGCCACAATCGTAAGGGTCGGATTCGAAGACGAATTCTGCGGAAAGGAGGACGAACCCACGACAAACAGATTCGGCATCCCCCAATGCTGCAGCCATGGGTTCACAACGCTCGTCTCCGGAGAGCTGCCCATGATAGCGCCACCCTGAATATGCGTCGTGCTGTAGGAGCCGGCGTTGTAATGATGGAACGCTCCATCTCCCATTCGGCTGCGCTCGCTCCGGACCAGGCTCGCTCCCGAGACCTGCGCAATCGTCTCCATGAGCTGCGTGCCGATCCTCGCTCCGAAGGCCATCTGGCGCATCTCGTAGTCTGTCCAGTCCAGCGTCATCCGCAGCAGAGGATCACCCCACTTGTCGGTGTAGACCGGGTCCAAATCCATGAAGTTCTGTTTGTAGGCAAAGTGCTCGCCTCGCATCTCCACGCCGGGGCCGATCCTGTCCCAATGCTGGATCGCGGCCTTCTTCCACTCCGAGCCCCAGTTCCGCGGCGCTGCCCCTTTCGGAACCCGGCCGAAGGAGCCCACCGGTCCCTCACCCGTCGCTGCGCCGCGCAGAAACAATCCTCCGCGCAGGATCTTCTCCGGCGATTCCTCTCGAAGATCGCCGTCAAAGTCCGCAAAGCCATACCCCACCGCGCCCGATCCCATGAACAGATTCAACGGCTCCTTGAACACCAGCATCCCTTCTCCTCCGCTGGTGACCTGGTGGGTGAGGTTCTTGCCTAGCGTCCCTTTGCCGGTAGCCGGATCGTACCGCTCGCCGATATCGGACAGAAGCAGCAGCCGTACGCTGTTGGGCGTCCATGCGGAGAGCACGACAACCTCTGCCGGCTGCATCGTCTCCTCGCCCTTTTCATCCATGTAGACAACGCCTTCCGCGCGTCCGTTTTGATGGACGATCTTTCGCACCCAGCAGTTGTTACGTAATTCAAAGTTATTCCGGCCGCTCAACACCGGCACCAGCGTATTGGTCGGCTGTGCCTTTGCGCCGATCATGCAGCCATACGACGGGCAGTAACCGCAGAAGGCGCATGCCGGACGGCCGATGTTGTCAGGATTCGTATATGGCTGGCTCAGGTTGGCCGCGGGCAGAGGGTAGGGATGATAGCCCAACTGCAGCGCAGCCTTGTGGAAGAAGCCCATCGTGTAGGTCGCCGGCAGCGGCGGCGTCGGATACTCATGCTGCCGCGGGCCCTCGAAGATATTTCCCCCATCCACGCGCTTGCCGCGCAGGTTGCCTGCCTTGCCGCTGATCCCCATCAGCTGTTCCGCGCGCCAGTAATAGTTCTCAAATTCGTCGTAGGTGAGGCCCCAATCCTGAACTGCCCAATCCGCCGACATCCGCGACGCGCCGAACTTCTCCCGAAGATGAGTCGCCAGAACAAAAAACTCGGGAAGATATCGGTCGGAGATTCCTCCCCAGTGTTCCGAGGTGCCTCCCGTTCCGGTGCCGGGCTTGAATGCGCCATATTGGCGGATCGGCGCCGCGGGATCTTTCATGGAGTGCCGATGCGTGATGGTCTGGTCCGCCGGATTCTGCACCAGGCCGACCCTGCGGTTGTTGATCTCGTCCATGCCCCCGGCATAGTCACCAACCGAACGCGAAGGGCCGCGCTCAAGAACAACGACATTCAAAGCCGTCCGGGTGGCGGCCTCTTTCGCCATCACCAGTCCGCTCCACCCACTGCCGATGACGACGATATCCGTGGCTTTCAGGCGCTTCAACGCGATACGATCCCTTCCGGCTGCCGGCGCTCACCGTCCCCGGCGGCAACGGAACTATACCACCTTGCGCCGGCTCATCGCCTCCCGAGGTCCCGCGCTTCAGTCCCTCGGGTGCATCCCGCCTGCGGACTTCAAAACAAAATTCAGCGTCTCTGGAGTGCGACCCACTTTACTCCCGCATCTCTGCCATGCGCATCCGACAAAAGTAGGACTGAATTTAGAAAATTTCAGCCCGCCGAAGCGCCGCGCTCAGGGAGGATGGAGCACCCGGGGTTCGGCAGCCCCTGCCAGCATCATCGTCCGCTCAGCAGCGAGACCATCTGCTACCACCACAGGAGACAAGCTCTGCGAGCAGCGCCCTCCGGGATCATACCCGGAGCCTTCCCAAGGTGTTATGATGCTCATCGATTACTCACTTCCGAGGAAATGCGATTCTATACCTGGCAAGGCAGAATCTGCGCTTGCGCAATCCGGCGTGTAGTCGGGTGTGTACTTGGAATCGCAGGAACTTACCTTCTCCTTGAATGAACTTCTAAGTCGCTCTACACCCGTGAACCTTTGCCGCCTCCTCCATCGAATTCTCTCTCCTCAGGTTTGCCGTGATCGTGCTCGTCATCGTTCTCTCCCGGAGCAACTCGATATGCGCTCAGTCCATCCTTCC
>DASYYO010000161.1:0-12264 GCA_035933805.1 Acidobacteriaceae bacterium | reverse complement strand
TGACGGTAATGACATCCGGCCATCCATCGCCATTGAAGTCCGCGGCAAAATCCATCCATGAATCGTCGGCAAATTTCGTGGATGGATTCACGCTCTCCGCCAGATACATTTCTCTGCGTTTTGTGTAGTCGGGCCCGTAATAGATGTACGGACCGGAGACCACGTCCAGAACACCATCGTGATTGAAATCAGCGGCCGCGGAGCTCCAGGAGTAGTAAAAGTCGCTCAACTGCTGCTTGCGGAAATCGGGCGATGTACGGTCCGGCAGGCGCACCTTCAGGCCGAGGTCCTTGTAGGACAAGCCCTTGAAACTTACCTGGCCTGTGCCGCCGACATAGAGTGCGATCGGTCCATAGCCCTCGTCTCCAATCCCGCCGAACTCCCGGCCATTGTTGAGAAAGGTTCGGACGATATTCGCATCGAATAGAATCTCGACATCATTCCAGTCGTTGGCCCGCAGTTTGGTGTCCGGCGGGCTGAAGGGCAGATCCGGCGGCGGCGTCGGGAAGTGAAACTCCCTGGCCGGCGCATTGGGGTCCGGCGGAGGCGCGATGCGCACCAGCCCTCCTCCGCGCGGCAGCCGGGTACGTTCAAGTATGTTTCCCTGCTGATCCAGAGTCACACTGTAGGAGGCGACCTGCGGGTCGCTCAGCGAGACGTAGACGCCTTTCATCCCGCTCGGAGTCTTCTCCGCGCGAAGCAGAACGCCGGTCTCACATCCGCTCTGGCAGCGGAACTGGGTAAATACCCCGACGTCCTGGTAGGAGTGGTCCAGCATCAGCCATCCGCCGCTCGCGGCTTTCGGCGTACCAGTCAGCTCGCCGTTCTCTGCGCGCCAATCGGCCTGGCCCAATGTATGCCAGCCGGCAAGGCTCGACCCGGCAAAGGTCTTATCCGGATGAAAGGAAGGACCGGCGCCAAACATCGGCGTAACACTCGACAGCGCGAAGGCGGCCACAAGCAACAGACGACTACGGGACATGGCTTTTTCCCCTTGTGAATGAAACTCTGCTGAAAAACAATTCACCAGCCGGCGGAAATTCAATCGAAGGATATGATCCCGGCGCTGATGATCCCGGGCAAGCACCGGCTGAAAAGCTTGCCTTGCGATTCCACGATCAGACGATCTCCCGCAAGGCCGCCCAGCGACGCGATCTTCGGAGCGGCGCGACCTGCGGTGCCCTTTTCATCTGGTCGCCAGCGCAACGCCGCCCAGCATAATGAATGCGCCAATCAAGTTGCGAAGAGTCACCGGCTGCACCGGCGAGCCCAGCCAGCCAAACTGCGAGATGATCATTCCCCCAAGGATCTGGCCGGATATCAAGGAAATCATTGTCGGTCCAGCGCCGATGCGCGGAATCAGCCATGCGATCCCGAAGACCAGACAGGCTCCCATTACGCCGGCCACAAGCAGAATCGGATTCACATCTTTGAGCGGAACGAGCGCATTCTGGCGCCAGCCGGTTAGCCCCACCGCGAGCGCGCCCAGCGCCCCTATGCACCAGAAGATCGCATTGCCCACGCGGGCATTGTTCAAAACGCTTCCGACTTTGCCGTTCATTGCAAGGTGCACGGCAAGCACGATACCTAGAAAGATGGTGAGCAGGTAAAGGGACCAGCGCATATTTTCATCTCCACAGGAATTGCGTAATGCACAAGATGTGTTGTGTTTATCGCAAACGTATATAACAGCCTCGATCGCGTAAGTCAAGCGCACGCTCCAGGGCCCGGTCCTCACCCGGACCAATTTTCTGGAGGGGGCGGAGGAAAAGACGCGCCGTGAAAAGGTCCAGACGATAGGCCGCATGAGCAGTTTTGAGCGCGCGGACCTAAAGCCGGCTTTCTGGGATAATCCCGGTGCAGCGGCAAACGATAAGATACGAGGTCTGAAATGACAGAAAGATGCCTGATCGCGGCGTTGTACGGCTCCTTGGCCCTCTGTGCCTTACGCGCGCTGGCGCAGGCTCCGGGCTATGACCAGCCATATCGCCCCCAGGTGCATTTTTCTCCGCGCCAGCATTGGACCAACGATCCCAACGGCCTGGTCTACTTCGATCATGAGTACCATCTCTTCTTCCAGTACAACCCCTTCGGAGATGAATGGGGACACATGAGCTGGGGACACGCCGTCAGTCCGGATCTGCTGCACTGGCGGGAGCTCCCGGTAGCGATTCCCGAAGAGAACGGCGTGATGATCTTTACCGGGAGCGTTGTCGTCGATCACGCGAATACCAGCGGCCTGTGCTCCGAGGGGCAGTCGTGCCTGATCGCGATCTACACCGGCGCCAGCAAGACGCCTGAAGGTGGCCGTCAAACTCAGAACATTGCGTACAGCCGGGACGATGGGCGTACATGGACGAAATATGAGAAGAATCCTGTCCTCGACCTGCAGCTTGCCGACTTCCGCGACCCCAGTGTCCAGTGGGACGCAGACGCACGCCGCTGGGTTATGGCCGTCTCCTTGCCCAAGGAACACCGAGTCAGCTTCTACGCGTCCCCTGACTTGAAGCAATGGAGACATCTCAGCGACTTCGGCCCGGAGGGAGACACGGCAGGCGATTGGGAGTGCCCCGACCTGCTTCGCGTCCCCGCGTGGCAGGGGCATGAGAGCCTCTGGGCGCTCAAGGTGGGGCTTAATCCCGGCGCACCCCAGGGCGGCTCCGGCGAGCAGTACTTCCTCGGCAGCTTTGACGGCGCGCGATTTGTCGCTTCAAAAGACCGCGGCTCCCATGGATGGACGAATTACGGAAAAGACGATTACTGCGCGATCAGCTTCAATGGATTGCCCGCAGATCAGCCGCCCGTCCTGATGGGCTGGATGAGCAACTGGCAATATGCGGCCAAGCTGCCGACCTCTCCCTGGCGCGGACAGATGAGCCTCCCTCGCCGGGTTTCCTTCCTGAGAGACGGAGCCGGCCTGGCGCTCAGACAGGAGCCGGTCATCGATCCCCTCCACGAACAATCTTCCGCGCTGTCCGGGACAGCGGCGAGCGCACTCCTCGCAGGCAACGGGCTGGCAGCCGTAGCGCCTTACGAGTTGGACCTAGACTTCGGTCATACTTCTGAAGAGGTCTTCGGCATTCGCCTCTATTCGGACGCGCAACATTGGACCGAGGTGGGCTTCGATACAAAGCATCGGGAGTTCTACATTGACCGGAGCAACTCCGGCATCAGAATCAGCCCGGATTTTCCAGGCAGGACCGTAGCTCCGCTGGCGGAAGGACGGCCCTACGATTTGAGGCTCATTGTCGATCGCTCATCGATCGAGGCGTACGCGCAGGAAGACACGATCGCAATGACAGACCTGATCTTTCCTCCCTCCACAAACGATCGTATCCGGCTCTTCGTCTCTCCGGCGCAGCCGGCAAAAATATCGGGACGCCTCTGGAAGCTCAAGTCCATCTGGGAAAAGGGTCCTTCCGCTCACTGAGCGCGACAGATCCCAAACAAAGACAATCTCGCGATAATGATAGTTTCAAAGAGAGTGCCGATACTTTGAGAACGGCGGGGTATTCGTGGGAGCAAACCCATTTTTAGGTGTCATCTTTCACTGGATCGGCGGCTTCGCTTCCGCCACCAACTTTATTCCCTTCCGGGGTATTCGACGCTGGTCATGGGAGATTTACTGGATCATCCAGGGCATTGCCGCCTGGCTGATCGCGCCCACGGTGCTTGCATTGATCTTTGTGCCCGGCGTTTTCGGGATTCTTGAAGCCGCGCCGCGCTCAAGCATCGGGTACGCCGTTTTCTGGGGGGTTCTATGGGGATTCGGCGGCCTTACCTTCGGGCTTGCAATCCGCTATCTCGGAATCGGACTGGGCTACGCCATCGCTCTCGGACTGTGTACGGTATTCGGTACGCTGATGCCGCCAGTCTTTCACCACGAGATGAGCGGCATCCTGCATGAGACATCCGGCCGTGTGATTCTCATGGGAGTCGCCCTGTGCCTGGTGGCGGTCGCGGTCAGCGGAGCGGCCGGATACTCCAAGGAGCAGGAATTCACAGAAGAAGAGAAAGCCGAGGCCGGAGAGCGCGATTACTCGCTCGGCAAAGGCCTGGCGGTTGCCGTTTTCGCCGGCGTCATGAGCGCCTGTTTCGCCTTCGGCCTCGACGCGGGCGCCCCCATTGCCGTGATTGCCAAAAAGCAACTGCTGGCTGCCGGACGCGCCGACCTCTGGCAGAACCTCCCGGTTCTGATCGTCGTTCTCTGGGGCGGATTCCTCACCAACTTCGTGTGGTCCGTCATCCTCATCGTCAAAAACCGATCGATCCGCCAGTTTGCCGGGGAGCCGGGCGAGAATCCCTTTCGCGCCGGACATGCAACCGGAACCTCGCTCGCTGATTTTGATCCGCGCGAATTCGCTCCTTTGTCCACCACGCTTTCTTTCAGGGTGATGACTCTCAATTACCTGCTGGCGGCGCTCGCCGGCGTGATCTGGTACTTCCAGTTCTTCTTCTACTCCATGGGCGAGACCAAGATGGGAAAATATGGATTTTCAAGCTGGACGCTGCACATGGCCAGCATCATCATCTTCGCAACGTTATGGGGCGTCGCCCTGCGGGAATGGCGCGGAACCAGCGCACGGACCAAGTGGCTCGTCAGCCTGGGGCTCGTGCTGCTCGTCTCATCCACCATCGTTGTCGGTTACGGGAACTATCTGAAGGTGCAGCAATAGAAGGGATGGAGCACTTTCCGAGGAACCATCGCGGCGGGGTGTCCGGTCAACCGAAGACGCGGTTGAGCATTTGCATGACGCGGTCGCGCAGTTGACGCGAAAGAGGCGGTCCAAAGATCTGGCGCCCCTTGCAGTACTGGCAGATGGCGCTGCCGCCGCATTCCTCGCACTCCAGCCGATCGGAGTTCAGGTGAACATTCTTTCCGGTTCCGAAGCACCTGGAACACTTCCCGCTGCCGGGAAAATCATCGCAGTGCTCGCACCTCTCGGGACGCCCAAACATACGCAAACCGCCGTCGTTTCATTTCCAGCTCACGGCTAACTGCCAGCGCAGTTGACGTTGTGCCGTCTTGCGCAGCACACGCTCGAATTCCTCGATCTCGCGGATCACCGGCAGAGTCTCCGTTCCCAGCTCGGCTGGAGATCCCTTGAGGTGATCGAGCAGCGTGCAGATGGTAATCAGGCCATCTTCTGGAGAGAACCACTGCGGCGGCGGGAGTGTCTTCGCCCACTCGGGGTCTCCGGCTCCCTCTTCCAGAAGGAGAGCCATTGAGTTTTCATCCGCGGAGAAAAACTCCAGCAGCGGCTTCACGCCGATCCGCTGCGCCATCTTCTCCAGCGCATCTTCATTGCGCGCGAGTGCCCTGCCGTTCACAAAGATGTCGAAGCCTGGATCCTCGCCCTCGACCACAATGTATAAAGAGGCACTCATCGCCTGCAGTTTACCGCAACTTTTCCCACTTTTAACCGAATCCTTTGCTGTTACCGCAGCCGTAATCGGGCAGAAATGGGGCTTCCTCTTCCCAAACCGGGATCGAAAGCCGGCACTTCCGATGCTGCCGGCTTATTCTGTCCGCAAGCTTCGCGCGGGGGCAATGGCTCGCTGCGATCTTCGCGCTGGAGCGGCTGGGCGGCCTACCGTCCGCGTGAGCCCCAACGGCAAGCTAATAAGTCGCCCGCCCTCCGCTTGCGTCGTAACACTGAGCGGTGACAAAGGAGCAATCCGGACTGGCGAGGAAATGAACCACCGCAGCAATCTCCTCCGGTTTGCCGGTTCGCTTCATCGGGATTCGATCCGTCATGTAAGACACCTGCTCCGGCGTCAACTGGTCGAGGATGTGGGTTTGTACCACAGCGGGAGAGACCGCATTGACGCAGATACCGTCGGTCGCCAGCTCCTTGCCGAGCGATTTGGTCAGGCCGATCACCCCCGCCTTGGTCGCCGAATAAGCCACCATCCTGGGGTTGCCTTCCTTGCCGGCAATCGAGGCGACATTGACGATTCGTCCGTAGCTCCGGCTTCTCATGTGCGGCACGACCGCCCGGCAGAAGTTAAAAACTCCGGTCAGATTTACCGCGATATTCTGCTGCCAGTCTTTATCGGTCTGCTCCCAGATAGGCGCCGCGGGACCTGCAATGCCGGCGTTGTTCACCAGGATATCGATGCGCCCGGTACGTTGGATGACCTCGTCAACAGCAGTTTTGACGGAAGAAGGTGAAGCGACATCGGCCTGGAGGGCAAACGCCCCGTTCGCCAGACCGCCGGCCACCCGCGTGGCCCCTCGAAGGTCGAGATCGACCACCGCAACTGTCGCGCCAGCCTCGCCCAGACGCTTCGCAATGGCTTCTCCAATGCCCGTAGCCGCTCCCGTTACGATGGCTGTCTGCCCCGTCAAATCAAAGACTGGTTTCTTAGAATTGCCCTGGTCCATGCTCTGGACTCTATTTGCCGCTCCGCATGCCCGTCAACCTGACGGCTTGCTCAGTCCCGGGACAAACGCATGGCGGCCCGCTGAGCCGCCACGCTGCACCCTACAAGGTTCCCCGGATGCCGAGAATCGCGTCGTCTTCCAAGCGTGAGCGCAGCAATACCTTGAGACTCGCAAGCGCAATCCCCAACCCCGCGAGCATCGTCCAGGACAGCCCCTGACGCCAGAGAACCGCACCCTCCATCAGGGCGACAAAAGGACCGATCCATTCGATTGCGGCGACCTGGCGAGCCTCAAGCTCCTTGAGCAACCAGAAGTAGAGCGGAAAGCCGGCCGCTCCGGCAAAGACTCCGAGATAAAGGAGCGATCCCAAGATGCGGCCGTTCCATGAAACGACGGCATCGTGCTCCGATGCTCCACTCATTAAGCCAAAAACAAGTGCCGAGACGCCGAACAGCACCAGCGAGCTCATCCAGGGGCTCACCTCCTTCAGCTCTTCCTTGGCGAAGATGGAGGAGGCGGCGGTCAGGATCACCGCCAGAAGAATAGCTGCGCCGCTTGGCAGGTCCGGGAAGGAACGCGCGTCCCACAAAGCGAGCATCAGCCCGCCCAGCCCGGTCAGCGATGCGTACAACGCGGCTTGAGGCAAGGCTCCGGCGGATTCGCCCCGCTTGTCATTCCACACAGAGGAAAGCAGGACGACGACCAGCGGGAGGGCGCCGTAGAGGATCGTCGAGGTCTCCTCCGGCGCCCGCCGCGCGGACCAAACGAGCAAGACCGTGGGCAAGACGACCAGCGTAAGAGAGAGCAGAAGAAGGGATCTTAGCGCACGGCCACGCGGCGCCTTCCAACCCTTGATGCAGGCGACAGCAAGCAGAACGGCGGCGGCAATCCCGCACCTTACAGCCGCAGCAGCGAAGGGCGGCATCTGCCCGGCGAGCGTCCCCACGGCAAGCCAGCTGCTCCCCCAAAGCAACGAAAGCAGTAGGAAGGCCGTCGCGCGCTTCGAGTTCATTCGTCATTCATCCGCGGAGACCGGCTGAGGTGGGATCCTGTTGGAGCATTCGCAGGGGAAAGGAACCGAATGAGGAAAGGGGCTGCATCTTTCGCGCAGCCCCTTCATGACCTTCCTCTGTTCACGTTCCCTACTGAGGGCCGCGTCCGCCGCCGCCCGGTCCACGGCCACCGGGACCACGGCCGCGGCTGCGGCTGCGGCGACGGCGCTGTCCAGCGGCGCCTGCCGCGCTTACGCCTTCCGGCTTCCGTCCCTCGGGCCGCACCTCGGCTTGCGTTCCATCCGCACGGTTGAAGTTGGGCTCTTCGTCGCCTTCGAAGAAGGGCTCCGCATCCTCAAAGTCGTCTCCGCCCTCGATCGTGATCGTGCTGGCATTCGAGACCGGCTGCCGTTCGGCTACCGGCTGGGGACGGGGGCTCCGGAACGGCGCGCCCTCTCCATCGCCCGGCTCGGCCGGACGTCCCGCTCGCGCCGGCTCAGGAATGCCCAGCTTTTCGCGCTGCTCTTTGAGCAGCGCCTTCCTGGAGAGCTTGATGCGGTTGCCTTCGATGCCGAGGACCTTGACCAGTACCTGATCGCCTTCGCGCAACTCGTCCTTGACGTCCTTCACGCGATGCTCGGCGATCTCGCTGATGTGCAGCAGACCGTCGGTGCCGGGAAAGATCTCCACAAAAGCGCCGAACTCAGCCAGGCGAACCACTTTGCCCAGGTAGGTCTTCCCTGCTTCGGGCACCGCGGTCAGATTGCTGATCATCTCCAGCGCCTTCTTCAGGCCGTCCTCGTCGCTCGAGGCCACGTTGACCCGGCCCGTATCATCGACGTCGATCTTGACTCCGGTCGCCTCGATGATTCCGCGAATTGTCTTGCCGCCCGGTCCGATGAGGTCGCGAATCTTGTCTGTGGGAATCTGCAGAGTATGAATCTGCGGGGCAAACCTGGACCGTTCGCTGCTGGGTCCGCTCAGGACGGCGTCCATTTTGTCCAGCAGGAACAACCGTCCATGGCGCGCCTGCTCGAGAGCCTCACGCATGATCTGACCGGTGATTCCAGGAATCTTGATGTCCATCTGCAGCGCGGTAATACCCTCCCGCGTGCCCGCCACTTTGAAGTCCATATCGCCGTAGTGATCCTCGGCGCCGGCGATGTCGGTCAGGACCGCGTAGCTATCGCCCTCCTTCACCAGGCCCATGGCTACTCCGGCAACTGAGGCCTTCAGCGGAATGCCGGCCTGCATCAGCGCCAGGCTGGCTCCGCATACGCTCGCCATGGAGGAGGAGCCGTTGGACTCCAGGATGTCGGAGACCACGCGAAGGGTATAGGGGGACTCATCCTCGCCGGGCAGGACCGCGGAAATGGCGCGCTCCGCCAAAGCTCCGTGACCGATCTCACGCCGGCCGACGCCCGTCATGCGGCCCACTTCGCCCACCGAGAACGGGGGGAAGTTGTAGTGCAGCATAAACCGCTTTTTCTGCTCACCCTGGAAGGATTCCAACCGCTGCTGATCGTCCGTGGTTCCCAAGGTCGCGGTCACCAGCGCCTGGGTCTCTCCGCGGGTAAACAGGGCGGAGCCGTGGGCGCGCGGCAGAACGCCAATTTCAATCGTGATCTCGCGGATCTCGTCGAAGGCGCGCCGGTCAGGGCGGACGCGGTCCTGGATCACCTGATCGCGGAAGATCTTCTCCCGCAGCGCTTCAAGATATTTGGACAGCTTTTTCTTGGCGTCAGGCTCGCCCTCAGGCAGCGCCTTGACCAGCTCGTCCTTGATCTGCTTGACGAGGGCCTGGCTCTCCGACTTGGGGTGAGTCCTGGTATCCAGAGCATCCTTCAGGCGAGCGGAGACCTTGCTCTCCAGCTCATCAAAATAGGCCTGATCGAAATCCACCGGCGGAACAACCCTCTTCGGCTTTCCTGCCTTCGCCACCAATTCCTCGACCGCGGCAACGATCTTCTTGATCTCTCCATGGCCGAATTCGATCGCGTCGACCACGACGCCTTCGCTCACACCCTTGGCGCCGCTTTCGATCATCACGATGCCGTCCCTGGTGGCAACGACGGTGATGTTCAGCGCGCTTTCCAGCCGCTCCGCGTAGGTTGGATTGACCAGGAACTCGCCGTTCACCTGGCCCACGCGCACCGCACCGATCGGGCCGCCGAAGGGAATATCGGAAAGCGCCAGGGCCGCGCCGGCGGCATTGATGCCGATCACGTCCGGATCATTCTCTTTGTCCGCGGACATCACTAGGGCGATAATCTGCGTCTCGTTCCGGAAGTTCTCCGGAAACATGGGCCGAATCGGACGATCGATCTGGCGGCACGTCAGAACCTCGCGCTCGCTGGGACGCCCCTCACGCTTGATGAACCCGCCGGGAATGCGTCCGCCCGCATAGGTGTACTCACGGTAATCAACGGTCAGGGGAAAAAAATCGAGCCCTTCCTTGGGCTCGGGCGCGGCTACTGCGGTAGCCAACACGACATTGTCTCCCTGGGTTACCAGTACAGAACCGGAGGCCTGCTTGGCCATACGACCCGTTTCAAAGGTCAGACGCTTGCCGCCGGCAAGCTCAACAGTTACTTCTTGCTTCATACAATCCTCATTTCCGTATGCAGTAGCCTGGACGCGAGAGTCAAAACCCGGGAGCACGGCAATTTGAAGCTATGTCGCTCAACCGGCCGAACCGCTTTCCTCATCGCCTCGGTTATCGTTTCGCGCGGGCTCTGGAACGCCGGGGTTTCGCATGGCCGAAGCAGTTCCCGGCTCACGCAGAAACAACTCGGCCCTCGCCAGCCACGCGCGGTGCTGCCCAAAGAAAAAACCACCTGGGAGAATTGACCGGGGCAGAGATGCCCTCGTAGGTAGCCTGAGGCTGCTTCTTTGCAGACCGCACGGTTCTGGAAGATCCTTGCGGGGCACGCTGAATTCGCCTGCGATAGCCGACCACACCCGCCGTCGGCCCGGTCCAGTCTTTTCGCGCTACGCTTGAGTACAAATCGCTCGCTTTTTATTTGCGAATGCCCAGCTTGCCGATGACATCCCGGTAGCGGTCAGAGTTGTTTGTCTTGAGATAGTCCAGCAGACGGCGGCGCTTGCTCACTAGCATCAGCAAACCACGGCGTGAAGCGTGGTCTTTCTTGTGCAGCTTGAAATGCTCGGTCAACTCGCCAATTCGTTCGCTGAGAATCGCAATCTGCACCTCCGGGCTGCCCGTATCACTTGCATGGGCGCGGAAGCGCGTAATTACTTCGGTTTTCTTTGCGGGTGCCAACACAGCCGTGCGTTGCTCCTCTGTCTTAATCTGTCGAGTCCACTCTCTAAGTGTCCTTTTCAGAGTAGCATGGTGCGCAATTTTGCGTCCAACCGGGGCATTCTCTTCCGCTCCCGGGATCGCGGCGGATCCCAGGCCTCCGCCGGCGCTCAGGGCAGGCGATAAACCGCTGAATCCCCAAGCGTTGCAACCGGCGTGATGGAGGCCAGCACAGCGCCTAATCCATTCGGAAGATCGGTCTTGACGGCCAGATAGAGAGGCGAGCCCGGGAACGCGGCGTGCGCTTGCGCGGCCGCCTGCCTGAGTACCTGCGGCGAATCGATTCCCCGGACGATGTGGCGTTTCGAATAGTACACGGGCACGGAGAACTGTTCGGGTGAAAGAACGATGGCGTTGGGCGGCGTCTCCCGTTCCACAAGAGCGGAAAAGTCACGATATTGCGGTTTCGTGAATTGCTCCTTCACGTGGATGGCCGCCTGAAGCGCGTTATGAAACACCAGCATTGGCAGCACGATCGTCATCACCCAGAGCGCCGCAGCCCACTCCCGCCGGTGCAGGAGCTTGAGGAGAATCTCCTCCAGCATGACGCCGGTGGCCAGCGCCAGAAACGGAGCCGCGAGCACCAACGTGAACTCATGGATTCCGACGTACTGGCGCATGACGATCGCCCACAGGATCCACGGAAAGGCGAGGCCGCCGATCACCAGCAATCTCTTTCCCTCGCGGCGAAACGCCGGCTGCCACCAGAACGCGACGAACAGGCACCCCGCCAGCAGAAGAAAGGGATGGAACAATCGCAATAGATTGCTGACCTGGTCCTGCAAGATGGTCGCGGCCGGCAACTGTGTCTTATAGCCGACCATATCGACGATGCTGTGCAGCCGAACGATCGACGGCGCCTTGAAGGGCAGTCCCATCCGATACCCGATTGTCGAGACCTGGTCTCCAAAGAATGCGGGATAACTCAGAATGTAGTCGGCTTGAATCGCAGCAAACGTCAGCATGGACGCCGCGAGATAGCCAGCAGCCAGCTTGATCTGCGCCCGGTCGCGGGCATAGAGCGCCGCCAGCAAGAGACCCAGCGGCACGAAGATCGGGTCCCAGGAGGCAAGGACCATGCACACCATGGAGGCGATCCCAGCGGCAGCCCACAGCGCGCGCCGCTTGCTTCCCTTTGCAGCCAGGGCATAAAAGAGCACTCCGGCAACCGCGAACATCACGGACATCGGGGGTTGCACGATCACCCGGCCGCCGATATAGGTCGCTGGAGCCGTCAGGTAGAAGAAACCCGCCAGCAGTCCCACGCGCACGCTATAGAGCACCTTGCCCAGGCAGAGCAGGCCGGCAGCAGTACCGAAACTCACCAGCAGCTCGACGATTCTTCCGGCCGCCTCGCGGTCCCCCAGGATGCGCATGAACCAGGAGATCACCAGCGGCACGAGCGGGGGCCAATGAAGATAGACGTCCGGATCCAGGCCCAGCGGCGGGTTGTTCTGCACCGGCACAAAGTGCGTTCGCCACGGACCCAGTTCCAGAAAGGAGCGGGCCTGAGTCATGCAGTTGGTGCTGGCCCAATCGTGAACGTCCCCATCCAGGGTCAT
>DASYYO010000124.1:0-2171 GCA_035933805.1 Acidobacteriaceae bacterium | reverse complement strand
GATCCAGCGCGCGTCAATGCCGATCCGTGTGCTCTTTGCCGGAGAGATCCCCGCTCCTACTGAGACAACCTGCGGAAGGTTCATCTGGAAGTCCAGATTGTGCGAAGCCCCGGTCAGATCCCTGGTCTTCCAATTGAATTGCTGGAACCACACCGGCGAACGGTACGACACGCCGAGGCTCACCTTCTCCAGCGCATAATGCACCCCGACGTTGAAACCACCGCCGAACGATGGAGCATGGGTTCCCGCCGAAAGGTAATAGGGCATCGAGCTGCCCCCGGTCACGGGCGCAGAAAACGGTGCCGGGATCACCTGCAGCATCGAGAAGGAGGGCACTGCCGAGAATCCGACCGAGAGCCGCTCGGAGATCTGCCGCGCAACGCCAACCGGCAGCGTTACCAGCATGTAATCCGACCGGATGCGTCCAAACCCGAAGCCGTTAGGCGCCTGCGCCGTCAGAATCGGATTCGAGAAATCGGTATTGGCGGGATAGTCCACTCCAAACCCGCTCACCGCGAGCATGCCGAAGTGATACGCATTGGCACTGCCGGACGGGTGATAGATGAACGCGATGCCGGGCATGAAGGCCGTGTCTGTCTTGCTGGTCGTCGTTCCCGTCAAGGTCGCTCCGGGCATCCCGGGTCCGAACGCATTTGCGTTGACCGTGCTCGACAATGAGCGCCAGGGGATAAAAACCGTGCCGTGGAACTCAAAGCGCCGGCCTCCAAATCGCGCCGTGCAAGCCGGGTTCCAGGCAATCGATCCCGTCGCATCGAGGCACAGGCCGGTGTCCGCACCGCCCATGGCCTCGTTCACCGGACCCGCACCATGCAGAAAATGTCCGTCTGTTCCGTAGGTCGCCACCGGCCAGATGAGTACCAGGACGGCAAGAATGAGCCATTTGAAAAATGCAGCGGTCGTTGTTTTCGTGCTTGAAGTCATGCTTCCCCCTGCGAGGCCGCGCTGCGCGTTTCAAACATTCATCAGCGCAGGCGGATCCTTCCTTAGCAGAAGCATCTGCATTACCAAAGCCAAAAACGCTTTGTTTCCTTGTAATTGGAAGATGGGCCTCTCGTTCTATGCAACGATTCGTTGCAACGAGATGCTTCGCGAATGAAACGAAACGTTTCGCAACCTGCTACGCCAGATCAAGCTCCCTCATCCGCCTCCACAGAGTCGCCCGGCTAATCCCCAAAGCCCTGGCGGTCTCAGCCCGTCTCCATTGGTGCGCGTCCAGAACGGATCGAAGTCTCACGGCTTCGGCCTCATCCTTCACATTCTCAGTCGATCCATTTTTTGAGCTTGTTGTTGTCAGCCAGGCGGCTCGATCTGCGGTCGCTTCGAAATCGACGCCACGGCGCCGGAGTTCCTCCGGCAGATCTTCAGGGAGAATCGTCTCTCTGCCCGCTACGGTCACCGCGTACTCAATCACATTTGCCAGTTCACGGACGTTCCCTGGCCAGGGGTAGTCGAGCAGGAGTCTCATTGCCTGCGGCGAGATTCTTCGTATAAGACCGCTCTGGGCCGTGATCCGGCTCAGCAGGCTCATCGAAAGCGGAGGAATATCCTCCCGCCGCTCTCGCAGAGGCGGAATCTCAATCGGAACCACGCACAACCGGTAATAAAGGTCCTCCCGCAACCGGCCCTGCCGCAAAGCGACTCTCAAGTCGACATTCGTGGCGGCAATGATCCGGGCGTGCGTTGTCCTCGAGGCGCTCTCCCCCAGTCGCTGGTACTGGTGTTCCTGCAGCACGCGCAGCAGCTTCACCTGCAGGGATGGTGGCAGATCTCCAATCTCATCCAGAAACAGCGTGCCGTGCGACGCCAGCTCGAAGCGTCCCACGCGATCCCGGATCGCTCCAGTAAAGGCGCCGCGAACGTGCCCAAACAGCTCCGACTCCAGCAAGTCCCCTGGAATTGCTCCGCAGTTCACCGCAACAAATGGCCCGCTGCTTCGCGTGGAGTGCTGGTGGATGGCGCGGGCAACCACTTCCTTTCCGGTGCCGCTCTCTCCGGTGATCAAGACCGTTGCTTCGCTGTGCTGAAGCGTCTCCACCATGCGAAAGATCCGCAGCATGGCCGGCGAACATGCAATGGCTCCCGAGTAGAAGACCGGCGCATTCGGGCAGGTCCCGTCTTCGTCGGCAGGACGCAGAAGCACCAGGTAGCGG
>DASYYO010000065.1:0-6384 GCA_035933805.1 Acidobacteriaceae bacterium | reverse complement strand
AGGAATCCGCCGGCAAAGCGACGCATGCGATGAGATTCTGCGAGGTAATAGTCTGCCGGGCTTCGGTGCGCGACAGCGATCATGATGCCGCCGGCCCCGAGCATGGCGCAGAATTGGACCAGTTCAAATGAGAGGGCGGTGAATGGAGAGTCGGACGAGGACATACCGGGTGCAACTGCAAAAAGAATGCCGCTGAACAGGTAGAGCAATAGGCGAAACAGGCAATAGAACAACAGAACAAGCCAGCCGGCGCGGATCCCGTTGGGGCCGACGATCATCCAGTAGAGATCGTGAAGTTCGGGCGCGTCCGGAGAGGATCGAAGGCTGTCCGGAGGCATCTCGCTGGGTGAAACCGACTGGCTGTCTTGCTGTGTCGGTCCTTCGGTTGTCCGATCCATGGAGAGTCCCGCCCTGAGAGATTTGCCCTGTCAGGAAATTCTACCCAGCCCGGCAATGGCGAGGGTTGTTTCCTCATTTCCTTGAGACCTGCGAGCCACTCGCTCCTTGACACAATCGGGTTCTCGCCTGATGCTTAATCTTCCGGCTTTAGCTAAAACACCGGAAAGGAGATGCTGCGGTTGCGGGTTAACGTTTTTTATCACGACAAGTGTTTCGACGGAGCCTGCTCGGCATCCCTTTTTACGCGCTTTCACCGGGAATGCATTGCCAAGGACTCGGCATACGAGTACCACGGCCTGGTGCATCGAGCTGGAGCGCTGTTCGATGAAGACGAGTTCACGGGCGACGAAAACGCCATCGTCGATTTCAAATATTCGGCATCGCCGCGGATCACCTGGTGGTTCGATCACCATCTTTCGGCGTTTCTGACGCCGCAGGATCACGAGCATTTTCTGGAGTGCCAGCGCGATCCGGTATGCGGCTCGCGGAAGTTCTTCGATCCCAATTACACCTCGTGCACCAGCTTCCTCGCGGATATTGCGGCGGCGAAATTCGGATTCAACACAGCTCCGGTGGCGGAGCTGATTCACTGGGCGAATATCGTGGACGGCGCGTTATACGAAAGCCCGCAGGCTGCAGTGGAGATGGCCGCTCCGGCCATGAAGCTGACGCTGATCATTGAGTCGACGCAGGACCCGGAGTTTATTCCCAAGTTGATTCCGCTGCTGACGGAGTTGCCGCTGGCGGAGGTGCTGGCGCAGCCCTTTGTGGCGAGCCTGCTGCCGCCGCTGCTGGAGCGGCATCGTGAGGGCATCGAACTCATCCGAAAACGGAGTGAAGAGCTGGACGGCACCATCTTCTTCGACATTACGGACAAGCCGGTAGAGGGATACAACAAGTTCATCCCGTACTATCTCCATCCGAGTGCGACGTATTCGATCGGGCTGTCGAAGTCGAGCTTCCGGACCAAGGTGTCAGTGGGCTCGAATCCGTGGACCAAGGCGGATCCGGCAAAGATGGTGAACCTGGCGCAGGTGTGCGAGCGCTACGGCGGCGGCGGACATGCACGGGTAGGAGCGATCAGCTTCCCGCCCGACCAGGAAGAGCGCGCGCGCCAGGCCGCGGCGGAGATTGTGGCAGAGCTGAGGGCGAAGGATCCGATGAAGTAACCTCCTTAAGTTGGAGTCGCTATGCTCATTGAACTGTGGGAGAAGATTCGCGGGTACGACAAGTGGATACGGACGGAAGCGAAGCTCGGACAGTCGGAGTTTGAGCGCACAGCCTATAGACGAAAGGAGGAACGTCTATACGCTTATCGCTTCGAGCAATGTCTCGAATGGGTCGATCAGCAGGGACAAAGCCGGAGTGCGAGGTTTAGAGTTCCGGACGGCTCGCTGCTGTTCCCGAGAAGCGACGGGGATCGGGTTGTGATTCGTTACGATCCTGCGAATCCTGAGAACTACTATTTTCCGCTATTTTCCCAATCTTCTTCGCTTACGAATTCGCTCTAGACATACCATGGCGCGAGGCCTTGCATTGTATGGCATCGGAGCATGCCTGATTGTGCTCCTGTTGGACAAGCTTCTCTCCGCTCACTGAGCTTGCCTTATAGCGGAGTTGCAGCGCTTGGTGTGGTCTAAAGCCCGAGCTCGTCGGCGCGCTTCTTCATCGCTTCTAGACAAAATGCGATGTGCGCATCGAGGTCGACGCCCAGCTCGGCGGCGCCCTGGATTACGTCCTCCCGGTTCACCCCACGCGCGAAGGCCTTGTCCTTCATCTTTTTTCTTACGCTCGGCACTTCAACCTCAGCGATTTTTTTGCTCGGCTTGACGAGGGCGCAGGCGGTGAGGAATCCGGCGAGCTCGTCGCAGGCGAAGAGAGCCTTGTCGAGATGGGTCACCCGAGGAACGCCGGAGTATTGTGCGTGGCCGAGGATGGCGGTGCGGAGCTCCTGCGGCCAGCCCTGGCGCTCGAGTTCGCGGACGCCGACGAAGGGATGCTCTTCGGCGGTGGGATGGCGCTCGTAGTCGAAGTCGTGGAGCAGGGCAGTGGTGGAGTAGAGATTGAGAAACGCGGCGCGCTCGTCACCCGAGAGGCCGAGGCGGCCGGCTTCGGCTTCGCCACAGGCGGTGACGCAGATTTCGACGGCGAGGGCGTGCTTGCGGAGGTTTTCGCTATGGGTCCATTCGCAGAGCAGCTTCCAGGCTTGTTCGCGGTTGTAATTGAGAGGGGAAATCTCAGCGGCGGTCATGCACTGGATTGTACGTGTTGCACAGCATGGTTCGCGTTTCTTAGGGTTGTTTCGGGATTTATGGGGAATCCTTCGGTTTGATCCTAACTTTCTACTTGACAATTATGGTTCACCGGCAGAGAGTAGCACTTATCGCGGTGCAAAACACCCGGGAGTACCTAGCTCTGGCACTCCGCGCATTACCTAAATGGCTACCACTCTTGCTAGCGTGGAGACACGCGAAGTCGTGCGTTGCGATTTCTGCAGTTTAGTGCAGTACAGAACGTCAAACTCACTCTGCAGGAAATGTCACAGGCCTCTCGATATCGAGGAGCCGGCACCCCTAGCCCCCCAACTGGTTTCACCATCGCCCATGGCAGCCTCGGCCGAGGCCGGCCTGCAGGTGGCGGCGCAGGTGCGGGAGATCCGCCGGGCGCGTCATCTGAGCCAGCGGCAGCTTGCCAGCCGGATGCAGGTGCCTCGTACCTACATCTCGAAGATCGAGAACGGGAAGGCGATTCCGACGCTGGGTTCGCTGGAACGGCTTGCGGAGGCTCTGGAAGTAGACATGCGACAGCTGGTGCGGGATTCGCGCAGCCGCCGCGAAGAAGAGGTTGCGGCGATCCTGTCCGATCCCTTCCTGGCGGAGATCGCGACCATGCTGCCGCGCCTGGACTCGCTGCACCGGACTCTGCTCTACGGCTCGGTGCGGGACATGGCTACCGGACGGCGGCGTACGGCTTAGACGAACTGCACGCAGTGCGGTTCGCGATCTCCTATTCGTCTCTCCTTTCAGGCAGGCGAGCCGGCGGGTTTACGCTGGCCGCCTGACCCTCTTCTTAGTCGAAGATAATGGTCTTCTCTGACGATGGATGAAGATCTTCGGAGAAGATGACGATCGGTTCATGTAGGTGGACTGAGCACGTATTCCGCGCCCCTCTTTATGCTAGGCTCGAAGATGTCGCCAGGTTTCCCCGGCCGCCGGGGATTCTCTGCTGGCTGGTGTTGATGCGGCACCGCTTAGACCGCGCCAGACTGCAGTGGGCAGCAGCAGAGCCGGTCCCGCCGCAAATGGCGAGCGCGGAACAAAGCACAGGCCCGCAAACGTAAAAAGATAGTGTCGAGGCAATTTTCTTGCATCCAACCGGCATGTTGCGGATAGGCGAGCTCTCCCCCGAGGAGCGTGCGATCTATGACACCCTCAAGCCTGAGCGGCTGCCCCAGCATGTGGCGATCATCATGGACGGCAACGGGCGGTGGGCGGGTCATCGTTCGCTGAAGCGGTTTCTGGGGCATCAGCAGGGCGCCAAAAGCGTGCAACTGGTGACCGAGACGGCGTCGCGGATCGGGCTGCCCTGGCTTACGCTGTATGCCTTTTCGTTGGAGAACAATCTTCGCCGCCCCAAGGCGGAGGTGAATTTCCTGATGCGGCTGTTGAAGGTGTATCTCGAGAACAACGTGCAGCGCATGAACGACAACAACGTGCGGATCCGCTACATCGGGCGGGTGCATGAGCTGCCGCGGGAAGTTCAAGACAAGATGCAGTGGGCGCAGGAGGAGACCAGGCGGAACACCGGGACGACTCTGACGCTGGCGCTGAACTATGGCGCGCGCTCTGAAGTTGTGGACGCCTGCCGTGCGCTGGCGCGGGAGATGCAGCAGAAACACATCTCTCCTGACCGCATCAGCGAAGAGGATCTGCACCGGCATCTGTACACAGCGCATATGCCTGATCCTGATCTGCTGATCCGGACCTCGGGCGAGATGCGCATTTCCAATTTCCTGCTGTGGCAGATTGCGTACACCGAGATCTACGTGACGGAGAGACTGTGGCCCGATTTCCGCGGCATCCATCTGCTGGAAGCGATCGCGGATTTCCAGCGGCGCGAGCGGCGCTATGGCGGCCTGAGCGACAGCGTAGGCGAAGTGGATGAGGACTCGGAGCAGATCAAGATTGCAGTAAGCTGAGCGCGATTCGAGCGTGACTATCCATTCTCACAAAGTATTCTTCTCACAATGATGCACACGCTCGCAGTGTCGGGCTACCGGTCGTTGCGGGAGCTGGTGTTGCCGCTGGGGCAGTTGAACCTGGTGACCGGAGCCAATGGCACGGGGAAATCGAGTCTTTATCGTGCGTTGAGGCTGCTGGGCGATGCGGCGCTGAACACAGTGGTGGCATCGCTGGCGCGCGAGGGCGGATTGCAGTCGACGCTGTGGGCCGGGCCGGAGACGATTGCCAACAGCGTGCGGAGAGGAGAGCATCCGGTCGAAGGCACTCCGCGGAAGGCATCGGTGAGCCTGAAGCTGGGATTTGCCGGGGATCCTTATGGCTACTGCATCGATCTGGGGTATCCGCCGCCGGCGCAATTGGCGTTTCCGCTGGATCCGGCGATCAAGCGGGAGTGCATCTGGCATGGCGGGATCTATCGCAGGGCGGCTGTGCTGGTGGACCGGAACAACCGGCTGGTGCAGGTAACGCCCGCGAAGACCGCCAAGCACGATGAACCGGAGTTCCTGACCAAAGAGCTGAATTCGACAGACAGCATGCTGGCGACGATTGCCGACCCGCAGAGGGCTCCGGAGATGCTGGCGGTTCGCGAGTCGATTCGGGGCTGGCGATTCTATGAGGGGTTTCGGACCGACGCGGCATCGCCGGTGCGGATTCCGCAGGTGGGTACGTTTACGCCGGTCCTGAATAACGATGGGACCGATCTGGCGGCGGCATTGGGAACGATCCGGCTGTCCGGCGATCGCGAGGCACTGGACAAGACCATTGAGGACGCGTTCCCGGGGAGCCGGGTGGAGATTGAAGAACAGGCCGGGCGGTTCGAGGTTCGACTGCGGCAGCATGGGTTGTTGCGTTCCCTGGGAGCATCGGAGTTGTCGGATGGCACGCTGCGTTATCTGCTGTGGACTGCGGCTCTGCCTGACGCCACGGCCGCCGGAACTGATGGTGCTGAACGAGCCGGAGACCAGCCTGCATCCTGATCTGTTGCCGGCACTGGCGCGGCTGATCGTACATGCAGCCGGGAAGACGCAATTGATTGTGGTATCGCATTCGCAGCTACTGATCCAGGCGCTGGAGCAGAACGGGATGTGCAGCAGGCTGCATCTGGAGAAGTCGTTCGGCGAGACGGTGCTGGCGGGCGCTAAGAAATTCAACCGGCCGAAGTGGGAGTGGCCAAGGCGTTGAACGACGGGATACAGGGCGACGGACTTCGCATCCCTGCAAGGCGCCGTGTATTCTCAACCCTGGAATGAAACGAGTCATCACCGCCCTTATCCTGGCGCCGTTAGTACTGGTACTGGTGTTTCTGGGACCCATCTGGCTGATCACGGTGGTGGTCGCCGGGGTGGCGATGCTGGCGGCGTGGGAGTTCCTGGGGCTGACGGAGCATCGAGGGGCCAAGCCGCCGCGGGTCCTCACGCTGGGGGCAATTGGACTGCTCTTTGCCGGAACCTATCTGTTCTCGTCCAGCGGATATCCGATGCCCGAACACATCGCGACCCTGTTCGGGTTTCTTGCCCTGGTATTGCTGGTGTATTGCACGTTCCGGTCTCCGATGGACCGGGTGCTGGCCGACGCCGCTTCTTCGGTGTTCGCCTTGTTTTATCTTGGGCTGACGTTGATTCCGATTCTCATGCTTCGGGAGCAGAGCAACGGTCCCTCGCTGCTGGCGTTTCTGTTTCTGACGGTGTGGGCCGGGGATACAGTGGCGATGTATGCGGGGCGATTGTTTGGAAGACGCAAGCTG
>DASYYO010000039.1:0-7106 GCA_035933805.1 Acidobacteriaceae bacterium | reverse complement strand
CTGACCGCCCGGATTACGTTTTCCTGCATGGTCACTGGATTTCACATATTGAATCAATGTTGTCTTTTCACATATTGAACGAATGGTCCTGCATATTCGACACTGGAGGCCCTCGTTTTGCGGCAGATCTTCCCGATCCTGCCGCGGAGGAGCCGATCTTACCTCAATTCCTTTCTGAGCCGGCTTTCTAAACCCCAAAATCCATTGCAGGGATGCCCGGCGTTCCGTCCGCAGCGGGACCTCCGGGAGCGTGCCGCCGGGCGGGATCTTTATTTCACTATTCAAACTAATAATTTCGAAATTCGATCTTGTTTATTTTCAATGGCTCCCGTGTCCGGCAAAAACTCATCTTGACATTCCACCGTGGAGATTGTGTATGGTGTTTCTCGCTTCGCTGAAAGATGCAACCGAATTTGTAAGTTTCTTTGGCCTTGTCTCACCACGCCACAACACTTGTCTCAAATACTTCGCTCCATGTTGACGTTCGGCAAGCTTAGGGAGGCACTGTATGAGAACCCATCGAATTGCACGCGGGCTGTTTGTCCTGCTGATAGCCGGGATGATCGCGCAGATCCAGCTCTGGTCCCAGGCGGGCACCGGCATCATTTTTGGAACCGTGACTGATCCCTCGGGCGCCGTGGTAGGCAGCGCCGATGTTTCCGCAACCAATGAAGCTACGGGCGTGGCTGAGAAGGTCAAGTCCGACCAGGCGGGGAATTATATCTTCAACGACCTGCGCGCCGCCGCTTACCGCATCACGTGCGAAGCCCCGGGATTTCGCACGATCGAGCGAAGCGGCATCGTGCTTCAGGTGGATCAACGCGCGCGCGTGGACCTCGCAATGGAGGTAGGGCAGGCGCAGCAGGTTGTCTCCGTTCAGGCCAATGCCACCAACGTCGACACCTTCAGCTCGACGGTGAAGGATGTGGTGGATTCCACCCGCATGGTGGAGCTGCCGCTCAACGGGCGAAATGCCCTCAGTCTGCAGGCTCTTCTGCCCGGCGCGGTGCCGATGGGAACCAACTCGGCGGCGAGCGGCATCGCGCTGAACACCAACCTGGTCTTCAGCGTGAACGGAGCGCGCCCGAATCAGTCGGCCTACACCCTCGACGGAGGGCTGAATATGGACACCTACAACAACGTTCCTGCGGCCTTTCCCAACCCGGATATGCTGCAGGAGTTTTCCATTCTGCAAAACAGCTACAGTGCGGTAGCCGGACGCGATGCGGGCGCGGTCATCAACATGATCACCAAGTCGGGGACCAATGAGCTGCACGGCACCTTGTACGAGTTCCTGCGCAACGACTATGCGGATGCGAAGGACTACTTCGCGACCACCGTTCCGCCTTTGAAGCGAAACCAGTTTGGCGGAACGATCGGCGGCCCAGTCAGGTTCCCCGGCTACAACGGCAGGGACAAGACGTTCTTCTTCGTGGGAGCGGAGCTCACACGCCAGGTGCTGGGAAGCACGATCTCTTCCACCATCGTTCCCACCGCGCTGGAGCGCTCGGGAAACTTCTCCCAGACCTTCGTGCGGGGCAAGCCGATTACGGTAGCCCCTCCGAGTACGGTTACGGCGTCGAACCCGAGCGGCACTCCGTTTCCCGGAAATATTATTCCCGCTGCCTATCTCGATCCCGTGGCGCAGACCTTCACGAACCACTTTCTTCCGCTGCCCAACCAGCCGGGCAACATCTACGCCTTCAACCTCTCCCTCCCGACCAGGGAGAACCAGGTGATCGCGAAGGTCGATCAGAACTTCTCAAGCCACGATCAACTGAGCTTCCGTTACTTCTTCGATGACAGCTTCAACGCTCAGAATGCGGGTCTGCCGGCCTTCAATTCCAACAACGACTGGCCGACGCACAATGGAACCATCAACGAGACCCACACCTTTACCTCCTCGCTGCTCAATCTTGCGACATTCATGGTCGCCCGGAACACCTTCATTCGCGGACCGCAGGTCACAAGCCCGGCGAACTGGGCAGCCCTCGGCTGCGTCTCCTGCGTCCCCCTGGCTCCGCCCGACATTCCGACGGACTGGTCCGTGACCGCGGCGAACGGCCTTTCGCTGCGCGTGCCAACGAACTTCCGCAGCTACATGATGAACTATCAATACATCGATACGGTCAGCTGGTCGAAGCATAACCACCTGTTTCAGATGGGGGGCGAGATCTCCAAGGAGCGGCGCTACGGGCGGGAGTACTTCCAGTTCTCTCCGCAGTACTCCTTTACCGGCACGCTTTCCGGCCCCTACGGCGCCGGCTATGCGGATTTCTTTCTCGGCGCGGCCAACAGCGTCTTTCAGAACACTCCGCTGGAATCCTACCAATACAAGTACACCCCGTTCCTTTACTTCTCCGACGACTGGCGTGTGTCGACGAAGCTGACGCTCAACCTTGGCGTGCGCTGGGAGCCCTACATCACGACGCGGGACGCGCTCGGCCATGAGGGCGCATTCCGCCCCGGCCAGCAATCGGTCATCTACCCGCTGGCCCCTGTGGGCGCGCTGTTCCCGGGAGATGCCGGGATCGGCCCGGGCGTGACTCCAAATCGCTACGATCGGTTCTCTCCCAGGATCGGCTTCGCGTATGACCCGTTCGGCAACGGCAAAACCAGCATCCGAGGCGCATACGGCATCTTCTCCGATACCTTGCGCCCGGTCGCTCTCAACACGAACGCGATCAACCAGCCCTTCTCCTACGGGCAAACTACGTTCAATGTCCCGCTCTCCGACCCGTACCGCAACAATCCAACCACCCAGCAGTTGCTGCTGGCCTATGTTCCGCCAAAGACTGCCGCAGAGAGAGCCGCGCGCGTCTTTTACCTGCCGATGACGGAGAACACCATTGATCCGAGGTTCACGACCGGTTATATCCAGCAGTGGAATCTGACCTTGCAGCGTGAGGTCTGGAAGAAAGTCGTGCTCACCGCGGCCTATCTCGGAAGCAAGGGCACGCACCTTCTTCTATTGGAAGAGGAAAACCCCGCCGTCTACATCCCCAACAATTCCACCACCGTGAATGTGAACTCCCGCCGGCCCTTCAAAAATTTCCAGACGATCACCAACGATACGTCGGCTGGCCCATCCGCCTACAATTCCCTGCAGATCAGCTGGAACCGGCAGTTCTCCGGGGGATTTACGCTGCTGGGGTCGTATGTCTACGCCAAATCCATGGACATTGCTTCGAACGACGGCAACAGCGGCCTGGGCAATCAGGCTCGCGATCCCTATAACTACAGCCTGGACTACGGTCCCTCGGACTTCGACATCAAGCATCGCTTTGTGACCTCGTTCGTCTACCGGATTCCGGCGTTCAGCTCCGGCAGCAGCCTGATGCGGTCGATCACCGGCGGCTGGCAGTTGGACGGAATCCTGACGCTGCAAACCGGTCTGCCCTTCAGCGTTCGGGCCGGCGTCGACCGCAGCCTGGTCGGCGTCAATTCGGACAATGCGGATGTCCACGGCCCCGTCGCCGTGTACAACGGCCGTTCCAGAAGGAGCAAGATCGCCGAGTACTTCGACACCAGCGCCTTTTCCCTGCCGGCGCTCGGCACCTTTGGCACCTCCAGCCGCAACATGATCTATGGTCCCGGGTACGAGAATTTTGACGCAGGGCTCTTCAAGGTGGTCCCGATTCACGAGCAAAGCCGCGTCGAGCTGCGCTGGGAGACCTTCAATTCGCTCAACCACCCCAACTTCCTCAACCCGAACAACTCCTTCACCAGCTCCGCCTTCGGACGCATCACCTCCTCCAACAGCGGCCGGGTGATGCAGATTGCCGCAAAGCTGATCTTCTGAGAGGCCGGCGGCCGGAGAGTTCCAAGACCGAACTGCTCCGGCCGCCGTCGCAGCTTCTTGCAGGATTTCCAACTGTGCTAAAGTGCGCTTGCGAGGAAAGCAGATGAATCCCACGCTCACCCGGCGGACCATGCTCTCGGGAATCGCCGCCTCCGCACTGCTGCCTGCCCTTTCCGCTCCTGCGAAGGAGAAGGCGACGGCATTCGCCCTGATCGGCGATCGATATCACAACAGCGATTACATCCGGACTGCCCTGCGAAAGACCCTCGTCCGTGACCTCGGGATCTCCATCGACTTCCGGGATGAAGTGGAGCTGCTGAATGCGCAGGAGCTTGAGGGTTACCGGCTGCTGATCATGCTGCGCGACGGCATGCTCTGGCCGGGAGGCTATCTGCAGGGTCCTCCAGGCTCTCCCGCAACTCCGCCGCCGGCGATCGTCAGCGAGCCCCCGCTGCCGAAGATTGAAGCCCAGCCGTTGTATTGGATTACCGCGGAGCAAGGCAAGGCAGTCAAAGATTTTGTTTCCCGAGGGGGCGGCGTCCTCTTCTATCACAACGTCACCTACATCAGCCCGCACAACGACGATTTCCGCGACGTGCTGGGAGCGGTCACGGAGGAGCATCCGCCGATGCGTCCTTTCAAGGTCAAGATCGTCAACCGGGAGCATCCGATCACCCGCGGCGTAAGTGATTTTGTGGTGACCGACGAGCAGCATTTCATGACTTATCAGAAGGACCCGAAATATCTGCTGCTCAAAAGCGTGAATGAGGACGGACTTACCTTCAAAGACCTGGGTACATCCTCCGCGGCAGGCTGGGCCTATGACTACGGCAAAGGCCGCGTGTGTTATCTGGCGCCCGGCCATGTGATCACTTCCCTGTGGAATCCCGAGTACGAAAAGCTGCAGAAAAACGCGGCCCGCTGGCTGCTGAGACAGATTTGAATGCAGTGCAAAGAGCACTCCTCCGGAGAGAAGAACAATGATTTTTGAAAAGGCGTTTGTTTGGAAGATATGCGTCAGCTCGGCGCAGGTGGGTCTTTTTCTGCTGGCGGCGAGCTTCCTGCCGGCGCTGGTGAGTGTTTCCGCGCAAAGCCATGCCTCCAGGAGCGCTTACTTTGTGTATGTCGGAACCTACACCGGCCCCAGGAGCAAGGGAATTTATCGCTTCCGCTATGATCCTCGCTCAGGTCAGCTGAGCCCCTCCGGATTGGCGGCCGAGGTGGTGAATCCTTCTTTTCTGGTCACAGATCCCACTCATCGCTTCCTCTACGCGGTGACGGAGATGGGCGAGGAGCCGGGGGCGCACAGCTACAAGAAGAACGGCTTTATCAGCAGCTTCTCGATCGACCCCAGGACCGGAGCCCTCAAGCTTTTGAACAAGGTCTCTTCCGACGGGGGAGGACCGTGCCATCTGGTGGTAGATAAGACCGGGAAGATGCTCTTCGTCGCCAACTACGGCAGCGGGAATGTGGCGTCGTTCGCCATTGAGCCGGACGGCAGCATCGGAAAGAGAACGGGCTTCGATCAGCATAGCGGATCGAGCGTAAATCCCATGCGCCAGAAGGGGCCGCACGCTCATGCCGTCGTGCTCTCTCCCGACAACCGCTTCCTCTTCGTGCCGGATCTGGGGATGGATCAGATCAAGATCTACCGCGTTCACGCCGCGCAAGGCACCTTTGCGCCGAACGATCCTCCGTTCGCCTCGGTGAAGGCCGGTCTCGGGCCGCGGCACTTCACCTTCGGGAAGGGAGCAAAGTTTGCCTATGCCGTTTGTGAGATGGGATCGAGCGTCGTGGTCTTCGCCTACGACGCGGCCAATGGATCTCTGAAACCGGTGCAGACGATCTCTACCCTGCCCTCAGGGTTCACCGGCGAAGACAACTCGGCAGAGATCGGAGTCGGCTCCTCAGGCCGCTTCCTCTACGCCTCGAATCGGGGCAGCGATAGCATCACGGTCTTTTCCATCGATCCGCAGAACGGCACCCTATCCAAGATCCAGGTTGAGCCGACCGGGGGAAAGATTCCGCGAAACTTCGCCATCGATCCCACTGGGAAGAAGCTGATTGCCGCCAATCAAAACTCCGATCTGATGACGGTCTTCGATATCGACCAGAAGACCGGAAAGCTTGCGCCCACCAGCCAGCGGTTCGACGTTCCGGCGCCGGTCTGCATTCTCTTTGTGCCGGCGGAATAAGCGGGACGCGATACGCTGCACATCGTGGCAAATGCCTCATTTGACGTTCTATGCGAGGCGCGAATAGAGTGCTCATGTCGCCGGGGCGCTCCTCAACATCGGGACGTGTTCCCGCGACCGATTCTCTCGAGCGGCCGCGGCAGCTCTGCCCGAATGAACTGCCATACGAAAGCATCCTGTTTGAAGAGAATCGAGGAGTTGGAAGCTTATGAAATTTTGGGGTAAAAGTCTTTCACGGCGGACTCTGGTTCGCAATCTTGGCCTCGCCGCAGGCGCCGGCCTGCTTGGAGTGGCAGGCGACAAGCCCGTTTCTGCTCAGCCGGCAAATGGCGCTGGTTCGGGCAAGCCCCGCGCCCTGGCTCTGGTTGGCGACCGCTTTCACAATCCGGACTACATTCGCGTGAGCATGGATCGGACCTTCAAGGAACTCGGAATCCCGATCGATTACACGATCCAGTACGACCAGATCTCGAGCGATCTGCTGAAGAATTATCAACTGTTTCTCATCTTGCGGGATGGCATGATCTGGCCCGGCGGCTACCTCGGTCCCGATGCGTGGAGCTTCTACGATAGCTATCTGGAGAACAAGAGCGACTTTCCCGAGCCAAAACCTGAGCGCTGGATTACGGAAGAGCAGGGCGCGGCGATCCAGGATTTCGTCAAGGCCGGCAACGGCTTCTACGCATTCCACAATTGCAGCGATATCTCGCTCGGCTCCAAGAACTACCGCGACGTGATGGGCGGAGCGTACGACGGGCATCCGCCGCTGCGTCCGTTCCGGGTTCGCGTCTCCGCGAACAAACATCCGATCACCGAAGGTATCCAGGAGTTCACCGTCGACGACGAGCAGCACTACGTGAAGTATGACAAGGATCCGAAATACGTGATCCTGGAGGCGGAGAACATCGACGGGCTCGACTTCAACGGCCTGGGAACGAAGTCCATCTCCGGATGGGCCTATGACTACGGCCAGGGACGAGTGGTTTTCACCGCCGTCGGCCACACCATCCATGCCTTGTGGAACCCTCAATATGTTGAGGTGCAAAAGAGATCGATCAAGTGGCTGTTGAAGCAGCTCTAGAGCAATTTCCTATCGCTATGCCCCACCG
>DASYYO010000331.1:0-15547 GCA_035933805.1 Acidobacteriaceae bacterium | reverse complement strand
CCAACCGGGGCGTCGTTGCTCTTTATGCGGAACTGGATCAGCACGCGGACGATCTGCGTCGAGTCTCCGATCTCAAGACCAGCTTCCTCTCCAATCTCTCGCACGAGTTCCGCACTCCCCTCAACTCCATTACCTCGCTTTGCCGGATGCTCATGAACCGCAGCGATGGAGACTTATCCGCAGAACAGGAGAAGCAGATCGGCTTTATTCAGCGTTCGGCCGCCGAGCTTACCGAACTGGTCAATGAGCTTCTTGATCTTGCGAAGGTCGAGGCCGGCAAGGTCGACGTAAAACCAAGGCACTTCGAAATTCATGATCTCTTCGGCGCGATCCGAGGAATGCTCAAGCCCCTCTTGAGCGGCAATAGCCTCGAATTGACCTTTGACGCTGCCCCGGGCCTGCCTGTGCTCTATACCGACGAAGGCAAAGTCTCCCAGATCCTGCGCAATCTCGTCTCCAACGCTCTCAAGTTCACCCGCCGTGGCTACGTGCGCGTGACCGCCCGGGCCGAGTCCGAGGAGTGGCTCCTGTTCACCGTGGAAGACACCGGCATTGGCGTTGCACCCGAGAATCATGAGCGCATCTTTGAAGAGTTTGTACAGGTCGAAAACGAGTTGCAGGCCCAGGTGAAAGGCACCGGACTTGGGCTTCCGCTCTCCAAACGATTGGCGGTCCTGCTCGGCGGCAGCATCAGCCTGGAGAGTGAATTGGGCAAAGGCTCGATATTTACCGTGCGCCTCCCCGTTTGTTACGGCAAGCCCGTGCGAAGCCAGACCGTCCAACCGGTGAATGCCGGCCCTACAGACAAAGTCGTTCTCTTTATTGAGGACAATCCGGAGACCAGTTTTGTTCACGAAGCTTCCCTGCGGAACAGCAATTACAGGGGGATCTTCGCCTCTAACATTCCCGAGGCCCGTGCGCTCCTGCGCGCTTCAACTCCGTCCGCCGTGGTGCTCGATCGCTTTATCGACGGGCAGGATTCCTTGTTCTACATTCAGGAGCTGAAGACTCTGGGTTACACCGGTCCAGTCATCGTCATCAGTATCGTGGACGATGCAAAGTCGGCACTCAACGCGGGCGCGGACGCATTCCTCGCCAAGCCGATTACCACTCCAGCCATGACCAGCACGCTTGGCGAACTGATCCAGGGACGAAACTCAAGGTCCGTGCTCCTCGTGGATGACGACGAGGTAACCCGTTATGTCCTGGGAGAAGCTCTGGCAAGACTGGGCTACCGTGTCCTGGAGGCGCATAACGGTCGCGAAGCCATCCGAATGGCGAAAGCGAACATCCCAGCTTTAATGATTTTGGATATAGTCATGCCCGACCTCACCGGCTTTGAGGTTCTTCGCGAGATTCGCGGCAGCCCGGAAACTAAGGCGATTTCCGTTCTTGTTCATACCTCGAAAGAAATCTCGACTCAGGAATCCCAATACCTGATCCAGATGAATGCCGTGTTCTTCCCCAAGCAGCCCATCGGCGACCAGGTGAGTTCGGAGCAGCTCCGGGAGGCGCTCGCTTCCGCCGGAATGGAGCCGTAATTTCCGAATACGAGTTTACGAAATGGCTTCCGAAAAATCTTCAGTGCTCGTGGTGGATGACCGCAGCGCCAATCGCTACACGACGGCTCATGCTTTGAAGCGCGCGGGCTTTGCCGTCATGGAAGCCGCCACCGGAAAAGAAGCCCTTGAGCTGGCTAAGCAACTCCCCAGCGTCATCGTTCTGGACGTGAAACTCCCGGACATCCTGGGGTATGAGGTCTGCCGCCGTATCAAGGCCAACCCGCACACCAGCCACATCCCCGTGCTTCAGCTCTCCGCCTCGTTTCTCGACAATGAAAGCAAGCTCTATGCGCTTGAAAGCGGAGCGGACGCCTATCTCATCCAGCCGGCGGAGCCGGTTGTTCTCATCGCCACCGTGAAGTCGCTGGTCCGGCTTCATCTGGCCGAATCCCAGGCCCGGCTCTCGGCGACGCAATGGCAGGCGACCTTTGATTCCCTGAATGAAGGCGTCGCGATGGTCAACGCCTCGGGCATCGTCCAGCGCTGCAACCGCTCGATGAGCCGGCTGCTCGGACGCACCTATGGCGATATTGAAAATCTCCCGCTCCAGGATCTGATTGAGAACTGCTTCGGTTTCACAATCGATCTGCAAAGCGTGCTCGCCTCGCGGGAGGTGCAGTCAGGCACCCGCTTCTTCCGTATCCGGGTTGATCCGATCCTTCTACAGGAGAACACCATTGGCAGCATCTTCCTGCTGGAGGAAACGACGGAGCAGAAACGCACAGAAGAGGCGCTGTTGGTCAGCGAGAGGCTGGCCGCTACCGGCCGCATCGCCCACACCATCGCTCACGAGATCAACAACCCTCTGGAGGCGATCGTCAATCTCGTCTATCTGCTGCAGGGCTCGCTCGACGATCTGCCGCTAGCGCAGGGATATATCGCGTCCGCGGAAAAGGAGCTGGAACGGGTCTCTCGCATCTCCAAGCAGATTCTTTCCTTCAACCGCGAATCCTCCTCGCCGGTGAAGGTATGCATCTCCGAAGTGATGGAAGACGTGCTCGCGCTGAACAATCGGGCCGTGATTGAGAGCAACCTGCGCATTCGCCGGGAATGGAGCCCGGGCTTGGTCGTACACGGCTTTCCCGCCCAGCTCCGCCAGGTCTTCTCCAACCTGCTTCGCAATGCGATGGAAGCATCGCCCGATGGCGCGGAGATACGCATCAAAATCTCGGAATGCATGTTGGGCATCCGCCAGGAGCCCGCCGTCCGGGTATCGATTGCCGACTATGGAATCGGGATACCAGGCGAGAACATCCGTCGGATCTTCGATGCCTTCTTCACAACCAAGGCGTTGAAGGGCTCAGGCGTCGGGCTCTGGCTAAGCTCGACCATTGTGCATGAGCACCATGGTCGTCTGCGCGTCCGCAGCTCCACCCGTCCACCCCGCACGGGCACCTGCATATCGGTCATGCTCCCCGTGAGGCCGACCGTCTCTTGAACCTCTGGAACTCCGCAGTCCGGGACTCTCAACGCCTGTAAAGATCCAGGCAGGTAAAGATTAGGTTCGCCGCAAGCATTCCCGCTCTCACAAAACAGGGCTGCTGGTGTACACCTGAAAAGTACCCGATCGATCTCTAAATCCAGTTGTTCCAGAGGAAGGACCGATGGACAGCTCGGCGGCCGGCGGGGACGTGAGGGGACAACAAAAATTGAAGAGACGATGGACAACCCTGCTTCTCGTCTGGCTGGGGACGGCTCTTTACAGCTATTCACAACCCGGCCAAAGCAATGGCCTGGCGGTTCTCGGAGTCGCGCGCGATAAGGCATCCGTGACGGTGCGCTTTGCCCAGGGGAGCTTGCGGATTCAGCCCTGTGCCGGCCCCCTCGCGCGCGTCACCTATTCGGCGGCCCCGCTTTCGGACCCGCCCCACACTCCTTATCTCTCCGCAGCCGCCTGCGTGCCCGTGCCCTTCACCGTTGCCGGGGAGAACCCCTCGGGAGCCCCTCCGGACGTGCTCATTCAGACCGCCGGCCTGACCATCGCAGTAAGCCGGACCTCCGGCGCCGTCCGCTTCCTTGAGCCGGACGGCGCGGTCTTGCTGCGGGAGATGGACTGGCCCCTTCCCCGGCAGATCCAGCCGGCGAACATCGGCGGCGAAGCTTCCCGCCAGGCCTCCGTCTGGTTTGCCCTGACTCCGGAGGAGAGGATCTACGGCCTCGGCCAGCACCAGAACGGCCTCTTGAACCAGCGCGGCCTGGAGATGGAGATCTCTCAGGACAATACGAATATCTCCATCCCGTTCTTCCTCTCTTCCCGGGGCTACGCAATCTTCTGGAACAGCGCTGCCAAAACGCGGTGGAACAACCGCTTTCTGCCCGTGCTCTCCATCAGCTCCGATCCGGCGGACTCAGTCGACTACTTCTTCGCCTATGGGCCGTCCTTCGATAAGCTCATCGCCGGATACCGCAGACTGACCGGCGATACGCCTCTCTTCCCTCAATGGGCGTATGGATTCTGGCAATCGAAGCTGGCGTACAGGAGCCAATCCGAGCTTCTCGATGTAGCCGCGAAGTATCGCAGCCTCCACATCCCGCTGGACAACATCGTGCTCGACGAGGGATGGGAGACGGTGATGGGCTCCCGAACCTTTACGTCGAAGTTTCCCGATCCGCGCTCCATGGTCACGACCCTCCATCAGGAGCATGTCCACATGATGGCCTCCATCTGGCCGCTCTTTCTCCCCGGCAGCGCGAACTTCGCCGCCATGGACCGGAATCGTTTCTTTGTCGTCCTGGGAAACTATCGCTTCCGCTTGTACTACCCCGGCACTCGTCTCTATGACGCCTTCAGCGCGCGGGCGCGCACCCTCTATTGGCGCCAGGTCGAGCAGTCGCTCTCCTCCATCGGCGTGGACGCCTTTTGGATGGACTCGACCGAGCCCTCCGATAACTATGGGGAAGAGCGCGGTTCGATGCTGGCCGGGGCTCGCACCGCCTGGGGCAATGGCTCGCGCTACGCCAATCTCTATCCCTTCATGACCACGCTGGGCATCTACGATGGACAGCGCAGCATGACCGATCGCAAGCGGGTATTTACCCTCACCCGATCCGCATTCGCCGGCATGCAGCACAACGCGGCCGCCGCATGGTCTGGGGACGTCGCCACCAACTTTGCCACGTTGCGGCGCGAGATCCCTGCCGGTTTGAACTATTCCATGACCGGTCTCCCTTACTGGACCACCGACATCGGCGGATTTCTCGGCGGCGATACCACCGATCCCGCATACCGCGAGCTCTTCGTCCGCTGGTTCCAGTACGGCGCCTTCTGTCCCATCTTCCGCGTCCATGGCGTGCGCACCAACAATGAGAATGAGCTCTGGTCGTATGGCGATCAGGCGCAGCAGATTCTTACGCTCTACGACCGGCTGCGCTACCGCCTGCTGCCCTACATCTACAGCGCCGCCGCGCGGACAACCTTCGACGCCTACACCCCCATGCGCGCCCTGGCTTTTGATTTCGCCGGAGATCCGAAGATCCTTGATCTGACCGACGAGTTCATGTTCGGTCCATCGCTTCTGGTCGCGCCGGTCACCGAGGCGGGCGCCGCTGCGCGAAGCGTCTATCTTCCCCGGGGAGCGGACTGGTTCGACTTCTGGACGGGAGCCCGGGTGTCCGGCGGAGAGGAGATCCGCCGGGAGACGCCGCTGGCAATCCTTCCTCTCTACGTGCGCGCAGGCAGCATCCTCCCCCTCGGGCCCGAATCCGAGTACACCGGCCAGCATCCCGACGCTCCGGTCGAGTTGCGCGTCTATCCCGGAGCCGATGCCTCCTCTAGCTTCTACGAGGACGACGGCACGACCTATGACTATGAGAAGAGCCTCTATGCCAGAATCGCCATGCACTGGGACGACCAGGCCAGAGTGCTCACCCTCGATGCGCGGCAGGGCAGCTTCCCCGGCATGCAGAGCCGGCGAACCTTTTCCATCATCCTGGTCGACGCAACCAATGGACTCGGAGAGGCCGTGAGTCCCTCCGCCCGCACCGTCGTCTATGACGGCACACCCCAGCGGATTCAGTTCTGAGGCTCCGGCACTGAGATCCCGGAGCAGGCGCCGGACCTCTGCGGTCTTGTTAGGGAAAGTGAGAAGGGGGGCGAAAAGGGCAGCCGTCACAGCGGAAAAGCGGAGGGCTCAGCGAAGCAGCGCTTCTTGCTCAAACACTGTGGCGGATTCGCTCTCCATCCGGTTCGCGAAGAAAGCATCGACCGCGCTGAGAACGTCTGCCCCGCTCTTCGCCTCATAGATCCGTTTGCGCAGCACCGCGCCGCCGTGCACGCCGTGCGTGAACCACGAGGCAAACTGCTTCATCTTGCCCGCGGCCTCGGCATTCGAGCCGCCCTCCTCAATCAGCATGAGGAAGTAGGTGCGGATCATCCGGTAGCGATCCATCTCCGTCGGCTGTTCGTACCGGCCCAGGACCGTATACTGCGCGATCTGGCGGAAGATCCACGGATTCGCGGGAGCCGCGCGCCCGATCATCACCGCATCGCAGCCGGTCTCGGCGACCATGGTGCAGGCATCCTCCGGCGAGCGGATATCGCCGTTGCCGATCACGGGAATCCGAACCGCATCCTTCACCGCCGCAATGTACTCCCACCGCGCCTGCCCCGAGTATCCCTGCTCCCGCGTACGCGCGTGCAGGGCTACCGCATTCAGTCCGCTCTCCTGGGCGGCCCGGGCCAGTTCCACGCACACAATCTGGCGGTCATTCCAGCCCATGCGGAACTTCACCGTGAAGGGAATCTGCACCGCCGCGCGTACCCGCTCAAAGATCGTCGCGATCAGCGGCAGGTCGCGCAGCAACCCGCTTCCCCCGTTGCAGCTCACCACCCGCTTGGCGGGACAGCCCAGGTTCAGGTCCACCATGTCGAACCCCGCATCCTCGACAATCTTTGCCGCCTCGGAGAGGGTGTGAGGATCGGAGCCGAAGAGCTGCGCCGAGATCGGGTGCTCGTCCTCGTAATAGGAAAGGTAGCGCTTGCGCTTGCTCTCCCGCATGCGCGAGAGGCCATCGGCCGAGGTGAACTCCGTCATGATCAGGCCGCAGCCCGATTGCTGGTTGCTGATCGGCGCATCCACCAGCCCTACCGAGTCGAGCGCGGCTTCGCCGCCATCGCCCGGGCCGTCCGCGGTAAAGACGCTGGCATTGCGAATGAACCGCCGGAATACCGTATCGGTGACTCCGGCCATCGGCGCGAGAACTGTAGCCGGGGCCACGCGCACCCCCCCGATCACCACCTCAGCCGGTACCCGCGCTTCGGCCGGCATGGAGTTCTCCCGCGGATTGTCCCAGGCTTTTTTCATGCGGTCCGATCGCGGCTTGCGCCACCGCTACGTGCAAAAGGCCCCCGCGCACGGAGGCCTTTCAAGGTTCCCGGCAGAGTGCGGAAGGCAGCCTATGCCTTCCCAGCCGGTGCGCCGGAATTGGCATACTTGCGGCGGAAGCGCTCCACCCGTCCCGCGGTATCCACCAGCTTCTGCTTGCCAGTAAAGAACGGGTGGCAGGCCGAGCAGATTTCGACGTGGATATCGCCCTTGTGGGTCGAACGGGTCGCAAACCCGGAGCCACACGCGCACTGCACCCGGATCTCGTTATAGTTTGGGTGAATCTTTTCTTTGGGCATTCTAAGAAGGACCTTTCCTGCAAAACACGCTAATCCCCGATTTTAAGCTATCCCTGCCGGGTTTTCCAGTTTTCCTCGCTCTCGAAGCCGCTGGCGCAAGCGGGCCGGTTGCGATAAGTTGACCATATCCATGCCCGAATCCTGCTCCCTCTGCGGAGGCTCCGGCCTCAAGCTCAATCTTCGGCCCAACGGCGAACGCTATGCCGAGGACTGTGACTGCAAGGTACGGCTGCGGGCCAGCCGCATGCTGCAACGCGCCGGCATTCCCAAGCGCTACGAGCACTGCATCCTAGAAAGCTTCGAAATCTACAATCAGGCCGACCCGTCCCTGCGGCGCGCCCACATGATGGCGCGAAACTTCGTCGCCGGCTATCCGGTCTCCACCGAAGGCCGCGGCCTGCTGCTGACCGGGAACATGGGCGTGGGCAAAACTCACCTGGCCGTCGGAATCCTGCAGGCCCTGATCCTTGAACGGGGGGTCCGCGGACTCTTCTGCGACTACCGCGAGCTCCTCAAGCGAATTCAGGAATCCTACAATCCCCGCGTCGCCACCACCGAGCTGCAGATCCTTGCTCCCGTATTCGAAGCAGAGGTGCTCGTCCTCGACGAACTGGGAGCGCAGAAGCCCACCGACTGGGTGTGGGACACGGTCGCCCTGCTTCTCAACACCCGCTACAACGACAAACGCACCACCCTGATTACCACCAACTACCCCAATCTCCCGGCTGCGGCGGCCCGTGCCGAAAGGGAGCGGCCGCGAGCGGCGGCCTCTCAGGATACGGAAAGAGCGATGCGGGAAGAGAGCCTGGGGGACCGGATCGGAGAGCGCATGCGGTCGCGCCTCTCTGAGATGTGCGTGGAAGTGGAGATGCGCGGCGAAGACCTGCGCCAGAGCGTCAAGAAGGCGCGCTTCGGTTAGGCCAGTAGCCTCAAACTGCAGTGATCAGCAACAGTAGAACCCCGGCGATCACCGCCGCCGGGTACAGATAGCCTCCGCACGGTTTCATAGTGCCCCCATCTCCAATGCATTGCTCGTGATCCATTCGGCCGTCCCGGTCTACTGGATTGGCGCGTCTTCCAGGCTCGGCCTCTTGCGCCGGCTCCTCCAGCTTCCGCGAGTGCTCATCTACGCTGTGTGTCGCCACGCCTCGCCTCCCGTCACACGAACTTGAGCTTTGGCTTTCCTGTTTAGACGCAGGCAAACCTCAGCCAGTCCCATTATTTTTCCGTGACTCTTACTCTCTTCGGCTCACTCGCTCTTTGCGTGAGCACCATTGCCGTTACCTTTGGACCACAAGGCAGTACAATTCCGCTGATGGCCGCAGCCGAACCAAATCGGAACAAGCAGGAAGACGGCGGGTTCCTCGCCTCTCACCAGACAACGGAACCCAAATCATGGATGCCCTGGATTGTGGCTGGAGCGGTCGTGCTGCTGCTCCTCGTCCTCTTCTCGATCCTCGGCCGGCGGTCCGCTCCCTCCCTGCAGCCGGGTGGCGCCGGTATGGCCGCTCCCGATGCCTATGCAACCAACCTGCCCATCACCCAGTTGGAAATGAGCCAGGCGGCAAGCTTTTCCGGCGCCACCGTCACCTACATCGACGGCAAAATCGCCAACTCGGGAAATAAGACCATCACCGGGATCACCGTTCAGGTCGGCTTCCGGAACGATCTCGGCCAGCTCGCCCAGCGAACCGTAACCCCGCTTAACTTCATTCGCACGCGCCAACCCTACGTCGATACGGAGCCTGTCTCGGCCGCTCCGCTCAAGCCCGGCGACCAGCAGCAGTTCCGCCTGATCTTTGACTCCCTCCCCGGGGACTGGAATCAGCAGTTGCCGGAGATTCGCGTGATTGCTACCCAGGGACACTAGGGCCTGTTAACACGATTGGGGCTGACGGCGTTGCGAGGGAAAATCGGGTCAGACGAGACCGAGTCTGATAGCTTTCGTGGTTCCAAAGTCGAGTATGACAACTCCCAATCGCGTTAACAGGCCCTAGTCTGGTGCCAGTAGAACGCCGCGGCTGCACTTTTCCTATCCCTCTTCGGTACAGAGGTAACCCCCCAAAGGGTGGGACGGAAAAATTTTCGCAGTAGCATGCGAAAAGTGCCGTCTTTCCCGAGGCTTACGCCCGCCGCGAGAATTCCCAATTTGGCTCTTGGATTTTCTTAATTCGCGTGTTATCAGACGCTTAGCTTGAACCGAAGCAAACTCGGGAAGGTTTGGCACGCCGAGTGCTATTAGTCAGGGTGTTCGAGATTGTAGAAGTCGAACGAGCTAGAACGCTTTTAGAGGAAGCACTCAACGATGAGTATCGTTTCGTCCAAGTCTGTGTCCGTTTCTGCGTTGGTCCTTACGGCAGCCCTCGGCTTGCCGAGTGTGGCGCAGACCTCGCAGACGCCTGCTCCTCCCCCACAGGCGAACGCCAGCAGCACTTCTTCCAATCCCAGCGATACCAGTACCTATGCCACCGGCCACCCCCTCCCTACGAAGTCAAACGAGGGATTCTGGGGAAAGCTGAACCCCTTGGCCCGCAAGAAGTGGGTCAATCGTCAAACCGGTCCAGTGAAGGACCGGCTGAATGAGCTCGATCAGCTCAGCGCAAAGAATTCCACCGATATTAAGGATGTGGATTCCCGCGCTCAGGCCGGCATCCACCAAGCCCAGACGGCCGCAGATCAGGCCAACCAGCAAGCCAACCAGGCCAGTGCTCAGGCCGGTCAGGCTCAACAGTTAGCCCAGCAGGCAAGCACGCACACGGACCAGTTGAATTCGACTGTCTCCAACCTCGACCAGTATCAACAGATCGCGGATACCGAACTGCACTTCCGCGGCACGCAGACTACCCTGAACGAAAAGGCCAAATCGGCTCTGGACGAAGTCGCCAATCAGCTTACCGGGCAGAAGGGCTTCATCGTCGAGGTGCAGGGTTACTCTCAAGCGCGCGGCCAGGCCGGCATTCAACGTTCGCAGAACATGGCCGATGCAGTTGTCAGGTACCTGGTCATCGATCACCAGATTCCGGTCTACAAAATCTATCGTGTCGCTATGGGCAATGCGCCCCGCGACAGTTCGTCCACGGATTCGCGCACCAGCGGGACGGTCGTTCACGTCACCCTGATGCACAACAGTCTTGCGGCATTGAACTCGCCAACAACAACAAATAACGGCAGTTCACCGATTGGCGCGACGCAGAAGTAACCGATTAGCCCTCCCCCCGGGTTTCTGCGTCGCTCCTCGAACCGCAAACAAGCTCTCACACAACGAGAGAACCAAGGCAGATTGGCCCCTCACCCGAGGGGCCCTTTTTTTGCTGTTTCCCCGAAAGAGCCGGCATCGCTTCGACGTCTGCGGAAGGCGGCGGTCTAACTGACCACGGCGTGGATAGCCAGCAAAGACTCAAGCAGCGGCTTCAGAAGCTTGAGGTCCAGGGCATTCGCCCCGTCCGACTTGGCGTTCGCCGGGTCATCGTGGACCTCCAGGAAAACCCCATCGACCCCTGCGGCGACCGCCGCCCGCGCCAGCACCGGAATGAACTCCGGCTGGCCGCCCGACTTTCCATTCGCAGCCGAGGGAGTCTGCACCGAGTGCGTCCCGTCAAAGACCACGGGCGCCATCTTGCGCAGGATGGGAAGCGACCGCATATCGACGACCAGGTTGTTGTAGCCGAAGCTGGCGCCCCGCTCGGTGAGGAAGACGCGCGTGTTGCCGGTACTGGCCACCTTCTCCACCGCGTGCCGCATATCCCACGGAGCGACGAACTGGCCTTTTTTGACGTTGACTGCGCGCCCCGTCCTCCCCGCGGCCAGCAGAAGATCGGTCTGGCGGCAGAGGAAAGCGGGGATCTGCAGCACGTCTGCCGCCTCGGCCACCGGCTCGCAGTCCTCCGGAAGATGAACGTCCGTGAGGACCGTCAAGCCGGTCGATTCCGCCAGCCGCCGCAGGATCGCGGTGCCTTCCCGCAGCCCCGGCCCGCGAAAGCTCTCGACCGACGTACGGTTGGCCTTGTCGTAAGAGGCTTTGAAGATGTACGGCATCCCGAGGTCGGCGGTGATTCGCTGAATGGCTTCAGCCATCCTCCGGGAGTGGGCCTCGCTCTCGATCACACACGGCCCGGCGATCAGAAAGAGGGCGGGAGAGCCGATCCGAACGTTCCCTGCCTCAAAATCGCTCACTGCACAGCCTGAGAAACCTGGCCTTCGAGAACCGCGGAATCTGAGGCGGCCCGCTCCCCTGCATTCCTCGTCTGCTGCCGGCGCGCATAGGAGGCGGAGACAAAGGCCCGAAAGAGCGGATGCGGCTCGAGCGGCTTGGACTTGAACTCCGGGTGAAACTGGCAGCCCAGGAAGAAGGGGTGGCCGGGAATCTCGACGATCTCCACGTAGGTTCCATCGGGGGTCGTCCCGGTGATGCGGAGTCCGGCGCCCGCCAACAAAGCCTCATACTCCCGGTTGAACTCATACCTGTGCCGGTGGCGCTCGCTGATCTCCTGGCTCTGGTAGGCAGCCGCGGCAATGGAATCCGGCTCAAGCACGCACGGCCATGCGCCCAGGCGCATCGTGCCGCCCATCTCTTCCACGCCGGTCAATTCGCGCAATTTATAGATAATCCGATGCGGGGTCGCCGGGTCGAACTCGCTGGAATTGGCGCCGCTCAGGCCGCAGACGTTCCTTGCGAACTCGATGCATGCCGTCTGCATCCCAAGGCAGATGCCGAAATACGGCACCCTGTTCTCGCGCGCATAGCGGATGGCGTTGAGCATCCCCTCGATTCCCCGCTTTCCAAAGCCTCCCGGAACCAGAATTCCGTCGAACCCGGCAAGCTGATCCTCGTATCTCCGCTCGCCCGGGTGGGAGCTCTCCAGGCCCTCGGCTTCGATCCAGGTGATGCGCAGCTTCAGATTCCCAGCCAGAGCGCCATGCACCAGCGCCTCTTTGAGCGATTTGTAGCTGTCTTCGTACTCGACGTATTTCCCCACGATGGCGATCGAAACCTCGTCCTTGGGGTGGTAGCAGCGCTCAACAAGCTCCTCCCACCGGGCCAGGTTGGGCTCCTTCGACTCGATGTGCAGATACTTGAGCGCCAGCTTGTCCACGCCTTCCTGGGCGAAGGTCAGCGGCACCTCGTAGATCGACTCCACATCCTTCGCGGCAATCACCGCTCGCTCCTCCAGATTGCAGAAGAGCGCGATCTTGCCCTTGATCTCCCGGGAGAGAAAGCGGTCGGTACGGCAGAGCAGAATGTCCGGCTGGATTCCGATCGAGAGCAGCTCCTTGACCGAGTGCTGCGTCGGCTTGGTCTTCAGCTCCTGCGCGGCTCCGATCCAGGGCACCAGAGTGACGTGAACAAATACAGTGTTCTCGCGGCCCAGTTCCTGCCGCATCTGGCGGATCGCCTCAAGGAACGGCAAGGACTCGATATCGCCCACCGTGCCGCCGATCTCCACCACCGTCACGTCGGTGTCGGCCGCCACCTTGCGCATTGCGTTCTTAATCTCGTTGGTGACATGCGGAATCACCTGCACGGTCTTTCCCAGGTAATCGCCGCGGCGCTCCTTGGTGATGATCTGCTCGTAAATGCGCCCCGTGGTCAGGTTGTTGTCGCGCGTCAGCCGGGCATGCGTAAACCGCTCATAATGGCCGAGATCGAGGTCCGTCTCCGCCCCATCGTCGGTCACAAAGACCTCGCCATGCTGGAACGGAGACATGGTTCCAGGATCGACGTTCAAATAGGGATCGAACTTCATCAGATTGACCCGAAGGCCGCGGCTCTCCAGAAGGCAGCCGATCGATGCAGCAGCCAGCCCCTTGCCTAAGCTCGACACAACACCGCCGGTCACAAAGATGTACTTTGCTGACATGCCTGCTTCACCTTTTTATCTTGATTGGGATTGGCGCACCGGGTGGGCACGAATAAGTATCGCAGGAAGTAAAAACGAAGGGAAGAGCAGAATCGCCAGAAGCCGGCGGCGCTTCCCATCCGGGCCTCTGCCGGGAGTTGCTCTCCGCCCAAGCGGGTCCGCAGCCCCCTTGGCCCAGGGGATCGAAGAGGATCTCCGCATCTGGCTTTTTTGTCCAGTCAAACTGGGCCAGCGGTCCCGCCTGCTGCCCTTTTCTCCGCGGCGCGAATCGTGAAATGCTCTAGGGGGGCGCCGAGGCACGGAGTCTTGCAGGGTCCCTCAAGGAAGCGCGCCATGTTGAGAGTTCACGTTCGCATCTTCGCATTCCTGCTCCTGGGCAGCCTCCTCTCCGTCCTTCCCGGTCTCGCCCAGACCGGCAACACTCGTCTGATTCTCAAGGACGGCTCCTACCAGGTCGTCACCCAATACAAGGTGCAGGGCGACCGGGTTCGATTCTTCAGCGCAGAGCGGGGAGATTGGGAAGAGCTGCCCTCCTCTCTGGTCGACTGGTCGGCAACCGACAAGTGGGCCAAAGAACACGCTCCGGGCGCCAAACCCGCGCCGGGAGTGACTTCCGGAACCTCTCCCGCAAACCCTGAGGCCGCGGAGATTGACAAAGAGGAACAGCAGGAGCGCGCCGAGCAGGCAGCCCGTATGCCCGAAGTGGCTCCCCGCCTGCGGCTTCCCGACGAGGATGGCGTGTGGGCTCTGGATACCTTTCGCGATCAGCCCGAGCTGATCGGCCTGGTGCAGAACACCGGCGACGTCAACCAGCAGACCGGCCACAACGTACTACGCAGCGCGCTCAATCCGCTGGGGGGCATGAAGCAGAGCATCGTGATTCCGGGAGCCTTCTCCAAGGTGAGCCTGCATGTGAATGAGCCCGCCATCTACGTGAGCCTGACCACGGATAGCAGCGATCTCACCGATCCAGGCTCGCTGACCGTGGACACTCACGGGGCAGGCTCTCTCAAAGACAAGAACTCCGTCAGCTCGCCCGACAGCCAATACGCCATCGTGCGCGTCTGGAACAACCTCAAGCGCAATTACCGGGTCGTGGGCGCCGTCAAAATCGGCCTGACCGGCAATGTATCCCAAACCGAGGACATCATCCCTACGACGGCGCAGATCCTCCCCGGCAGACACTGGATGAAGCTGACCCCGAAACAGCCGCTGGGCTTCGGCGATTATGCCCTCATGGAGATCCTCGCTCCCGGTGAGATCAATGGCTCAGTCTGGGACTTCCGCATCGACCCGGATGCTCCCGACAACAAGAACGCCATCATCCCGCTCGATCGCTCCGCCCGCTAGCGCTTCCTCTCCGGCGTTGTGTTATCATCGCAATACGCTCAATTGTTTGGTTGTTCGCTGTTCTCGCCTTGATAAGCAAGACCTGCCTGCATCCGAGCGGATTTCCAGAGCGCCCGATTGGAGAGAGCCCGGTGCCATCCGGCTTCTCCGTGAGAAGCAGGCCATAAAGCCTGCCGGCGCGTTGAAATTCGGAAATCCCCTCAGAACCCACCTCCAGTTCGCCTGCCGGCGCCGGGAGTGACGGTCGGATCGATCCCCAAGCCCTTCAGCGTGCGCCGCGTGTGCGCGGCGAATTAGGAAGCGAGCGCGCTTTCCTGACATGGCGGGCGAAGACTGCCCGGTTCTGCATTGCGGCCAGAGTGCCGCGGTCATGCAGATCCCATGCACTGCAATGAAAGCCACGTGCGTGGCGCAGTGGGCGAGTCAGATTGCGTCTCGTAGACTGAGAGCGGCAGCCGGAGATGGTCTTCGTTCCGGCGGATGGGTCTCTGGACCTGGGCGCTCCAAGCAGGTTTTCACTTCTTCTCCAGCGGGCGAAGCCGCCGCGAGTCGAGCAAACCGCTCCTCCCTCTTCCGCGAAGCAAGGCGGGAGCCAAGGATTCTCTTGATCGAATTTTCAGCACTTCCGATTTCAGCCTCCCTCAAAGAGAGGCTCGCAAAAGCAAACTTTATTACCACTACCCCGGTGCAGGCCGCGGCGATCCCTCCCGCGCTCGAAGGCCAGGACGTCCTGGCGACCGCCCAAACCGGCACAGGCAAGACCCTCAGCTTTTTGATCCCCATCATCGAGCGGCTCGCCCAGCCCGAGCACAAGAACGCCATCGCCCTCGTCCTTCTGCCCACCCGCGAACTTGCCATGCAGGTGGAGCAGGCCTGCGCGCAACTGGCCAGGTTCCCCACCGCTCTGGTCGTTGGAGGATTGGCCGAAGAGCCGCAACTTAAAAACATCCGCCGCGGCGCACGCCTCATCGTTGCCACTCCGGGGCGCCTCGAAGACTTTCTCAAGCGCAATCTCGTCAAGCTCAATCAGGTCCAGATCCTGGTGCTGGACGAGGTCGACCGCATGCTGGACATGGGCTTCCAGCCGGCCATTCGCCGCATCGTCTCTCATCTTCCCGCAAGCCGGCAGACGCTCTGCTACTCCGCGACGCTCG
>DASYYO010000427.1:0-8623 GCA_035933805.1 Acidobacteriaceae bacterium | reverse complement strand
TCCATGATGTCGCACGTCTTGCAGTGGACGCAGTTGGCAAAGTTGATCTGGATCCGCTTGCTCGAAGGCGCCGAACCCTCCTCCGGCAATCTTTCGCCTTCGGCCGCTCTGTCCTCCACCATCTCGTAGACCGCGGCAGGGCAGAAGGACTGGCAGGGATTGCCATACTCTCTGATGCATCGGTGGTTACATATATCGAGATCGCGAATCACCAGATGCGTTGGCTGGTCATCTTCGTGCCGCGTGCCGGAGTGATAGACGTCGGTGAGTTTGTCGAAAGTCAGTTGGCCGTCGCCCTTCGCCGGCCCGCAGATTGCGTCCCGTTCACGCTTCGCCTGCCCGATGGAATCCAGCTTGCGCAGATTCAGATGGCCCGCATGATTCGTGGAATCCGGACCGAGCGTGCTTCCTCGCAGAGCTTGCTGCATCGCCGCGCGGAAGAGCCCATCCACCAGTCCGTGTTCAAACGCCTGGTGGAAGTTACGCACCGGAAAGAGCTCCTCCCTGATCCAGCTGCTATCCACGCGATTCTTATAGTCTCCCAGCGCGGCGCTTGAAAAATCGCCCGCCAGCAGAGCGTCAAACGCGGTCTCCGCAGCCAGCATGCCGCTCTTGATCGCGAGGTGGATACCCTTCAGCCTCTGTGCGTTGAGCAGGGCGGCCGAGTCTCCCAGGACCATCCATCCGTTTCCCGCCATCTGCGGAGCCGTAAGCCAACCTCCGTACGGCAGGCTCTTGGCGCCATAGCGCACCATCTTGCCGCCGTTGAGAATCCGCCGCAGAAAAGGATGCAGCTTCAACGATTGGAAGGCGTGGTGAGGATCGATGCGCGGATCTTCATAATCAAGGCCCGTGACGTGTCCGAGTGAGATGGTTGTGTCGGTGATGCCGTAGATCCAGGCTCCTCCATACTCGCGCGTGGTGAGCGGGTAGCCCAGCGTATAGATCACTTCGCCCCTGGCGACGCGTCCGGCGGGGATCTCCCAAAGCTCCTTGATTCCGACGCCGTAAGTCTGTGCATGCTCCGGATCTTCAAGACCAAGCCGCTCCGTCAACTGCTTGCAGCATGACCCACGCGCGCCCTCGGCGAGCACGGTGATCTTCGCATGCAGATCATAGCCAGGCTCAAAGTTGGCCTTCGGTTTTCCTTGCCTGTCGAGTCCCTTGTCATCGGTGCGCACGCCGATCACCGTTCCCTGAGCGGAAGAGGATCCTCCTTCGCCGAAGAGCAGTTCGCTCCCGGCAAAACCGGCAAAGACCGTAATCCCCGCCTCCTCTACCTGGGCGCCCAGCCACTTCACAAATTTATTGATGGAGAGGATGTAGTTGCCATGATCGCGGAGTGGCGGCGGCAGAACTGGAGATTTGAACTCGTGGGATTGCGTCAAAAAATAGAGCGACTCCCGGACGACTTCGGCCTCCAGCGGGGCATGGTCCTCGAAGCCAGGCAACAGCTCACGCATGGAACGCGGATCGAGAATTGCACCCGACAGGCAATGCTGGCCAACCTCCCGGCCTTTTTCGAGCACATAAATGTTCTCTTTGGAAAGAGTGGGCGCGGTCGGATGGCTGGCGGCGAGCAGATCGTTGTGCGCGTCAATGAGCTGCGCCAGGCGCAGCGCGCATGCCATTCCGGCGGGGCCGCCGCCCACGATGACGACATCGGCGTCCATGCGCGGATGCTCCATGCCTTCGATCGGTCTGCGGAACGTGACCATAACAGGAAGCTCCCACGTCTTGCGCTGAGCCCTGCGCCGCAGCAATCTTACTCCGGGCGAACGCTCCGCGAACGTTGCGCAATCCGGCGGGCAGGCTCTATGCTCCGCCGCGCGCCTTCTTGATCTCTTCGATCAAAGGTGGAGTGACGTCAAAGAGATCGCCGACAATGCCGTAGTCGGCGATCTCAAAGATCGGCGCCTCCGCGTCTTTGTTGATCGCAACCACGGTTCGCGAACCTTTCATCCCGACGATATGCTGGATCGCCCCGCTGATGCCCAGTGCGATATAAAGCCTTGGGGAGACGGTCTGGCCGGAGCTCCCGATCTGCCGGTCCAGCGGAATCCAACCGCTGTCACAGATCGGACGGGAAGCCGCCACCTCTCCGCCCAGAACCCGGGCCAGTTCCTCGGCAAGGACGAGGTTCTTTTGCTCTTTGATGCCTCGCCCGACGGCGACAATGGTCTCTGCCTGGGAGAGATCGACTGCCTGTCTGGCCTCCTCAAAGACCTCGTGCGCGACGATGCGCGGCGAGTTTTGCTCCGCGGCGGAGACGGTCTCCACGGGCGCGGAACCGGTTTCAACCTGGTCCGCGCGATAACTTCCGATCTGCAGGCTCGCCAGCCAGGGAGGGCCCCCGGCGAAGCCGACGTCGGCCACAAACTTGCCCTGGAACATCTGCCGGATAAAGAGGAGCCTGCCATCCTGCCATCGATAGCCGATCGCGTCGGAGATAAGCGTCCGCTCCAAAGCCAGAGCCAGCCTAGGGGCAAAGTCACGCACCTGGTAGGTATGCGGCAACAAAACCAGCTTGTGCTGCTTTTCGGCCAGAAACTGACGCAGGGCGAACACAAACGCGTCGGAGGTGTATTTGCCAAGCGCCGCGGCTTCGAGCGCAAATACCGTCCGCACTCGAAGGCCGGCAAGTTCCTGGGCCAGCCTCGCGATGTTGTGGCCGGGCAGAACAATGTCCACCGGCCACCCGGTATGCAACGCGATGGCTTGGGCGGCTGCCACCGCCTCGAAGGAGGCCGGGTTCAGCTTGTCTTCACGCTGTTCCGCAACGACAATGATCCCGTCCGCCATATTTGAGCTGAGGGTTTTAGAACTCTGGAGCGCCGCGCCGGAGGACCTTGCCGCTGATTCCGGTCACGATCGAGGTGAGGACGGCGAAGAGAAAATAGTAAAAAGTGGGATGCGCCCAACCCGGCGAATATGTAAGATCCTGGCCTATCCACAGCAGCAGCACAACAGCGACAATCGCGAACTGCACGGAAACGACCATCAACATAAATCCACGCCGTCTGCGTTCATCCAGAGCGCCGACCTCTTCGGGCGTCAGATTGCGTTCTTCTATCGCAAGCAAGGTATTGGCCATGTTTCTCTTCTCCCACAAACCTTCAATCAAGCTGGAGCTTGCGCCCGGGCTGCGCCACGGCAAACCACTCCGGCTTTATTAAATCATTTTTTTCCCAAGCGTGCGCTGCAGAGTCTCTCGTATCAGCGCATCCCTGAGAGACGAGGCCGCGCAGGCAGCCCCATCCAAAACCAAAACTCTCAGATCACACGCGCATCATTCTTGAGGCGCTCTACAAGCTGCCGGGCTGCTTCTGCCGGATTTCCGTTCAGCATCTCCGTTTTCTTTTGCTTGACCGGGAGATAAAGGCGCTCAATCACCTGCAGGTTTTTGCCTACCTGAGCCGCAATCTCGCTCCAGGCAACCTTGCGCATCGGCTTCATCCTGGCCTGTTTAATCCCGATGAGGGTGGCGTAGCGCAGCTTGTTGATGCCGCTTTGAATGGTCAGCACGGAAGGCATCGGGAGATCGACGTATTGATAGTGGCCGGCTTCGAGCTCGCGCTTCAAGCGAAGCGTGGCCCCATTGGTCTCGATCCCGATGATGATGGTAGCGTGCGGCCATCCCAGGATCTCTGCCAGCAAGACCCCCGTCTGTGCACATCCAAAATCGTCCGACTGCAGGCCGGTGAAGATCAGATCGAACTGTTCGCCCGCGATGGAGGCTGCAATCGCGCGAGCGATGTTGACCGAGTCCAGCGTGACAAACCGGTCGTCCTCGAGATGAATGGCGCGATCGGCGCCTTTGGCCAGGGCCTCTCGCAACACCTGCTGCGCCCGCGACGGACCGGCGGTCAAAACAACCACTTCGCCTCCGTGCTTCTCTTTCTGGCGCAGCGCCTCCTCCAATGCGTAGGCGTCCGGTTCGTTGATCTCATAGGAGATGTCTTCACGAATCCAGGTGCCGGTGTCATTGAGCTTGAGGGGAGCGTCCTTCTGCGGGACCTGCTTGATGCAGACCAGAATCTTCATCGCGACCTTTCAGCCAATTGCACAATCGCGCAGATCCGCCTCCGATGCTAAGCTTCCATCGCCCGGTCGCGCCCCTGCTCATCCCTACAAAAACGCCACCGACTGCAGGCTTGAGACCTCAAACCGCTTGCGGCAGCGGATATTCTTACATCCCGCCACGTCATCCTTGCGCACCATGTAGGACTGCGCCTTTGCGAAGCGGGCACGATCGCGCTCGTCTGCATTGCGAGGCAATTGGGCTTTCTTGCGGCGCACCAGCCAGGCGATCTCGTATTCTTCCGCCTTCCCGCAATGCGGGCAGGTGAGCGTATGTTTACGCTGTTCAGCTTTTTCGTCGAAAAAATCGCGCTCTTCCATGGGGGTAAGTCCTGCTTCCCGCCGGAGGACTGCTGTCTCCGGCCCTTCAGAAGTATTCCATATTCATGGAACGCGGGACAAACCGCGCTGGTCAGCCGTGTCAGGTTCAATGATTTCCGCTCCCGGCCCGAGACCCCGGATTCCCTCGCGAAGAGCAACGTGCCGCGGACGAATGCAGGCTCCGGTCAGGCATGCCTCGAGATTGGTGTTCTACTCGATGGGAGAATCTCATATGTTTTCCACTGAAGAGATGGAATGCGGGGCGAGCAGACGATGACGAAGCGGAAGCGCAGACCGAAGAAATTCTCAGTAACGAAAGCGGTGAAGGCCAATGCCCGCGAACGGGTCGGCCAGCCGAAACCCGGCCGGGTGATCGAGGATCAGCCCCGGCAGGATCACCGCAAGCGGAAGCACAAGGAGACGCTCGGCAGACTTCTGGCTTCAGAGGAGGGCGCGAAATAGTCCAGCCGCTGGCAGTGAGAGCCGGCCATCGCGCCCACATCGCAGGTCCGCACGCAAGAGAGGTCTGTGCGGCGAAGGAGACCACACTCGTAGCCAACCAATCGCAACTTTGCTAGGCTACTCCAAGGATTTGAAAGTCCCATAAGCTGGGAAAGTTGCAGCGCCCGGTTCGCATCCGTCCGCATGCACCAGGACCGCACTCCCCATTCCGCAGTCTCAGACATTCATCCTTTAGCCCCCAAAAGATCACAAGGAGATCGACCATGGCGAATGCAACTCAGCAGCTCTCCGCCCGTGCGGCTGGAACCATCTCTCTCGGCGACCTGGTAGTGAGTCGCCTCGGCTACGGCGCCATGCGCATTACGGGCGATGGAATCTGGGGGCCGCCGAAGGATCGAAAGGGCGCCGTAGCTGTTCTGCACCGCGCGGTCGAGCTCGGCGTCAACTTCATCGACACGGCCGATTCCTATGGGCCGGACGTCAGCGAGGAGATCATTGGCGAGGCTCTTTCGCCCTATGCGCCTGGCGTGGTGATCGCCACCAAGGCCGGCTGGAAGAGGGTTGGCCCGGGCCAGTGGACGCACGACGCCAGCCCGGAGCATCTCCGCCGGGCACTGGAGGGCAGCTTGCGGCGCTTGCGCCTGGAGTGCATCGACGTCTTCCAGCTCCACATACCGGATCCGGCCGTCTCATTTGACGCCTCCATGCAAACGCTCGCGGCGCTGCAGGCTGAGGGAAAGATCCGGCACATCGGGCTTTCCAATGTGACCCTGGAGCATGTCGAGCGGGCTCGCAAGATCGTCCCCATCGTGTCGGTCCAGAACCGCTATAGCTTTGCCGATCGTGAGTGGGATTATCTTCTCGATCATTGCGAACGAAACGGAATCGCCTTCATCCCGTGGGCTCCGATTCGCGCTGTACCCAGCACGCAGGCCGTTCTCGATCGGGTGAGCAAGACACACGGCGTCTCACACATGGCCGTTGCCCTTGCCTGGCTCCTGCGGCGCTCGCCCAGCACTCTGCTGATTCCAGGCACTGTCTCTCTCCAGCACCTGGAAGAAAATATCAGGGCCGCTTCGCTCGAACTTTCCCAGGACGAGTTTGAGCAACTTTCGGCGTCGGCCTTCCCGCCTGCAAGCTTGCGATAAGTTGTGTTATCGGGGAGAAACAGGAAATTCTCTTCCGCGATCGGCTTTAAAGCTCGATCGCGGAGGTTCTGACCTTTTGGCAGCAGGCGCTCCCAAATCTCCTAGGCAGCCGAGCCCATAAACGGCTCGACGACCAGGGGCTCGATCGCCACCTGCGGAGCCAGCTCGGGCATGCGGACGTCTGTATAGCGGCCCGCAGCCACCTCCTGGAAGACAGAATTCGCGGTGTCTTCGGTGCGGGTGGTGCTGATATGCAGCTTTCGCACGGCTTTGATGGTTACGGTCGTCAGAAGAAAACGGTTCGCTATCTTAATGCCAGCCCAATAGACCAGTTCAGAGCGCACAGTGCCTCTCAGTTTTTGCTCGGATTGTCTCAAAGGGGGCTCTGGCTCGGAAAGTCCTGTGGCAAGCCAAGGCGATCAAAGGGACTAAGATCAGCATACGCTACAGACCCTGCGGCTCCTATGAAATTCGTCTCCAGCCTACCGGCCGCACTGGTCTTTCGTAACAGGGGTCTCCGTTAGTATCCTCTTCAGCCCAACGCTAGGGAGCGCGGCCCGCAAGAACCTCCGCGGCGTGCACAGCAAGGCGGGATGTGTTCTGTTTGATCTGCTCGCGGCAACTGAAGCCATCGGTGACCAGAATTGCGTTCCCTGGAGCGGAACGCACCGCCGGAAGGAGCACGCGCTCTCCGAGAGCTTGGGAGACTTCAAATTTGTCCTTTTCAAAGCCGAATGGGCCGGCCATTCCGCAGCAACCCGAGTCCAGCAATTGGACGTCGGCGCCGGTTCTCCTGAGCAGCATGAACTCATCGCCCATGCCCATGAGCGATTTCTGGTGGCAATGGCCGTGCAGGACGATCTTGCGATCACTCAACTGAGGGGGCCGGAATTCCGGAGCGTGGCGGGCAAGGAATTCAGTCAGGAGAAACGTCTGCTTGCGCAACCGGATCGCGCGCTCGCTCGTGGGGAAGAAATTGGTCAGCTCATCGCGGAAGACGCTCGCGCAACTCGGTTCAAGAATAACAACCGGCATGCCGGAGTCAATCTGCGGACCAAGGCGGTCGAGAATGCCGAGCAGGTATTGGCGCGCCTGATCGAGAAAGCCGAAATCGTACAGCGGGCGGCCGCAGCAGAGGTGCCCCGAAGGCGTCTGCACCTGGAAACCAGCCGAGGAGAGCACCTCTTCGGCGGCTTCGAGAGCCGGAGGATGGAAATAGTTGTTCCATGTATCGGCCCATAGCAGAACAGCGCCTGAAGCGCCCGCCGCAGAGCGCAAGGGCGCCTTGCGGCGCCGGCTTGCCTGGTAGCTGGTCCTGGCGAAGCCTGGCAACTCCCGCGCCGGAGCCACCCCCACCAGCGCCTTGATGATTCCGCTGAGCCCGGGAGTCTTGAGCGGCAGGTTGGCCAGCGAAGGCGCCTTCGAGGCCACCTGGCACCAGCGATCCATAAAGCCGAAGGCGTAATGCTGCAGAGGATGGAGCCGCCCGGCGAAGTGATGCGCCAGAAACTCTGCCTTCCACGTCGCCATGTCCACATTGACCGGACATTCGGTTTTGCAGGCTTTGCAGGAGAGGCAGAGATCGAGAGCTTCCTTGACCTCTTCGCTGCGCCAGCCTTCGGAGATCACCTCGCCCTGAAGCATCTCCCACAAGAGGCGCGCGCGGCCCCGCGTGGAGTGCTTCTCTTCAAGAGTCGCCATATAACTCGGGCACATGGTCCCATGGTCTTGCTTGCGGCAGGCCCCCACGCCCACGCAGCGCAGGGTGGCCTCACCGAACGAGCCCTTGTCCTCGGGATACTTGAACCAGGTCTCGGGCTTCTTCGATTGGTATCCGGCTCCCAGGCGAAGATTCTCGACCGGATCGTACACAGCGACGGGATCGATCAGCTTGCCCGGATTCATCTTGTTCCCGGGATCCCAGAGGGCCTTGAATTCCCGGAACGCCTGCATCAGCTCGGCGCCGAACATCTTAGGAAGAAGGGCGGCCCGGGCCTGTCCATCGCCATGCTCCCCGGAGAGAGAGCCTCCATGGGCGAGAACGATGTCGCTTGCCTGCTCCAGGAACTCCCGGAATTTGCGGATTCCTTCCACCGTCTCCATGTCGAAGGTGATTCGCAAGTGCACACAGCCCTGGCCGAAGTGGCCGTACATGGGCGTGATATAGCCGAACTGATCGAGCAGCTTGTGGATTCTGCGCAGATAGCTGCCCAGTTGCTCCGGAGGTACGGCGGAGTCTTCCCAGCCCTCCCACCCGTGCGGCTTGCCGGGAACGAAGACGTTAGCGCCAAGCGCCGACTCCCGCACGTGCCAGATCCTTGCGGCTTCCTCCTGCGAGTAGAAGCGGACCCCCGGCTTGCTGGGAAATCCCTCCGCCGCGTGCGTGAACTCTTTCACGCGCCGGTCCACTTCTTCCGGTGAATCGGCGCCAAACTCGCAGAGCAGAAAGCCTCGGCCCTTGGGGAGGAGCTTGACATCCTCGACCGCAAGCTCCTTCTTCAGCATGAAGTCGACGAGCAACCCGTCGAACCCCTCCAGTCCGATCGGTTGAAACTCAAGCACCGCCGGCACATAATCCGCAGCGATGAACGGATCTTCAAAGGCGAGAACCA
>DASYYO010000408.1:0-1596 GCA_035933805.1 Acidobacteriaceae bacterium | reverse complement strand
TCGCTGCCTATGCTGATCCCTGCTTCGCCCCCGATCGTCAGAAGGTTGAATGGATCCCGGACATTTTTGTAGGCGAGGAAGAGCTTTTGCCTGGCCGTCAGCGGGAGCGGGCCCGAATACGTCAGAAAGCGGGCAAACGAGTTCACCTGCGGGTCGCAGCTCATCACCCTTTCCGCGGAGCTGGACGCAGCCGGTACACAGAAGAAGTCTCGGCTCGGAATTCCTTCGCGAGCGCCCGAGGGAACGAATGGCCGCCCCGTGGCGGGAGGATTCACCGGAGGGAATCCCGGCTGTGTCGAACTCTTTTGCCTGCCCGGATTGTTGTTCGGGCCCTGCTGGCTCGATTGAAAAAAAGCGACCTCTGTCGAAGGATCCGCCTGGCCGGACGACACCCGAGACAATTCGCCCGGACCGGGAAGGGCAGCCGCTTGCGGACGCGGAGCATCGGGAAGCTCGGAAGGATGGACAGCCTGAGCCCGAAGAAGCTCTTGGCCGAGAAGAAGTGTTAAACCCCACAGTGCTCCGCAAAGAGCGCTCTTCATCATCGCCAATCAGGACCTTCACCCATTCTGTCATTCCATCGCGAAAACGATGCGCAGCTCACCGCAAAAAATCGAAGATCGCTCTCTATGACCTCACAGCGGATGGTTGCACGGCGGCCGGGCGCAATCTTCCCGCGCCCAGGTCTCCCCAGGCACATGATCCCTCGGGCATGAAGAGTAAGGAAGAACGACCGCTCTGAGCCGGTCTCTCCCATCCATCGCAACCATAACAATGCGCGAAACACCTTGCGCAGCTTCGCTCTCAAAGCGACCAGCTCATTCCAGACGAAGGCGCTTCAAAATCGGGAATCTGCGCGCCAGATCGGGAATAAATTCCAGCACGATGTCTCCTCCGGCATTCCCCACGATAGAAATGGCAAAGGTGCGCAGCACTACGCCCGAGGTCTGGCTCACCGGCGGATAATAGGCAAGGACCAGAGCCGCTGAGGCAGCCGCTCCCGCGAAGCCGGAGTAATTGAACTCCGGAGATCCGCCGTCGCTGCGCCGCACCAGGGCCTGTTCGGCGGAATGCAGTCCGCGATGCACAATGCCGCCGGTTCCCACTCTGTAGAAGCGCGGGTCCTGGTGAAAGGCGGCCGCAAAAAGTCCATCGGCCAAAAGTCTCTTGCTCGCCGAGCGCGCCATGCCCGCACCGAACTTGGACGCAAAAGCCTCGGCGTCGCTGCCGTACTTCGGATCGGAGCCGACGATCTGCTCATAGCTCGCCGAGTACAGCGCCGGAACCATCGTGTAAAGACGGGCCGCCTCCAGCATGGAGAAGACAAGCTTATCTGGAGACGAGAGCCTCTGGGATGCCTCTCCAGGCTCGATGATCTGTCCGTACTTTCGCGCCACCCCCGGATATGCGGCGGGCGGCTCCCTCGAAGCAGAGGATGGCTTCGAGCCGGACGTGTCCTGTCCCTTTGGTGCATCGGGCAACGAAGCCTGCATCCATGCCGGGTCCGCCGATCCGCCCGAGGAGGGATCCGGGCTCGCGGTTTGCGCGGCGCACGTTTGGGCCCAAACAATAGTGATCAGCAAAGTGATCAGGCCA
>DASYYO010000369.1:0-8345 GCA_035933805.1 Acidobacteriaceae bacterium | reverse complement strand
GCGGAGATGATTTTCAGCGGCGTGACAGGGAGGCTCTGACCCATGAGTTCCGAAGCTGATATCAAGATGGACATCGCCGTCTCCCGCATGCTGCGCTTCGGAGTGAGCGTAGCAGCCGCGATCGTTCTCACCGGGTGGATCCTTTACATGAGCAGCGCTCACGGGGCAGCCCCAGATTTTCGGCATTTTCACGGAAAGCCGATCCTGGTCCGGGACATCGGTTCCATTCTGCACGGGGTTGCCGTTCTCGACAGCCGCAGCATCATTCAATTCGGAATCCTGCTTCTGGTCGCAACCCCGGTTGCCCGTGTGGTCTTCTGCGTCTTCGGCTTTGCCGCGCAGAAAGACAAGCTATACGTGCTGGTGAGCAGCGTGGTATTAGCTGTTTTGCTCTATAGCCTCTTCTTCCGCTCGTAAGGGCGTGCGACAGAATACCCTTGCAGGCGAGATCCACGCTCGGAGATAAGCTCTTCAGTCGGCTCTTCCCGGTCCCAGGAGCTTCGAGATGCGTCGAAGCAGCTCAAAAACGCCTTCGGTCTTGGAAACGAATAGATCGACTCCCTCGATATCGCCGTCGGGAATCGTGACGGCTCCCGAATAGATCGCGATCTTCAGGCCAGGCTGAACGCTCTTGAGACGATCCGCGAGTATGCAGCCGTTCATGCCCGGCATGTCATAATCGACAACTGCAAAATCCAGGAGTCTCGTCGCGGCGATCTCGACCGCTGTTGCAGGATCGGATGCCACAAGAATTTCGCAGCCCAAAGATGTCAATACGCGGGCGCGCAAAGCCATCTCCTGGGCCTCATCGTCGACGAGCATCAGTCTGGTTGCCATGGCGAGAACAAGACACAATTTGCAATACTCGTAGGACTTATCGGACCGTTCAGTTCTCAAAATTTTGCCTGGGCCCCGGGGTTCGCCTCGCGGTTTTTCCCCCTTTCGGAGGCAGACAGGGAACCGCGCCCGGCGGGTCAGGCAGGCCGAAGCTCCCGCCTGCCGCCGCTATACCGGCCTGGCATGAACCTGTTTATGTTTCATAGCAATAGTGCTGCCGGACGCCGCTGCGTATCACGAACCGGTGAATCTTTTCTTGCGGATCTGCCTCATCCCAGTCGCAACAGCTCCTTCGGAGGAGAAGCTTTCTATCGCAATGCTAGCGTCCTCGAAGTTCGAAATGCGCAGAATCACAGGCGCCTCATGCCAAGCCCGCACGATGCTACCCCCCGCTTGCGCCCGGAACCATCGATCAACGGGGGGAAGGCCTTTTCCATCAGAGGAGCGGCGGCAACCTCCACCGTGCGTTGGGGGCGGCCCTAAGACCTCGGCCCTATGGCATGGCGCCGGGAGGACGGCTACAATCGAAGGTTTTTCCCGCGGCCGCATCAATATCGAAGCTGTTGGAACGCCAGGCGGACAGGCGAGGATTTTCGGCGGCGCTGCCTCGCTCTCATGCCTGCGGACCGGGGGAGAGTTGTTCGTGCGCCAGCACGACGACCAGGACTCGCGTTCCCAGTCCCGGGCGGCTTTCTATCGAAATGCTGCCGCCCAGCTGCGCCGTCCGCTTTCGCATACTGGTCAACCCAACGCCGCCCGAGCCATCGGGCACGATGCCCGGAGGGAAGCCGCGCCCGTTATCGGTGATCGACAGTTCCAGCCGGTCGCGGCTCCGGACCAGCTCAACTCGGACCTTTGTTGCCTGCGCATGCTTCAGGACGTTGATCAGCGCTTCCCGGCTGATGCGCAACAACTCACGCAGGGCGTTCGGGGGAAGCCAGCCGGGCGGATCGCAAAGAGAGATCTCGGGTGTGACCGGGGTGGCGGAAAACAGATGCTGCGCCAGGGATGACAGGGCTCCAGCGAGGTCCTCGACGCGGCTCGCATCGTGGGCTAACATCCAGATCGACCGGCGGACTTCCGTCAGGCTTCGGCGTGCAGCGCGGTATGCCCCGAGAAGATGATGGCGGGCCGCTGTCAGGTCCCCCGAAAGGTCCTCTTCTGCGGCTTGAAGCTGCAGGGTAATCGCCGTCAGGTCTTGCGAGAGCGTGTCATGAATGTCGGCGGCGATGAGACTTCGCTGCCGCTCGAGCGCCCTGTCGAGTGAGAGATCGGCTGACCGCTTTTGCTCCGTGATCTCGGCGATGGAAATTACCGCTCCGCCAACGGCCCTGCGGATCAGAATGGGCGCGGCACTCACCAGCACACAGCGGAAACCTTCTCCTGGCCGGAATAGGGTATATTCGCCACCGGCCGATTCGCCATTCAAGGCCCTCGCCCAAGGAGAGTCGCCCTTCGTGATACTTTGGCCGGTCTCATCGAGAAGTCTGTTGAGAAGGCGATCTTTGAGTTCGCCGGATCCATCTTGCTGCGCAAGGCCCGCGAGGTGCAAGCTTGCGGCATTCGCGAAAACGATCTCACCCTGCAAGTCAAATACCAGGATTGGGTGGGGGGCCTGCCGCAGGATCAGTTCAGTCAGTGGAGCTGACTCCGGCCCTGTCTTCCCCGAAAGCAGATCGCTGAGGCTCTCGATTGCCAGGCGATCGGAACGGGAGCCAGTGCTGGATTCATCCATCTCGAGGTTCTCTTTCTGACAGAGTCTAACCGGAATAGGGAGAGATGCCCTGGATAGCCGGCGAACCCGTTGGACTGGCCCTCAGTCCTCCATAGGTTAACAGTTGCAGGAGGAGTCGATGCGAACCAAGCCGCGCACCACAACGATGTTGATTGCCTCCGTCCGTCCGGAAACTCCAAGCTTTTCGAGTATGTGAGTCATATGCACCTTGACCGTCGATTCGCTGATCCTCAGGCGTGTGGCGATCTCTTTGTTTGGTCTTGCCCTGCACCACCTCTCGCATCACTTCTAACTCCCGGGCCGTGAGATCGCGATCGGAGACCCGCTTTGCAGGTCTCGATCCGATATGGGGAGGACTCCAGGTATCGCCGCGCCTGACAGAGTCAATGCAAGCGAGAAAATCTTTGCGAGATGCATCCTTGAGGAGGTATGCCTTGGCGCCGGCGCGCATAGCCCGGTAAACATCCTCGTCGCTTTCGTAATTTGTAGCAATGATAATTCGCGCATCAGGGATCTTCTTCAGGACCGAGATCATCGCCTCCACACCGTCCATGACGGGCATTCGCAGATCGAACAGTCCGATCTCCGGACGGACTTTGAGGAACATCTCTGCGGCTTCCTCGCCGTTTTCGGCAACGGCAACAACGCGAGCTTCCGGTCCGTGATTCAGAAGAGCTAGAAAGCCTTCGCGAACCACGGGATGATCGTGAGTGTCCACGCGCGCAATCGGTAGATCCTGCATATGGCGAACGTTGAAGACAGCAAGCCGGGGCCCTCAGGAATTGCTAAGAATACAGATTCCATTACAAATTGGCAAACCGGTTTATTCCCCGGAAGGTGGAGAGACGGTCGTCGCTCACCTGCCGTACAACGAATCTTCGCTTCCGAGAGCCAGTGAAGTCAGAGGGTGCGCTTGAAGAGCGGGGTTGCGATCAAGAGCGTGGCTATGCCGAAGCCAAAGAGGAAGATCAGATCTCCCTGTATCGCGGGGAAAGCCCCATTCTTGAGTAGCACGGACTGGAGGCCGTGAACCGCGTACGTAAAAGGATCGACAATGGCGATCGCCCGCAGCCAGGGAGGAAATGCGGAGATTGGATAAATCGCTCCGCTCGGAAAGTAGAGCAGCGTGTTCAGAACTCCGAACATCGCGCGGGGAACCAGGGGATCATTGACGCGCACCATCATCAGGAACATCATGCCGTTGAAGGCAATCGAGGTGGAAACGATCAGCAGCAGAAGGTCGAGCGCTGCCATCGGGTGAAAGATCGTGCCTAGCCCGGCCATCAGGGAGCCGAGAACCGTGAGGACAACTCCGGAAAGGATCGCCTTGATGGCTCCTGCAAGGTTGAGTCCCATCACCAGTTCCAGCCTGGTGATCGGTGTAACCAGATAGCCCTCGTGCACGCCTCTGGCTTTGTCGTCGATGTACAGCATGCCTCCGCCGATCATCACCGAAACGTACATCGCCAGGGTGATCGCTCCGGAGAGAAGGAACTTCATGTATTCGATGTACGGATAAAGCTCCACGGTCGCAAGAGAGATCTTCTGCGGAATTGCCGGCGAAATCAGCGGGTTGTTCAGTCCGTCGACGACCGATTGCATCTCAGCCTCAATGCTACTGCTGACGAACTGGTCGGAGTTGTCGACAACCAGCCCGATCTGCGGGCTGTCCCCGGCGAGAACGCGCCGCGAGTACTGCGGAGGGATGATGACCGCTCCGCTCAGCTTGCCGCTGCGTACGTCATTCACCGCTTGGCGTTCGTCCTGGTATGGAACCGCGCTGAAGGTGCGAATGTTGGCGGCGATGGCGTCAAAGGCCTCGTGCACTCTGCGCGCCTCATATCCACGATCATGATCGACCACGGCCAGTAGCGCGCCGCGGATCTTGCCCCCGAAGGCGTTGCCCAGAATAATGAGCTGCACCAAGGGCAGGATCATCGAGGTCAGCATCAAGGCTGGGGAACGAAAAAACTTTCGCATCTCCCGTTCCACGATCGCCATCATCCTGTTCATGGCTGCATCCCGGGACGGGGAGGCATCACAAAACCAACCCCTTTCACCTGCTCATCGCGCAACTGTTTTCCCGTGTAGTGGACGAACACATCGTCCAGGGTCGTGTTTTGTACGCTGAGGGACTTGATCTTTTCCCCAAGCTTGTCCACCATCTCGACCAGTTGCATCGTGGTTACGGAACCGTTGGAGGTAAGCACGCGGTACATGCCGGCGCTCTGCGAATCCACTGAGATTACGCCTTGCAGCCGGCGCAGCCGTTCAGGCCAATCGGAGGAGGCGCGCGCGAATCCTATCTCCACCACATTGTTGCCGGGTACGCTCGCTTTGAGGGCCATCGGCGTGTCGAGCGCCACCAGCTTGCCGTGATCGACGATGGCGATCCGGTCGCATAGCCGGTCCGCCTCATCCATATAGTGGGTGGTGATCAGCATGGTCAGGTGATGCGTGCTCTTCAGATTGTTGAGCATCTCCCAAACCGCGACGCGGGAGACGGGGTCCAGTCCGGTGGTTGGTTCGTCGAGGAAAAAGATTCGCGGATTGTGCACCAGGCCTCGCGCAATCTCCAGTCGCCGGCGCATGCCTCCGGAAAGCGTTTTTGTCTGTGCTCCCCGCCACTTCACCAGATCGACGGCTTGCAGCAGTTCTTCAATGTTCTGTTCGCGCTTTGCCTTGGGAACCTCGTAGAGCTTGGCATAGATGGAGAGATTCTCTTCCACGGTGAGATCGATGTCGCTGGTCAGGGCCTGGGGAATCACCCCGATCAGCCGGCGTACGGTGTCAGCTTCGCGAGAAACATCGTGTCCGGCGACGAGCGCCCGTCCGCTGGTCACAGGAATCAGCGTGGTCAGCATGCGGATCAACGTGCTCTTGCCGGCTCCGTTCGGCCCCAGCAGCCCGAAGATCTCACCGTCGCCGACGTCAAAGGTAACGCCGCCCACCGCCTCAAAATCTCCGTAGCGCTTGACAATGTTCTCGACGGCGATCGCTGGTCCCGGGGAAATGGAGGCTGACGGGGAAGCAGACCGGTTGGTGAGGTCCGGCGGAGCGGCGTTCACTGTTTCACCAGCCTGCTCTTAGGTATGTACACTTCTGCCGTCATTCCCGGCACATAGCGCATTCCCGGATTCTCGATCAGGAGTTTGAGCTGGACCGTTTTGATGTCCCGCTTGTTTCGGCTGACATCGCGCTGCGTGGCAAAATCCGCCTCTACGAGCTTCGCGATGACCCTGCCTTGCGTGGCTGCCCCGCTCGGGAGAACCACCCGCAGCGTGTCGCCTATCTGGACGGCATCGCTTTGCGTCTCCGGCAGCGGCGCGTAGACCCACGTCTGGGTCAGGTCGACGATGGTGACGATGGGAGTTCCAGCCGCAACGACCTCGCCCTGTCGCGCCGCGCGCACTTCCACGACGCCGCTTACCGGGGCGAGCACCTGCGCATAGCCCAGTTCGACCTTGGCCTGGTCGAGCATCGCCTGGGCGTTCTTCATCTCCTCGCGAGTGGCGGAGGTGGTCTGCGCCGCCGCCTTGGCTTGGTTCATGTTTGCCAGTGCGACCTCGAGCGAGGCTTGAGCTGCCGCTACGCTCTCGCGTGCTCCATCCACCGCGGCCTTGGCAGCGTTTAACAGGGCCACGCCTTCATCTCGCGCCTGGGCGCTCGACACCCCCTGTTCCGCGAGAGCGATGGTTCGAGTCGTGTCCGCTTCCTGCCGTGCGTACTGCGCTTGCGCCTGGAGCAGGGAAGCGCGGGCAACGCGCAACTGCGCCTCGGCATTCTGCACCTGGCTGGATGTCTGTCCGGTGGTCTGGCGCTGGGTGTCGCGGGATTCAAGCAGCTTGAACTTCGCGGCCTCCGCGCTGGCATGAGCCGCCGTCCTGGCGGCTGCCAGATCCTCGCTCTCGATGCTGGCGATCAACTGCCCTGCTTTTACTGCCTGGCCCTCCTCGACAGTCAGCGTCTCAAGCCGTCCTGGAATCCGGGAGCTTACGATGACCTCGTTTGCGTCTACGGTTCCGATCAACTGCAAGTCTCCCGACAGACGCGCGGAATAGAAATACCAGCCGATGGAGAGAATCAGCAAAAAGCCAACGAGAAGAAACACCCGGCTTCGCGCCTTCATGAAAACTTCCTCCCTAGGGCCAGGCCCTTCCATTTGGGCGAGAACTTTGGTGGCGGCATCTCCGCCAGCACGCGCCGCGCCAGCCTGGTTCCGTAGGCGCGGTCGCGGAAGAGCGCCTGTCCCAGGAACTCGACGGCGGCTTTTCGCCGCGTCTCCAGGGCGGACCGGTCGAATGGTTCGAATTCCAGGGCTGCGCGCATGATTGGAGCGCTCAGAAAGTAGAAGACGTTAGCCCCCAGAGCCGCATACAGAACCTGTGTCCAGTCCACCTCGCACAATTCGCCGCTTCGAATGCCGTCGCTTACGACGCTTTGCACCTGTTTAAGCAAAGGGTTGTAGAGAGAGCGCGCCAGGGAAGACATCATATTGCTCTCGCCGCGATGAAAACGCACCATCTCCTGCTGCATCAGGCTTTGGAACTCGCGCTGGGAGGAGATACGGTCGAAGTGATTCAGCACGAGGCGCAGCAGATTCTCTCCCGCGGTCTTTCCTGACTTCAGGCTGGCGAAGGCGCTCTCCACCACTCTTTCAGCGGCGTCCTCGAGCGCCGCGGCATAGAGGCCCCCCTTGCTTTGGAAGTAGTAATAGAGCAGCGCTTTGTTCACCCCGGCCGCTTTGGCGATTGCATCCATGCGCGCGCCGGCAAGCCCGTATTGGCTGAAGTGGCGCACCGCTCCGAGCAGGATCCTCGTTCGTGTCCGGTCGGCCCGATCGGAGGATGCCGGCGCCAGGTCATGCTGTCCGGAATGGCTTGCGGAGCCCGTCGCCTGAGATCTCATTTGATTAACCGTTTAGTCAAATTGTAGATGCGGTCTTCGCCGTATGCGATCTTTTTCTTTTCGTCTCCCGCAAATCTTCAGAGCCGCACGAGATCCTTTGGCGGCACGGCTCCTCCCGCCTGCGGCACCTATCCGTCATCAGGAACGCTGCGCGTTATGCTAGAGAAGTCTTCCAAAAGCTGCGGGTGCAGCAAGCAAAACTTGCAGGAGCGAGGGGATGAGCGGGACTGCACTGCCGACACTCGAAACGGAAAAGCAGCACCCGCAGACGGCGCTATTTCATGTCCTGGCCGCGGTGGCCTTCGGCCACATGCTGAACGACATGATGCAGTCCCTGCTGCCGTCGATTTATCCCATTTTGAAGAGCTCGTTCCGGCTGGATTTCGGACAGATCGGGATTCTGACGCTCGCCTACCAGATCACTGCGTCACTCCTCCAGCCTTTTATCGGGCTCTATACCGATCGGCGTCCCACCCCTTACTCCTTGCCGTTGGGTATGGGGCTCACGCTCGCCGGCCTCTTGCTGCTCTCGGTGGCGCCGACCTTCGGTTGGCTTGTCCTGGCTGCCTCCCTGGTTGGAATGGGCTCGGCGGTCTTTCATCCGGAGTCCTCACGGATCGCCCGGATGGCCTCCGGCGGCAGGCACGGTCTCGCGCAATCGGTCTTTCAGGTTGGCGGCAACGCGGGAACCGCCATTGGTCCCTTGCTGGCCGCCGCCATCGTTTTACCGAGGGGACAGCGAGGGATGGCGTGGTTTTCGATTCTGGCGATCCTGGGAATTCTTCTTCTCTCCTGGGTGGGCAACTGGTATCGCAACCAGGAGCAGAACCGGCCCGCACACTTGAACAAAAAAACGCCGGTTCAT
>DASYYO010000351.1:0-2860 GCA_035933805.1 Acidobacteriaceae bacterium | reverse complement strand
ATGAATGGCTCCTGCCGATCGAGGGCTTCCAATGCTGAACAACTGGGTAGCGAATCTTCTCCAACTCTCTCATCCAGAATCTCCGGATACAGTTCGCTCACCGTGCGCAATCGTTCCCCTTTTCTACGGTTGCGTGCATTGAGGGGCTGGCCAAGAACGTACTGGCCGCTCGACGCGTTGTTTCCGAGATCGAGCCAATAGTGTGCTCGGCTCAGGCCATGCGAGAAGGAATCTTGAATCGCTCTACGTGCGGCGCGTGTATCCACGCAACCGATGACCAGGTCAGGACACCGGTCCTGGTCTCGGTCGAAGGACTTCGCATCAAACCCGCTGGCGATGGCTGTCCAGTTCGTCCCCCAGAACAGGTTGATTCGGTTGACGAGGACGGCAGCTTTATTGAGGCCGATGTCAGAGACGGAAAACGGCTGGCGAATGCAGTTGGTCTCTGACACTGAATCTGCATCCATCAATGCGACTTCGATACCATACCGGTGCCCCCACACCCGCATCGCCTGATCTAGATAAGGAAGCCCCAGGACCACCGCACTCCCGGTGCCGCCCGCTCCAACAACGAGGACACGCAGAGCGCGATGTCGCAGCAGATCGGCTGGTATTGTGTGCTCGATGCGCATGCTCCTACCCATCCCCTCCGCGCACGAACTGCTCAAGTGTCTGCGGCAATTGGATCAGGGTCTTCACTGGAAACGTCCTCCGCCTGTCGGCAAGGTCGGCCCACAGACCCTCGAATCCTCCCGGGTGCCGCGTGAGCCGTCCCACATTGGCGTGGGTGAAGGCGCTTTCGTAAAACGCGCGCTCCCACGCAGGAATAGAAGAAACCGAGGCATTCTCCGGACAGCGCATCGAACCGGTGCAAACGCGGCCGTCGTCAGACAGGTTCCAGTACGGCGCCACCGCGAGTGCGGTGTCAGCCGCCGGTCGTCGATTCACCGCCAGGGAGCGGATCTTTAAACCCAGGTTGCTGACTCTCCAGACGAGCGCTGGCTGCGGAAAGATCCGGCCATTGAATTTCGCGGCCTTTCCCTCCGCATTCTCATAGAACATCTGACGGCGACACGGAGGAGTCCACCATGCAATCATTCGATCGCTCTTCGCAAGCACATTCTCAGGCAAAACCTCGGCCCTCACTGCGCCGGACAGAGAACGGGCAAGTGACTCGAGAAACCCCATGGTGAGCGGCTGGGCCGGTCCGAGCGTAGGAGCAGCATCTTTGTGGAGTGTGACCTGATGACGCGTGACAAAACTCCGCTGACGATCCCCGTAGACCAGGAGCGCGTCATGCAGCTCGAAGCGATGGTTCTCCCCGATGGAGATATGAATCTGCATTCCCCTTCTCCCACTCGACGATGTCTTCCGTCAAGTGGAAGACCTCCTGGTTGAAAGCGATGAAGCGCATAACTGTACGAATCGCCTTGCGCACCTCTTTAGGCTTTTGCGGAGAGAGCACGACACCCAGTGTCGGCTCGGAGCTTCCTTCCAGCATGTACTGGCTCTCTTCGTCGAAACAGGCAACGATTGCATCGTGCTCTTTGAAGGCAATCAGCAATGACGGCAAAGGGATCGTGTCATAGCCGCCTTCCTCTCGAAAGCAGGCATCCGAAGGGAGATGGAGGCGCGAGAGTTGCTCGATCTTCCGGAGCCGCTCGATCCAGGGCCGGTACCTGCCCCTCCCGTGAGCTGAGAGAAGGCTCTGGGCCTCCCGGCGACTGTTATGGCCGCTCTTCATTGTCAGACGGATACACTCGGGCAACGCCTTCTCGACCTCGGGAAACTCGTATTGTTCGTGATTTTCCGGATCATCTTCGGCGTACTCTTTCATTCGCTCTTCGTACTGGAACGCATCATCGTGGTTGTAGACCCGCATCACGCGGTAGAGCGCATACGTCAGGGTCCAATAGAAGGCGGCACCCAACCCCTGCGCCTCCGATTCAAGCGCTTCGATGGCTGGTCCGATCATGAGAAACCCACTCCCGCCGCACTCGATCGTGACAGCGAGCCTGCCATTGCCCAGAAGCTTCTCTTCTCCGTCCTGATCGGCAACGTCACTGATACTGAGGTTGTACTCGACATTCCGCTGGAGCAGGTTCCAGCATCTCTGACCGATGCCCTGCATGATGGCGCGCCGCGCGAAGAGCACTGCGCTCCCTTCGCAATTCCGCCAGATATCCGGTCCTGCCAAGCCTTCACGAACGAGCGCTGCGCATAGCTCATACAACAACTCGGCGCGGAACTCGTGGTTGTAGACTGCCGAGATTCCTCGAAGGACTGGCAGGGCTTGAGAGAAAGCCGGAGCTAAGGCCGTTATGCCGGCGGGAACAACAGTTCGGCGGCTGTCGGCAGCACCTGATCGGCCTCGGCGACGTAGCGATCCATTGCGTCCGCGAGGCACTGGGATGCTTTGAGCGATTCTCTGCATTGAAAATGCCTCACAAGTAGCTGGTTCTCTTTGGGCGGCGGCTCTCCGGCCTTGGCGCCAAACAACGCGATGAGATCCGCCGAGGTGATGACTTCTTTCTGCATGTCATCCCTTCGTGCCGATCGCGCGGATGAAGGTGTAGCGCAGCACCGATCCAGTCGCTTCGGGGCCAGAGACCGAAGCAGTTGCGATTTCCGGATAATTCGGCGTCAGGAGGTCCCGAACCTGGTCGATTGTGAGATCTGGTCCCGGATCTGGGATTCGAATCCCGTTGTAGCAAAACTCGCGGGCGAATGCTTCTGCTTTGAGCGTACTCATCGTCGAAAACTCCTTGTCTGCACGGGAAGTTGAGAGATGGAAAAGTCAAGAGACCGACATTGCCCGATACCTCTGAGCCAGCAATACACTGTAAGAGTCCAATGCCTA
>DASYYO010000306.1:0-11849 GCA_035933805.1 Acidobacteriaceae bacterium | reverse complement strand
AGCCCGGCGCAGGCTCGGCGCGGCGGCCATCCTGCTGATGGCGGCCGGCTGGGCGGCCATGCGGCTCGCCATCCAGCACCGCTTCGCGCACAATCCCAGCGAACTGGGACCGCGGCTGGGCCTCAATCTGCACACCCTGCTTCTGCCCCACCACTGGCCGCAGTTGTTCAGCGCAGGCGGATACCTGGTGCTCTTCGTCTGGCTCGAACGCCGGCGCCTGCCGCGCCGCCACCAGCTCTTCCTCTGGGCCGCGCTGCTCTGCGCTCCCCTCACGCTCTATTTTGGAATCTGGGTCGAGACCAGAATCTGGCTGGAGTGGACCCTCCCTCTCGCCGTCCTCGCCGCCGCCGAGTGGTCCGGTTCCCAGCAAGCTTCTGTCACTGCCCAGGGCACGCAATGAGCGCAGGCGCCGGATGCCGCAGAGGCTGGGAGCCTCGCCGCGGCCCGTCGCGCATTCGACCGTCCCGGCAGTGAGATGCTATAGAAAAGATGCGAGATATCCGAAGGAGACGCGCCCGGTCGAGCCATTCGTCTGGCCGCGGCGCGCATCTCAGCATTCATTCGATGTCTGGCTCCGGGGATGCCGGCCGGGCAGATACAAAGTCAAGGCGGTCGCAGACCTGTGAGATTCAAAGACTGGCTGTTATCCGATCTCCGTCTCCCTTCGGGGATTCAGAGTCAGCCTGAACCGGAGCACGCCTGGTGGCAGGTCATGTGCCTGACCGGCGTCGATTATTTCTCCACCCTGGGATACCAGCCCGGCATCGCCTTTCTTGCCGCGGGCCTGCTCTCACCCATCGCTACCCTGATCCTGGTTCTGGTCACTCTCTTCGGCGCCCTGCCCGTCTACTCCCGGGTAGCCGAGGCGAGCCCCAACGGACAGGGCAGCATCGCGATGCTCGAGAAGCTCTTCCCGCGCTGGAAAGGGAAGATCTTCGTTCTCGTTCTTCTCGGCTTTGCGACCACCGACTTTACCATCACCATGACGCTCTCGGCGGCCGACGCCGCGGCCCACTTCACCCATAATCCCTTTACCCCGGATTCCCTGAAGAGCCAGATGGGAGCCACTCTCGTTCTGCTGGCGATTCTCGGCATCGTCTTCCTCAAGGGTTTCAAGGAGGCGGTCCGCATCGCCGTCTGGCTGGTCGGCGTGTATCTGATTTTGAACGGAGTGGTCACCGCCGTCGGTCTCTGGGAACTGGTGCGCCACCCGGAGGCGCTGCACGCCTGGAAGCACGCGCTCTTCGCCCAGCATAGCCATCCGCTGGCCATGATCGGACTCTCGCTCATCTTCTTTCCCAAGCTGGCCCTCGGCCTCTCCGGCTTCGAAACCGGAGTTGCCGTCATGCCGCTCATCCGCGGCAAGGATCAGCAGGAGCGCATAGCCAATACACGCAAGCTGCTGGCCACGGCCGCGATCATCATGAGCGTCTTTCTGATCGCCACCAGCGTGATCACTACGCTGCTGATCCCCGCCGCCAGCTTCCAGGATGGAGGACCCGCCAACGGCCGCGCCGTCGCCTACCTGGCGCACCTCTATCTGGGCAGCGCCTTCGGATCGCTCTATGACGTCAGCACCATCCTTATCCTCGCCTTCGCCGGCGCCTCGGCCATGGCCGGTCTGCTCAATTTGATTCCCCGCTATCTCCCTCGCTTCGGCATGGCGCCGGAGTGGGCATCCGCCTCGCGGCCTCTGGTCATGGTCTTCACCGGCATTGCCTTTGCCGTCACCCTGCTCTTCCATGCCAACGTCGATGCCCAGGGTGGCGCGTATGCAACCGGCGTCCTGGTGCTGATCACCTCCGCCTCCGCCGCCGTGACCATCGCCGTCTCGAAACAGCCGCTGCGAGGCGCGTTTTTCATAATCACTCTGATCTTCGTCTATACCACCATTCAAAACGTGCGCGAGCGGCCGGAGGGCATCAAGATCGCCTCCTTCTTCATTGTGGCGATCATCGGCACCTCCCTCATCTCACGCGCCCTCCGCTCGACGGAGCTCCGCATCACCGGCATCACTCTCGACCCGCAGGCTCAATCCATCGTCTCTGAGGTCATCCAGGGCAAGTCGCTGCAGATCATCGCCCGCAGTCCCCGCCCCGACTCCGAAGAAGATCTCAAAGGCCTGGAGAGAAGGATGCGCCTGCTGCATTGCCTGGGCGCCGACGATTCGCTCTGCTTCTTCGAGGTGCAGCGCGGCGACACCTCCGATTTTGAGGACACCCTCACCGTGTACGGCCGGCGAATCGGGGACCACAAGATCCTCTTCGCCAAGAGTCCCGTGGTGCCAAACGCCTTCGCCGCCCTCCTGATGGAATTGGAGAAGCAGAGCGGCAAGGTTCCCCACGCCTACTTCACCTGGACCGAAGGCAATCCGCTCCTGAATGTTCTTTATTTCGTCTTCTTCGGCGAGGGAGATGTCGCGCCCATCACCCACGAGGTTCTGCGCCGCGCGATCGAAGATCCGGATCGCAGGCCGGTGATCCACGTAACCTGACCCGGCTCTGCATTTGCCTCCGTGGCGAGCCGCGGCAAGTCCACAGGTAAAATCGAGCCGTATGCCAGAAAATCTCTCTACCGTTCCGTCCGTCTTCGAGCGGGCGCGGAAGATCAAGCTTTTTCTCATGGATGTCGACGGCACGCTGACCGATGGCGGCGTCTGCCTTATCTCAATGCCCGGCGGCGGCGTGGCGGAGTTGAAGGTATTCAACTCTCAAGACGGACTCGCATTGAAGCTCGCCCACACCATGGGCATCAAGACGGGATTCATCACCGGAAGAAAGTCCCCCGCTGTCTCCCAGCGCGCGCAGGAGCTCTCCGTGGACTATGTATATCTCGGGCAGGCGACCAAGATGCAGGCATTTGAGGAGTGCATGCAGAAAGCGGGCGTGCGCGCCGAGGAGGTCGCTTATATGGGCGACGATCTGCCCGACATCCACCCGGCTGAGCGCTCAGGCCTCGCCGTCGCCGTCGCCAACGCCGCGCTGGAGCTGAAGGCGGTCAGCCACTACGTCACCCGCTGCGATGGCGGCAAAGGCTCGGCGCGCGAAGTTGTCGAGTTGATCCTCAAGGCGCAGGGCAGATGGAAGGAAGCGATCCCTCAGGCGCTGGCCTAGGACCTCTGTTCACACGATTGGGGCTGACGAGCGCCCGTGGTTCTATCTGAGACTCGTGGTTTGTTCGGCCTGTTTGGAGAAATCACCGCACAAACCATCTGCTCCCTGGGACCGCGCCGCCAGCAGGGCATCGACCAGCTCCCGGACCGCGCCGTTGCCTCCCTTGTTTCGCGAGACGAAGGAGACCTGGCTCAGCACGGCGGGGCGTGCGTCGGCCGGGGCGGCCGAGACTCCTGCGATGGCCAGCGCCGGCAGGTCATTGACGTCGTCGCCCATAAAGCAGATCTCCGCCAGCGCCAGCTGGTGGCGCTCGGCGAAGCCGCGCAGGGCCGCGTCCTTCTGGGCGCAGCCCTTGGTCACTTCGGTGAGTTTGAGCTTGGCGGCAAAACGATCGACCAGTGGGCTATCCTCGCCGGAGATCAGCGTGATCAGGAAGCCGGCCTTGCGGGCCAGCGAAACTCCCATGACGTCGGCGAAGTGGAATCTCTTCCATTCCCCTCCATCGGGTCCCCACCAGATGCCGCCGTCGGTGAGCACCCCGTCCACATCGAGCGCGATGGCTTTGATTCCCCTCAGGTTCAAGAAACGGCAGCTCCAACGCGGCGCAGCTTCTTGATGATGGGCATCTCGCGCTCGTAGACCCGCTTGACGCCGTCGCCCATGGACTGCTCGATCAGGCGGATATCGCGAACCAGGCGGCTGATGCCGTTCGGCTCGAGCGACGCGGCCTGATCGCTGCCCCACATCGAGCGATCGAGCGTGATGTGACGCTCCACGCTGCAGGCGCCCAGCACCGCCGCCGCCACACTGGACGGAATGCCGGTCTCATGCCCGGAGTAGCCGATGGGCACGCCGTAGCGCTGCTGCATGGTGGGAATCACGCGCAGGTTCAGCTCCTCGTAGTACGCCGGATACGTGCTGCAGCTATGCATGACGACCAGGTCGTCTTTGCCCAGCACCTCGATCGCCCGGTCAATCTCCTCATAGGTGCTCATGCCGGTGGAGAGGATGATGGGCTTGCCTTTGGCGCGGGTATGGCGCAGCAGGTGATGATCGGTCAGCGACGCCGAGGCGATCTTGAAGCAGGGAACGTTGAAGCTGTCGATGAAGTCAACCGAACCCTCGTCCCAGCAGGAGGCGAACCAGGGCATCTTGACCGACCGGCAGAAGGCGTCCAGCTCGGCGAAGTCCTCTTCGTCGAATTCGAGGCCGTACTTCAGGTCGCCGTTGGTCGGGCCGAAGGGATTCTCCCGCGGCTTGGCCAGCTCTTCGGCGGTGTAGACCACGTCGATGGTGCGCTTCTGGAACTTGACGGCGTCGCAGCCGGCGGCGACGGCCACGCTGACCAGCCGCTTGGCGATGTCGATGTTGCCGTTATGGTTGATGCCGATCTCGGCGATGATGTAGCAGGGGTGTCCTTCCCCAACGGTCTTGTTGCCGATCCGTACGCTGCCTGTGCTTGTGGTCATTCTCAGCCTTCATTCCCGGAACAGCGCGAGAGGCCGTTCCTTCGGATAACGAGAGTGTTGCCAGTCCCGTACCTCAAAGAAGTCTTCGCCTTTGGGGGACGGCGATTCGCATGAGAGTGCTGGAGCCCTGAGGACCACCTGAGCCGCCCGCCCCGGCGAGATGCCGGCGGAAAGGGGGCGAGCCCGGATGCACGTTTATAATCGCACATCGCGCCCTGCTGGGCGATCCGTTTCCCGGGTCCGGTGTTACTACTCTGGGGACGGAGCCGCCCGGCAGCCGCACCGACGCCATGAAGACAGCCCCGCCCGTTGCGGCCCCGCCGATCGCCGAACAGGACCTGCGCTATGTACTGGAGCGGACTGAGCCGCTGTGGCAGCGGCTCCGCGGACGGCGCCTCTTTCTGAGCGGGGGAACCGGCTTCTTCGGGTGCTGGCTGCTCGAAAGCCTGCTGGCGGCCAACCGGGAGATGAATCTCGACGCCGCCGCCGTGGTGTTGACCCGCTCGCCGGAGAACTTTCGCGCCAGGTGCCCGCACCTCGCTGCCGACCCGGCGATCGAGCTCGTGGCCGGCGATGTGCGCGACTTTGCTTTCCCCTCCGGCGGCTTCGCCTACGTCATCCACGCGGCCACCGATACGGTGGCGCATGACGAGCTGGCGCTCTTCTCCACCATCGTCGAAGGCACGAAGCGATGCCTGGAGCTGGCCCGGTCGGGGGGCGCGGCCGGCTTTCTCTTCACCAGCTCGGGCGCGGTCTACGGACGGCAGCCCGCCGCGCTCAGCCATCTTCCCGAGGACTATGCCGGCGCCCCCGAGCTGCTCCAGCCCGGCACAGCCTATGCCGAGGGAAAGCGCGCCGCCGAGACGCTGTGCGGTCTCTATGCCGCGAGCGGAGCACTCGAATGCAAGGTGGCGCGCTGCTTCGCCTTCACCGGCGCGCATCTTCCGCTCGATGCCCACTTCGCCATCGGCAACTTTCTGCGCGACGCGATGCGCGGCGGCCCGATCCTGGTGAGCGGCGACGGAACCCCGATGCGCTCCTATCTATATGCCGCCGATCTTGCCGTGTGGCTGTGGACCCTGCTGCTCCGGGCGCCCTCGGGAAGGGCCTACAACGTCGGCTCCGATCATGCGGTCAGCATCCACGCGCTGGCCAGGGAGGTGGCCCAGGCTCTGGACCCGGCCATCGAGGTGCGGGTGGCGCGGGCGCCGGTCGCGGGAGCGCCGCTCTCCCAGTATGTGCCTTCCATCGAGAGGGTGCGCCGCGAGCTGGGCCTGGAGGTGGGCATCGGGCTGCGCGAGGCCATCCGCCGCACCGCGGCCTGGCACGGCTTTCCCCTCCCCGAGGTGGATCCCTGACCGGCCTGAGCGGCTTGCGCCTGTCGCTTGAGCCGCTTGCGTCCATTGGCTGAGCCGCTTGCGCCATGGTTTAGCATGGGTGGATGAGCGAGACCAACCGGGCCCTGGGAACCGAGTCCGCTGGCGGGGAAAGCACTGAGGAGCTGCGCGAGCAGATCCTGGAGCTGGCCACCCGGTACTTCGATCAAAAGTTCAAAACCCGGCCTTTTGTTCCCGGCGAGAGCCCGGTGCCGGTTTCGGGCAAGGTGCTCGATGCGGCCGACCTGCGCAGCCTGATCGATGCCTCGCTGGACTGCTGGCTGACAACGGGCCGCTTCGCCGCTCAGTTCGAGCGCCAGTTTGCCCGCTACTTCGGCCTGCGCGGTGCATCGCTGGTGAACTCCGGCTCGTCGGCCAACCTGCTGGCCTTCTCCTGCCTGACCTCGCCCAAGCTGGGCGATCGCCGGCTGCTGCCCGGCGACGAGGTGATTACGGTGGCCGCGGGTTTTCCCACGACCGTAAACCCTATCCTGCAGAACCGCTGCGTTCCGGTCTTCATCGACATTACCGTTCCCACCTACCAGGCGGATGCCACGCTGCTGGAAGGGGCGCTGAGCAGCCGGACGCGCGCCATCATGATCGCCCACACGCTGGGCAATCCTTATGATCTCGACCGGGTGGCGAGCTTTGCCAAAAAACACAATCTCTGGCTGGTGGAAGATAGCTGCGACGCCTTGGGCGCGAGCTACAAGGGAAAGATGGTGGGCACCTTCGGCGATCTGGCGACGGTGAGCTTTTATCCCGCGCACCACATCACGATGGGCGAGGGTGGCGCGGTGCTGACCGGCTCGCCTCTGCTGAAGACGCTGGTCGAGTCCTTCCGCGACTGGGGCCGCGACTGCTGGTGCGAGCCCGGCAAAGACAACACCTGCGGCAAGCGGTTCGACTGGCAGCTGGGCGAGCTGCCCTGCGGCTACGACCACAAGTACAGCTACTCGCACATCGGCTACAACCTCAAGATGACCGACATGCAGGCGGCCGTCGGGCTGAGCCAGATGGAGAAGCTGCCCGGCTTTCTCGCCGCGCGGCGGAAGAACTTCGCCTATCTCTATGAGCGGCTCAAACCGCTCGAAGATGTGCTGGTGCTGCCCGAGAGCACCCCGGAGGCGCAGCCAAGCTGGTTCGGCTTCCCCATCGGAGTGCGCGAAGACGCGCCCTTTGGCCGCGAGGCCCTGATTCGCGAGCTGGAATCGCAGAAGATCGGTACCAGGCTGCTCTTCGGCGGCAACCTGGTGCGCCAGCCGGCCTACCAGGAAGCGGAGTTCCGCATTGCCGGCGAGCTGAAGAACACCGATTTCGTAATGCGGAATGTCTTCTGGACCGGCGTCTATCCGGGCCTCACCGAGGCCATGCTGGACCACACGGTGGAGACGATCACCAACTTTGCCAAACGGCAAACCAACCTGATTGCAATTGCGCGGTAGTGAGCGGGTACGGTCCGATCCCCGGCAGAGGCCAATGAACTCCACCGATGAGTTGCAAACCGATCCCCGGGAGACGCGCGGCCGGAGCGCCCGCAGCCTTCGCGGCACGATTGCCGGCGGTCTCGAAGCGGCGGCCTCCCTTGTTGAGGCGCATCCCTGGACGGGGCTGCTGCTCATTCTGGCGTTCTATCTCGTGTATCTCCAGCAGCACGTCCGTCTGCGGCCGCCCTGGCACGACGAGTTATTCACCTTCTATATCGCGCAGGCGCCGACCTTCGGCGAGATGCTGCGCTGGACGCAGACGGTCGATCTCAACCCACCGCTCTCGTATGTGATCACGCGGCTGGTCTTCAGGGTGATGCACCCCGGCATGCTCTCTCTGCGGCTGCCGTCGATGGTGGCGTTCTTTCTCGCCGCGTTGTGCCTCTATGCATTTGTCGCCCGGCGTCTCTCGCGGGTCTACGGCATGGCCGGCGCGCTGGTTCTGCTGGGGAGCGTGTACAAGGCCTATTCCTTTGAGGCCCGGCCCTACGCGCTGGTGCTCGCCTTTCTCGGCCTGGCCGCGGTGAGCTGGCAGCGGGCGATCGAGGAGCACAGGCGCGCGCGCTGGCCATGGCTGCTGCTGCTCGTGCTCGGCGGCTTTGGCATGCTGCTGAGCCACGTGCTCGCCCTAGTGGCCTATGGCGGGCTCTTCTTTGCCGAGATCGCGCGGTTCGCCCGCCGGCGCAGGCCCGACTGGCCGCTCTGGATCTGCCTGGTCCTGCCGCTCTCGAGCGGACTGCTGTACTTTCCCTTATTCCAGAACCATGGCTCCGGAGCCTTCCCCTCGGCCTTTCAGTCCTCGCTGCTGCGCGTGGCCGAGAGCTACGGCGCGGTGTGGGTGGAACTGGCCTCGCTGCTGGCGGCGGCGATGATCGCGATCATCCTGCTGAAGCTACAGAACCTGAAGTTGCAGAACCTGGAGCTGCAGAACGCGCCGGCTGCCGGCGGCTCGCGGTTCACGGCCGCGGAGGCAACCTTCGCCGTCTATCTGCTGCTGGTTCCGCTGATCATTGCGCTCGAGTTCATGCGGTCGCATGCCGCCTACTTCGACCGCTATGGAATGGCGGCCATCTTCGGGGCCGGCCTCGTGGTTCCGTGGCTGATTGCCTCCTGGACAGGAACGAACCGCGCTGCGGGACTGCTGACGGCTTGCATCCTGGCTCTGGGAATCATTCCGCCGATGACGGTTGCCACTCGTCTGCAGAACTGGATCGAGCCTCCTCCGCCCGATAGCTTCGATCTGAGCGGCAACTTCCCCGCGCCTTTCTCGCAGATCAAGCCGGACCTTCCCTTTGTGGATGCGAGCGGCCTGACGTTTCTTGAGATGAACAGCCGGGAGAGCGCCGAGTTTCTCTCCCGCGTCTACTACCTGACCGATCTGCAGTCAGCCGTGCAGTACTCGCACGCGACCATCTTCGAGGGCTTCGGAGGGCTGAAGCATGTCTTCCCGATCCGGGCCAATGTCACGCCGTACCCGGAGTTCGTCGAACGGCATTCAAAGTTTCTGGTTTACGGCACCTACGATTACCCGGAGGACTGGCTGCTGCGCAAGCTGCTCGCCGATGGCGCGGATGTGCGCTTGCTGGGCAGCTTTCCTCATGGGTATAAAGACCGGATGCTGTACGAGGTCACAATGCCGCGGCCCTGAGGCTGCGGCGGTGCGGGAGCGGAGAGAACGATGAAGGCAGTGATCCTTGCAGGCGGTCTGGGCAGCCGGCTGGCGGAAGAGACCTCCGCCCGGCCAAAGCCGATGGTGGAGATCGGCGGCCGCCCGATCCTCTGGCACATCATGAAGATCTATTCGCACTATGGAGTGAACGACTTTGTCATCTGCCTCGGCTACAAGGGCTACATGATCAAGGAGTTCTTCGCCAACTACTTTCTGCACAATGCGGATGTGACGATCGACCTGCAGAAGAACTCCATCCAGACCCACTCGGCGGACTGCGAGCCCTGGCGGGTGACGCTGGTGGATACCGGCACGGATTCGATGACCGGGGGCAGGATCAAGCGGGTGCTGCCTTACGTACAGCAGGACGAGTCCTTCTGCCTGACCTACGGAGACGGCGTCGGGGATGTGAACATCCGCGAGCTGATCGAGTTCCACCGGCGCGAGAAAAAAATAGTCACTTTGACGGCAACCCAGGCGGTGGGCAAATTCGGCGCGCTGCAGATCGACCAGAACCGGCAGGTGACCAGCTTTTCCGAGAAGCCGAAGGGCGACGGCCTGTGGGTGAGCGGAGGGTTCTTCGTTTTGTCGCCCGAGGTTGGCCGGTACATCGAAGGCGATGCGACGACCTTTGAGCGCGGGCCCATTGAAACTCTCACCAGCGAGGGCCAGGTCTCGGCTTACAAGCACGCCGGGTTCTGGCAGCCGATGGACACGCTGCACGACAAAGTTCTGCTGGAGAAGCTGTGGGCCTCGGGTTCGCCGCCCTGGAAGCTCTGGTAGCCGGATCGAGAGCAGGCCCTTCCCACGCTGCAAGCCGTCGTGGAATCGTTTGAATCGAGCTCGTCCTGGACGGTCTCGCCGTAGCGCATGAGCCTGCACCTCAGGCTTCTGTGCTTTTCCAAAACTCCGAGAAGAGCCTTGAAAAGCCAGGAACCACCTACGGTCTGACTGGAACGGGACACCTCCGCCGCCTACACTCCAACCGGAACCACTTTACTAATGCGGGCGAAAGCTCTGCGCCATGGCAGAAAAGGTTGGCTTCAACGTAGCAAAATCCGGCTCGGGCGAGACAAACACCAGGTAATTCAAATTCCCGTCCGGCCGGGCCACGGTCACCAGCCAGTCCCTTTCCGGCAGCGCCGAACCGCCTGCCGTGACCGGCGACTGACCCCGCAGCTCCACAGCCTTCGCCGCCTGGCCGCCCACCTTCAGCGACGTCATCTCCCCAATCTGCTGCAGACCTGCATTCTGCTTGCTGAGCTGCTCGACCAGGGCGGTGGTGGCCTGCTCCAGAGAAGCAGAATCGGCCGCGCCGCCCTGCAGGCTGGCGGTATCGATCAGCACGCCGTAGGAGATCCCCGTCTGACCCGCGCCGTTGGGCGGCGCAAAGGCCACGCTGCCGTCCTGCCCTTCGCTCTTCTGCCACCCTGCCGGATAGTTCAGCGTAAACCGGCTGCCCTGGTAGGAGGTCATGCGGCCGCCGATTCCCAGCGCTGTCCTGCTCAAGCGCACGGTGCCGCTCTCCTGCCCGCTCGCCTGCCCGCCTCCGGGCGCGCTGATCACCTGCGCCGACCCGCCCGGCCCGGCGGCGTAGCGTCCCGCCCCTCGCCAAACTCCGGCCTGGACTTCCTTCGCGGTATACCCCTTCTCCTTCATCGCCAGCGCATGGATCTGCTTAAACTCCGGCGAAGTCACCTTCCAGTCCGCCCGCCGCGGCAGCGTAGCGATCTCCTGATCCACGTACTCGGTCCGGTTTCCCGGGTTCGGGTGGTCGCTCAGGAACTGCGCTCCGCCCTTGCCGTACTTCCCCTCGATCGTCTCGAAGAACTGCGGCAGACCTCGCGGATCGTAGCCTGCGTCATAGAGAATGCCCACCCCCAGCAGGTCGGCCTGCTTCTCATCCTCCCGCGACATCTTGAGAAATCCCAGCCCCGTGCCCAGGCCGATTCCCTGGGAAACAGCGCTTCCCAACGCGCCGCCGCCCAGCAGAATCGACGCCCCCAGCTGCCCGATAGCCGCCAGCGTCCCGTACGTCTGCTGCTTGGTCAGGTTGCAGGTCGAGTGCCGCATCACCACATGGGAGATCTCGTGCGCCATCACCCCGGCCAACTGCGCCTCCGTATCCGCGGCTTGGATCGTGCCGAGATTCACAAAGACTGAGCCGCCCGGCAGCGCGAAGGCGTTGATATCCTGCGAGGCCACCACGTGGAAGTTGTAGGGCCACTTGTATCCCGGCGCGTAGCTCACCAGCTTCGCTCCAAGCTGCTGTATGTACTGCGACACCGGAGAGCTGTCCGGGAGCACCGGCATCTGCTGGTACACCTGCGCGGCAACCTTCTTGCCTTCGGCGATCTCCTGTTGCTCCGTAAAACGGTTCTTGCAGGTCACCGGCTGGAACCGGGCCCATCCCGGAGCACACGCTCCGATCCAAAGGCAGCCCAGCAGAACTCCCCTCACAGCAGCATTCGATATGCGCATCCTCGTTCTCTCTCCTGTCAAATCCGACGCCCCTTCAGAGCGCGCAGACGGGGGAGCCGTGCATTCATTCAGAGTGTCCAACCCCCACAAAAGATGCCACCTTGCCTCCCGGCGGCATGCTCCTCGGCCAAACGGCATTCCGGCCCGGAGAGCGCTTCTCACTTCCGATCGTCATAACCTACACCTTCCCCCGATTCACAGGCCAGAACCACCCGAGGCCTCTTGCATCTCCCGGGCTGCCCATTACCATAGTC